>NZ_JBKTEM010000002.1:518107-518707 GCF_047239305.1 Beduini sp.
ATGGATGCCATTTGTAATGGTATCAAACAAACAAAATGCCAATGCAGAATAAAAATTAAATATTGCTCAAATCAGCTGAAGCGTATGCTTCGGCTTTTTTAATATTATGATGAATAAGGTTCTAATAAGCGAACTTGATTAGTAAAATGAAGTATAGTATTAAAGGGGAGTGTCAAGGTGCGGCTTATGGCAGAAATAATCGGAATTTGAATGAATATAATGTGAACTATATGTGAATTAATCGTTTGAAAGGTTCATAAAATATCATTTTATTGGGTTGTTTTATCCATAGACATTAATAGTTTACTGTAGTAATATTCGCTTTCATTTATGTTTCACTAATTATGAACTTTCTGTGAACTTTTTAAGAAATCGCTTACAATTTAATTGACAAAAGCGCTTACAAAGAGTATAGTAGAGATAGATGAAGCGATAGTATTCTAAACTATCAAGCTTAGCCTTGAGCAAGCTAGGTCAAAATCAACGGGAGGAAAAAGACAATGAAATTTTTGGAAGAAAAATTTGTCCCTCTTGCAGCTAGAATTGGGTCACAAAGACACTTAGTTGCGATCAGGGATGCATTCGTTGTTATCATGCCAG
>NZ_JBKTEM010000003.1:0-116532 GCF_047239305.1 Beduini sp.
TAAATAAAATATTATAATTTTTATTTATATTAATACTATGATAAACTGCAAACAACAGATAGGGGAGAAGTTTATGAAAAAAATAAAAGCATATGGACCAGGATTTATGGTTTGTCTGATTATCGGGTTGATCGCACAGCAGATCGCAAAAATCGTTCCCGGCGTTGGCGCAGCGCTCTTTGCGATTGGAATAGGAATGCTGGCGGGGAATACTTTTTTAAATAAAGATATATTTAATATCGGAACAAAATTTTCTGAAAGCAGATTATTAGAATATTCGATTGTATTAACCGGCTTAACACTCCAGTTGACAGATATCTTAGGAATTGGATTGCAGGGAGTTGGATTTATCTCCTTGCAGATGACGTGTACGATTATGATCTGTTATTATATCGGAAAGAAACTCGGCTTTACCAAAAAGTTTTCTTTACTGATGTGTGCGGGGAATGCAGTTTGCGGATCATCGGCTATCGGAACAGTGGCACCGATTGTAGATGCAGACAGTAAAGATAAAGGTATTTCAATCACGATTGTCAATGTAACCGGAACAGTTTTGATGGTACTCTTACCGCTTTTAACCGGGTGGCTGTATCATCATGAAACATTGAAAACTTCAGCGATGCTCGGCGGTACTTTACAATCGATCGGTCAGGTCATTGCTTCGGCAGTGATGGTAAACAAAGAAGTGGTTGAATTTGCTACGATCTTTAAAATTGTGCGTATTATCTTTATTGTATTTATTGCATTATCTTATTCAAAGATGAATCTTGAAGAAGGGAAGCCGCTGTTTTCCAAGAACACTCAAATAACATCTAAAATCAAAGCAGGGATTCCTTGGTTTGTGGTGGGATTCTTTATCTTCAGCGTTTTAAACAGTACAGGTATTATTCCAAGTATTGTATCGGCTACAGCTAAATCAATCAGTTCGCAGTTTGAAATTATTGCCTTAGCGGCTATTGGAATGCGTGTGAAATTCAGAGATTTAGTCAAGGAAGGACCTAAAGCCATTCTTTATGGCGGGTTAACCGGAGGAGCGCAGATTGCTTTTGCGATAGTCTTCATTGTCATCTTGTTTGCATAATAAAAGGATCAGTCCCAATTGGACATGATCCTTTTTAAGTTTTCTACAATTTGTGTCTGATTCATTTCATTGATTTCCAGTAAACAGCTTTCTTTATTTGCAAATACTAAGGCACTTAATTCATCACTCATAGTAGAAAGGGCACCAATAATATGTTTGTCACTATAAAGACAGCGATCAAATTCTTCTAAAAAAATCAAAGCTTTATGATTGGATATGTAAAGGGGATCCATCTTGATGATTGATGCAGAGGAATGAAGACTATTTAAAAGAATTTTCGCCCCAAAGTAGTCTAAAACATTGGGAACCGTTACACTTTGCCGAGAGTTGATCTTCACCTCGATTGGCAGATCATTATCATATTCTTCAACCGCAACATAACTATGCAGATAGCGACCTTTTTGCTGTCCGTTGATCTGATAAGGCAGAATAGTAAATCCGCTGAAAGTCTTATCCTCTAACAGCTGATCAATAATCCTTGATTTGAGCTGATCATTATCACCCGTTAGAAATATATGTTTAAACATTATCTTCATCTCCCCAGTTTGGTATGTTGGATTTGTAGTTGAATCGAATATCTTGAACATTGAAGATCCAGCTTGCTTTGCTCGGATCACGTGGAAATAGGAGCGTAAGCTCTTTAGGATTATCTAAATATCCAAGATAAGCATATTCTAAAGCTGCTTTATCAAGTTCAATGGTTTGCTGGACACTTATAATAGAAGCATTTTCAATATAAAACAGATCAATATCCTGATCGTGTAAATATTCATGAAAACTCACAACATGATAGTTCAAGTTTTGAATTTGATTATTTTCATCTAAATACTGATAATTAAAGGTAGTGGTGGGATAGATTCGCATTATGTTTCCTCCTTAAGTAAATGTAACTGCAAACAGGCAGTCATGATGCCATCTTGATCAATGGAATTAGTAACGAGTGTTGCACAACGTTTGACTTCCTCAATGCTTTGCCCCATCACAACGGCAGTTGTGGCATTCTTAAGCATCTTGATATCATTTGGTGAATCGCCAAAAGCAATGTAAGAAGTATGCCCATAGTGTTGAAGTAAATAGTTAATAGAAGAAGCCTTGCTGACGCCTTTAGGACTTACCTCCGCATAGTTTAAGGCACAGGGAATAATATCAATGCCTTCAATCTGAGAAAAATCGTGATAATCCTCTGATTGAGGAGCGTATATGTTCATTGCTTCTACTTCCTGATGTTTCAATGTGCCAACTTTCGGCAGTGGATTATTGAAATGCCGGTGCACCAAAACTGTGTTTTCATCAGCCACTTGAGAAATAAAACGCTCTTTACATTTGACAACGACAGGATAGTTTTTCTTTGCGGCAATCCTTAAAAAAGCGCAGGCTGATTCCCTTGGAATCAAGGCTTTAAACAGAATTCTGCGATCCTTGTCTAGTACTAGTTGTCCGTTGTTGCAGAGAATGCCATCCCATTCTATCATCTCTGTGATATGAGTACGCAATAAAGAATCATAGCTTCTGCCCGTGGCGATGCAAAGCCGATGTCCGTTCTGCTTCAATTGAATCAGCGCCTTTTTAGTAGATTCTGCCATATGAAACTGTGAATCCAGCAATGTTCCATCAACATCAAAAAATAGAATTTCCTGCATTTTATCACCTCATCTTTAAAATTATAGCAAAATCTCTTTATAAGTACATAAATATTATCTTTTTCTCTTTAAATTTGTAGTCAAAAAGATGAAAATATGTTAAAAATTTAGAAGGTAATAGTAGAAAGGAAAAAACATGGAATTTTATCAGGAAGTAGAAAGAAGTATTATAAAAAAATATCGTAAAGAAATATGGCGCCCTTTTATAAAAGCCATTAATGAATATCAGCTGATCAAAGATGGAGACCATATTGGAATCTGTATTTCCGGGGGCAAGGATTCGATGCTGATGGCAAAACTGTTTCAGGAATTAAAGCGTCATGGACAGAATAATTTTGAGATTGAATTTATTGTGATGGATCCGGGATATAAAGAGGAAAATCTGCAATTGATTAAAGATAATGCAGAAAAACTGGATATTCCGATTCAGATTTTTAAGTCCGATATCTTTGAGATTGTCGATTCAGTGGATGAAAATCCATGCTATTTATGTGCCAGAATGCGCCGAGGCTATTTATATCGCTTTGCCCAAAGTTTAGGGTGCAATAAGATTGCTTTAGGTCATCATTTTGATGATGCGATTGAAACGATTCTTATGAGCATGTTTTATGGGTCAGAGATCAAAACAATGATGCCTAAGCTGCATAGTGATAATTTTGAAGGAATGGAATTGATTCGTCCTTTATATTTAGTTAAAGAAGCAGCGATCATACGCTGGCGTGACTATCATCATTTAAAGTTTTTATTATGTGCCTGTCGATTGACAGAGACAATCACTGAAACCAGCGGTGGTTCTAAAAGAAATGAAATGAAACGTTTGATTGCCGCTTATCGCAAAATTTATCCAAATGTGGATATTAATATATTTAGAAGTATTCATAATATTAATTTAGATACGGTGATCGGCTATAAGAAAGATGGTATCGCTCATAGTTTTTTAGATGATTATGATGAAAAATAAACGCTTTTAAAGGAGGCGGACATATGGCTGTATATTTATCGGAACCCATTCATCCTGACAGTTATGCACTTTTAAAAAGTGAGACTGAGATTGTTGAAGACTTTTCTATTCCGAAAAAGATTGAAGGATTGATTACTCGTAATATAAAGGTGGATAAAGGCTTGATGGATCATCTGCCCAATTTGAAAGTCATTGGCATTCATGGAAGTGGCTGCGATGACGTGGATATAGAGGAAGCAAAAAAACGACATATCAAGGTGTTCAATACGCCTAATCAGAACAGTACTTCGGTTGCTGAGATGATCGTCATGTTTATGTTAGCCTTATCAAGACAGCTTATCAAAGCGGAGCATGATTATTCATCGCAGACTCTTTGCAATTTAGCGCCCTCTTATTTAATGGGACAGGAGCTAAGTAGGAAGACAGTAGGATTTATCGGTGTGGGAGCCATTGCCAAACAGGCAATTTGGATTTTAAAAGATGGCTTTAAGATGAATGTGTTAGGGTACTCACATCATTTAGATCAGACAGCAGCAAACGAATTGGGGATCACTAATTGTGCAAGTCTAGTTAGCTTACTTCGTCAAAGTGATTATGTTTGTCTATGTCTGCCATTGAATGAAGAAACCTATCATATGATAGGGAAAGCTGAATTAGAAGTAATGAAACCTACTGCCTTTTTAATCAATACAGCGCGCGGAGCCATCATTGACGAAGAGGCTTTATATCTTGCTTTAAAAGAAAAGAAAATTGCCGGGGCAGCCAGTGACGTACTTACCCATGAACCGCATTTTTCAAAATTGATGTTGTTGGAAAATATGATTATTACTCCCCATTTAGGCGCAAATACGAATGAAGCCTTGAAGCGGGTAGGGGATCTATGTGTCAGTCAAATGATTGATGCTCTGCATCATCGTCCGATTCCCTTTGAGGTGAAAAAATGAAAGAGAATGCGCAGGAAGTTGTTGAACTGTGTGTTCAGATTGGGGAACTGCTTTTAAAAAGCGGGGCAGAAATCTTTCGTGTGCAGGATACACTAGAACGCATTGCGGACAGCTATGGCATTGAACAGTTTCATGTGTATGTGATTGCTAATGGGTTGTTTGTCAGTGTCAACGATGGGGAAAAACTCTATACCACTCAATTACGCTATGTTCCATTAGCACCTGTTCATTTAGGACGAATTTGTGCAGTAAACGAACTTTCTCGCATGATCTGTGACCAACGCCTGCCTCTTAAAGAGGCTTATTTGAAGATTGAGGAGGCTAAACAGATTCCTTTTTCTTCTCCTTGCATGCAGATCTTTGCTTCCGGAATCGGTGCGGCGACTTTTTGTTATTTATTAGGCGGGAGTGTGATGGATAGTGTTGCTTCTTTCATCTCAGGCTTAGCCTTGTATATCTTTTTTCTATATATATTAAAAGGAAAGACCAGTAAAATCATGCAGAATATATTAGGAAGCAGTGTCGTCGGACTGATTGGCTGCTTATCCTATCACTTTGGCTTAGGCAGTTCTTTGGATCATATTATCATGGGCTCAATCATTCCTTTAGTTCCGGGGGTACTGATTACGACTTCGGTTCGAGATATTATCAACAGTGATTATTTATCGGGAATGATCCATCTTTTAGATGCTGTATTGGTTGCAGGATGTATTGCCTGTGGGGTAGGAATCAGTCTTTCTATTTATCAGATGCTGGGGGTGGTGCTATGATTAGTCAGGGATTAGTGGCATTGATCGGAACGATTTCCTTTTCAGTGCTGTTTAGTGTTCCGGTCAGTGAATATCTTTATTGCGGTTTAGCCGGTATGATCGGCTGGCTATGTTATTTAGGTGGGTTAGCTTTGGGAGTGGGATACACGAATTCGATTTTTATCGGAGCGTTGGTATTAACCATTTTTTGTCGCTTTTTAGCCGTAAAAAGAAAACTACCGTTAACTGTTTTTCTCATCTGCGGCATCTTTCCTCTGGTTCCCGGTGCCGGTATTTATTACACCGCTTATTATTTTATAACCAATCAGCATTCGCTTGCCCTTACTAAAGGACTGGAAACCTTTTCTACCGCAGTGATGATTGCTTTAGGCATCGTTTTTGCTTTAGCGATTCCCCATACACTCTTTAAAAGAACAAAATAAAAAGACGGTCATACCCGTCTTGAACCGTTGACATCTATTTGTTTAACGGTTTATTTTTTATTGAGTTACTGTTTTAGCGATATGGTCATCAGAAATAAATACTTCTTTTACCTGACAAACCGCCTTGATGCTTCTGATCGATAATAATGCTTTATATACGACAACAGAAATCGCAAAGTCAACCATTCCATGAACAACAGTACCGCCTCCAACTAAACCAAGTACTGCATAAACGAATCCTTTGTTGTAGTAACCGGCTCCCAAATTATTGCCAAAATAGAAAGGACAAACACTCATCATTTCTAATCCCCCGTGAATCAATGAAATGATAAAGAAGAAGACAATCATTTTAGGCAATGATTTCATCGTTTCAGGTTTTTTCATTAAGTAATAAGCTCCGCCGAATGCCCAAACTACTTGACTGAATGCTCTGACTACGACAACGATCGGAAATCCTGCCATTAAGAAACCTAAAGTCGTTCCTAATGAAACGAAGATAGCTACAGTCGGTGAGACGAACATGGCAATCATAATCGCTACATGACTTGCTAAAGTGAATGAGGCTGGCTCCAATACTAGCTTCACCGGCGAAAACATTGGAATGATAATTCCGATTGCACATAATAATGCAGCAATGACCATTTTATGGATTTTGTTGTTTTTCATAAATTTTCCCCCTAGATATTTATGTTTATATATGTGTCATGACATATGACTAAATTATATGAATGTCAAAGGGAAATGTCAATATATTTGTGAAAAAATTTACATATTTTGAAAGGCTTTTGTCAAGAGTCGTTAAAAGTCTTTTTATCTAAATTCATATCGAGTATAATATACCTATATATAAAGGAGGAAAACTATGATCTATAAAAAATTAAAACCATTCCCACAGGACTTTTTATGGGGAGCATCGACTTCTGCTTATCAGGTAGAAGGGGCAAACTTGGAAGATGGCAAAGGTCCCTCTGTTCAGGACGTTAAGAAGGTACCGGAAGGAACTTCTGATTTAACTGTCTGTGCAGATCATTATCATCATTACAAAGAAGATATTGCTTTAATGGCAGAAATGGGATTCAAAGTGTATCGTTTCTCTATTTCTTGGTCAAGAATCATTCCGGAAGGGGTAGGGGCAGTAAATCCAAAAGGGATTGAATTCTATAATAATATTATTGATGAATGTATCAAACATAATATTATCCCATTAGTAACGATGTTCCATTTTGACTTGCCGGCAGCATTAGACGCTAAAGGCGGATGGTCAAGAAGAGAATCTATTGATGAATTCGTTAACTTTGCCAAAGTGATGTATGAAAACTTCGGAGATCGTGTTAAATACTGGCTGACGATCAATGAACAAAATGTTTTAACGCTGATGGGAGAGGTCATCGGGACATCAAACATCAAATCAAGCAATCCTAAAAAAGAGGCTTACCAGCAAAATCATCATATGTTAGTGGCACAGGCAAAAGCTATGGCATTATGCCATGAAATGATCCCCGGAGCTAAGATTGGACCAGCACCAAATATCTCATTAACTTATGCGGCAAGCTGCAAACCGGAGGATGTGATTGCTTCACAAAACTTTAATGCCATTCGAAACTGGTTATATTTAGATATGGCAGTTTATGGAAAATACAATAATATTGTATGGGCTTATTTAGAAAACTTAGATGCTACTCCGGATATTGAACCAGGCGATATGGAAATTTTGGCTTCCGGTAAACCTGATTTCATCGGATTCAACTATTACTCAACTGCAACAGTAGAGTACAGTGATGGTTCGGAAGTAAATGAAAAAGGCGGCGATCAGCAAAAAGCAATGGGAGAACCTGGTGTGGTAAAAGCGGCAGCGAACCCAAATCTGCAAAAAACTCAGTTTGGCTGGGAAATTGACCCGGTAGGATTCAGAAGTACATTAAGAGAAATATATTCAAGATATCGTCTTCCTTTGATTATCACAGAAAATGGATTAGGTGCTTATGATAAATTAACCGAAGATGGAAAGATTCATGATCCATATCGTATTGAATATTTAAGAAAACATATTGAACAAATTCAGCTTGCCATTACAGATGGTGTAGAAGTCATGGGATATTGCCCATGGTCAGCGATCGACTTGATTTCAACACATGAGGGAATGGTAAAACGCTATGGCTTCATTTATGTCAACCGTGATGAATTTGATTTAAAAGATCTTGCTCGTTATCGTAAAGATTCTTTCTACTGGTATAAGAAAGTAATCGTTTCTAACGGAGAAGATTTGACAGACTAAGAATGCTTTTGCATTCTCAGATTGTTGACAAAGCGATACTCTTTTTGAAGTATCACTTTGTTAACGATCATAAAGTGCTCAGCACTTTTTTATTTTATCTAAAATAATGCTATAATGGGGAAAAGAGGAGGGATGAAGATGCAGCTGCTTTATGCAACCTGGAATAATTCTAAGATTTATAATATGAAAAGGCGTTTAAAAAATCTTCCGATTGACATTGTTACTCCTAAAGGTCTTAATCTTAAACTAGAGATATTGGAAGATGGTCAAAGTCCAAAAGAAAATGCCTTGAAAAAAGCATTAGCTTATTATAAGCAGACACAGATCCCAACGATTGGCGCCGATTCCGGACTTTATATTGATCGTGTACCTAAACAAAAACAACCGGGGTTATTCGTTCGGCGCATTGAGGGAAAAGAATTAAATGATGAAGAAATGATTGCTTACTATACCAAGCTAATCGATAGTGTTGGCGGGAAAAGCATGGCACACTATTTGACAGGATTAGCGATCGTTAGTGAATCAGGCATATATACCACAGAAATTCAGGAGGATCCGTTCATAATGACATCTATTATCGATCGAGAGCATTCACATCGAGGAAATCCTTTAGATGTCATAACAATAGATCCCCATTTAAATAAATATTATTCTGCTATGAGTGATGATGAATTTATAAAGAATGGTTATCTTTTTGAAAAGCAATGTCTCTCTTTCATACAGGAAACCCTTATCCTAAAGGAGAAACTATGATGATTGTATATAAACCTTTGACTACAGAAGAAATAAGGATAGACTTATTTGCTCATTTTTATCGTCGGCAAAAGGTGACTGAATGTTATCGGTTCATCGATGGTATTTGGCAGATTAAAGAATGTCCATTTATTGATGATTGGACAATGGAAGAGTATCAGGAGCTAACTAGCTGTCTGCAACATACTTTAGAGACTGATGGCTATGTTTTAGGTGCTTTTTTAGATCAGCAGTTAAAAGGATTTATATCTGTTGAATCATGTTTGTTTGGAAAAAATCATGACTATCTTGATTTGAGCAGTCTTCATGTTTCCAACGATATGCGTCAGCAGGGGATCGGCAAAAAACTATTTTATTCTGCGAAAAATTGGGCGAAGAAACGTGGCGCAAAGAAACTCTATATATCTTCCCATTCAGCAGTGGAAACACAATCCTTTTATCAGGTAATGGGATGTGTGGATGCAATGGAAATAAATGAGATGCATGCGATCAGTGAACCTTTTGATCGTCAATTGGAATGTGAGCTATAATTTTTTAAGAAGGAAGAAAGGAATTTTAAAATATGAAGATTGATCATTTAATAAACACAGAATTTAGAGGCTGTATATCCGTTACTCAAGAAAATGAACCTTGTTTTTTAAAAGCCTATGGCTATGCCGATCTTCCTAATAAAGTGCCAAATGATATAGAAACGAAGTTTGCGACCGCTTCTGCTGGTAAAGTGTTTGTTGCTGTAGGCATTCTGCATCTTATAGAAACAGGAAAACTTAATTTTAATGATAGAATTGGAGATATTTTAGATTTTGATTTAAGAGCTATTGATAGCGGCATTACCATTGAAGAATTGTTAACTCATACTTCGGGTATGCCGGACTATTTTGATGAAAGCATCATGAACGAATACGAAGAATTATGGATCGACTTTCCTAACTACAAGATTCGTTCTAACCAAGACTTACTGCCGTTATTTATAAATAAGCCAATGATGTATGAACGAAAAAGGAAATTCCAATATAATAATGCCGGCTATGTTTTATTGGCACTGATCATGGAAAAAATTACCGGACAGGCTTTTGACCATTATTTAAAAGAAAAGATATTTCTTCCCTGTAATATGAGAAATACAGGTTACTATGAATTGGATTGTCTGCCAGAAAAATGTGCTTATCACTATATTTATGATGCGAGTAGGAACCGTTACCGAACCAATATTTTCAGTGTAGATGCAAAAGGAACCGGGGCAGGTGGAGCCTTTACAACAATCAAGGATATTCAGCTGTTTTGGCAAGGACTGCTCTCTCACCAATTATTATCTTATCAAATGACAAAAAACATGATGACCAATCACAGTGGTGAAGCTGACTGCTATGGCTATGGTTTATGGCTGAAAAAACAAGGGAATGACTACCTGTCTTATTTTCAGGGAAGTGATCCCGGAGTCAGTTTTATTTCCAGCTATAATAAAGAAAAAAAGACAGTGATCACATTAATAAGCAACTATGGTGACGATGTCTGGAAACTGCATAAGGCGATTGCTTCAGCTTTGAATCAGAATGATTGATATAGTGAAATTTAAGTTGCATATAAAATTAAAAATGCTATGATATAGATTAGTCAATGAACACGCTACTTGAAAGGGGAAGACTATGAAAAATAAGAAATTGTGGTTCCTTTTACCAATCATTGCCGTTTTGTCAGCTATCTTTGGCTGTTTTATTAAACTGAATAAATGGACACATATTAAAAAGGAAAAATAGAGTATGCAATTAAATACAAACTTAATTATAAATATATTATCGAAGCATGGTCTTTTGATTAAAGCTCCGCAAGTGGAAATACAGGTGGAAAGTATCTCTTTTCATTCAAAAAAGTTAGGACATAACTGTTTATTTGTCTGTAAAGGCAATAATTTTAAAAAAGAATATTTAGAAGCAATTCATCATCAGCTAAGTGCGTATATCAGTGAAGTAGATTATGAAGTAGATCTTCCTTTGATTTTAGTAAAAGATGTATTAAAGGCAATGGCACTGCTAGCTGATGCCTTATATGATCATCCTAGCCAAGATTTAAATCTGATAGGGATTACCGGAACAAAAGGAAAAACATCTTCTTTATATTTTTTAAAGAGTATATTAGACGCACATTCTAAAAAAGGAGATACTGCCTATTTAGGTTCAGTGGAAATCTATAACGGAGATCACATTGTCCCTTCTTTATTGACTACGCCGGAATCTTTAACCTTACAGCAGATCTTTCGTGATGTAAAAGAAAATGGTAAAGAAAATGTGATTATGGAAGTATCTTCGCAGGCGTTAAAATATGACCGTGTGTATGGCATAGAATATCATTATGGTATCTTTTTAAATATTTCCAATGATCATATCAGTGATGTGGAACATCCCACTTTCCAAGATTATATTGAATCAAAATTAAAGCTGTTTGATCATTCAAAAGTATGTATTATGAATGCAGACCTAGTTGATTATTTAAGTGATGAACAAAAAAAGCAGGTGTATACGTTCTCGTTGACCCAAGAGGCAACGATCAGAGCGGCAGATATTGAGATGGACACGCATGGATCACATTTCAATATTTTATATAAAGGTGAGAAATACCCGATCTATTTATCAGTTCCCGGATTGTTTAATATTGAAAATGTATTGTCTGTCATTTTAGTGGCATTGGATATGAACATCCCAGTTGAAGCCATTCAATATGGACTGGCTCACACCAGTGTTCCGGGCAGAATGAAACAATTTAATGACGAACATCATCATGTTGCCAGTATTGTTGACTATGCTCATAATGATGCGAGCTTTACTCAGATTTTTAAATATGCCCAGCAATTTTATCCAAACTATCATATTAAAGCTGTTTTTGGCTGTCCGGGGGATAAAGCCTTTAACCGCCGTCATGAACTAGGGCAGGCAGCAAACTGTTTTGCAGATGAAATCTATTTGGTTCCGGACGATTCCGGTCATGAAGATATTGAGCAAATTAATCAGCAGATTGCCGAAGTGATTACCGATAAACCATATTATAGCTTTGATGACAGAGAAGCAGGGATTCAAAAAGCTTTCATGGATATTAAAGAACCGACAATCGTTATGGTACTGGGAAAAGGGAATGAAACTACTCAAAAAATAAATGGCACCACTGTTCCTTATGACGGAGACGAAGAAGTGGTAAAAGCAAGCATGAGACAGTTTGTAAGTAAGCAAGTCTCATTATAAAAGAATACTGAAATCAAATTTTTAGACTGTAGATAAACATTCATTTATCACAGTCTTTTTTATTTATAATGTTTTTAGATTAATGCAATAAATAGGGGCTATATATTGTTTTCTACTATTCTAATTTAGTTTAATGACAAAAATCTATCGTTGTCTAAGGAATGGTTTACTGTAAAATACAGTCAAAAAACCACAACATAATTACACTTATGTTGTGGTTTTTATGCATATAGCTATTTACGTATCCATTATAGGCGAAAATCCCCTAGTTTTCAAGGTATTATCTACGAAAAAGAAAAAGTTAAACTTACCTAAAATGGTAGGAATTACCAAAAAATATTGTCTTTTTAATTATTTATATGACAAAATATAACCTTTTTTCCTTACTTTTTAAACAATACAACATAAGTGTAATTATGTTGTATTGCAATAGCGGAGGTATTAAAAATATTTAGAAAAAAGCTAAGAAATAAGGGAGGAATAACAATGACTTTTAAAAATCAAAGTTTTGGTTTATTAAAAAAATTGTTTATCATAAGTCTAACTATGTTTATGATAGGCAGTTTAGTTCACATTGAAGCCAAAGCAGACACAGGTAATACAGTAGGTGGTTTTAGTGTCACTGGTGGAGTAGAAGGAGTGGACTATGAGTATGGAGATGTGATTTATCAGACACAGGGATATGGGAATGCAGAAAGTACAAGTTCACCGCAACCCTCTAAATATGGAGGAGTTAACAATATTACGGTGAAAGCATTAACGATTAAAACCAATACACCGCTGACGATCTCGACAAATGGGGCAGTTATCTCGGATTGTATTTATATTCAGCCGGGAAACGATGCGGATATTACTTTGGATAATGTAAGGATTACAGGAATTTTACCAATTAATATTCCGACAAATCTTGATAATCCGACTTCTGCTCATATTACGATCGCAGATGGTAGTGAAAATGTCCTAACTACTATTCAATCATCGGCGCGTCATTTTCCGGGGATTCGCTGTGGAGAAGGATCAAGTTTAACGATTGATGATGCTCGTCGTAATGTTGATATAAATGGTATGCCCGTTCTTCCGGAAAATGGACGTGTTTCGAGAGACGCAACTTTACAGGATGGTACAGTAGTATATGCTGGCGATCGTCTGACTTTATTAGATAGTCCAAATGCAGGAACATTAAGAGTTAACGGAGGCTACAGAGCTGCGGCAATTGGCGGAGCAGCCATTGAAAATAGTGGGAATATGATATTCAATGGCGGGAAGATTATTGCAGCTGCCTATGGATCATCTGATAATTCCAATGGTGCAGGAACAGGAATTGGCGGAGGACATGCCGGCGGTGGTACTGTTACAACATTTAATGGCGGAATCATCGAAGCCTATGGCTCTTACCACGGGGCTGGAGTCGGTGGCGGATGTACTTATGTTGGGGGAATGTCTAATTCAACGATTACTTACACTTTAACAGATGTGATTATGTGTCAAACACCAAAATCTACCATTGCCGGAGATATTAACATCAATGGCGGTTTTCTAAAGTCAACAGGATATACGCATAGTAATGCTTTTGGTCAAGGCTGTGGCGGAACAAATACTGATAAAACCATAACCATTACTGGCGGAACTTTACTACCTTCTTCGCAGTCAGGTTGGTATGATATCGGTGGAGCAGGCGGAGACGTTATTGTAACCGGTGGTTCCATTCGCCTTTCCGGTGCTGGTAAATTCCAAAGTAAAGAAGGAGATGGCTCTGCCTGGGGAGATTTAGAAAAAACGACAAAAGTATTTATGACTCAGATAGATCTGAAAGGCTATAATATTCCCGTTACATTAGTGGATGATATGAAAATGACAATTAACGGACTTGAAAGTGATTATGGAATGCCATCTTATACAGATGAACAGGGAGCTTTATATTTTTGGCTGCCAAATCGCAATACACCGACAGAGGTTCGTGTTGACTTGTCAATAAAAGATGATGCCGGGAAAGAGATTCCGATGGATTCATTCTTTGTGACGGATGCAACGCAAGGATCACTTTTAAAGCAGTATGTTTCATTTTCGGTAGATAATACATCAATACCTGATGAAAAACGACTACATAAAACCTACGATGGACTGGCATTTGATGCGACACAGCAGCAGGATTTCTTGAAAATGATTACAGATGGCGGGATTCCTGTTACAATTCCAAGCGGAAAAGTGCTGGACGATGCCAGCAAAATGACCATTCAGTCTCAGCTTTTAGACAATGAAACATTAGAACCTTCTACAGAAGGTGAGATCGTTTCAGGAATGCAGGCAAATGTAGGAAAATATCAGTTGATTATTACTTCTAGTCAATATGCTTCTGATCCGGCTTTCCAGAATAGCTTTTGGGGACATCGTGGATATTATAAATATGCAGAAATTGATCCGGCAGACAGTCAGATTGCAATCACAGCTGAAAGAGCGGAGGATAAAACAGGAGCTGATAATAAAATTACTATTACAGCTAACATTTCTCCAGACAGTGATGAGGCTAAAACATGTAAAGCCCCAACTGGGCTTGTGCAATTTTATATTAATGGAGAGCCTTATGGAGATCCAGTAGCACTCACCGCAGCTGTCGATAAAACGGCGGATAATTACGAATACAGCCAGGCAACGATAGAATGGACACCAAGTGAAGATGGTGGGAAAAATACAGTTGATGGTACTCAAACCATCACCGCTAAATATATTGGTGGGGCAGGGACAAATTATAATGAAAGCACTGCGGCACCTGTCGAGTTAGAAGTAACGCCAGTAGATCAGGGCAATGAAACGATTGGCGGTAATCCCATTATAGTAACTGATAAAACAGACGATACGGTTATTGCACCTGACAGTGAATTAGATAAGATTTATGGAGATGATTTTCAATTAGAACTAGAAGGTGGAGATACAGACGAAGCGCCTATTTATAGTTCATCAGATGAATCGATTGCAGTGGTAGATGAGAACGGAAATGTTACGATTGTTGGAGTAGGGGAAGTGACGATCACAGTGACTCGTCCCGGAAATGGAGCTTATAATGATGCTACTCAGGAAATTTTGGTTAATGCCGGGAAAAGAAAAGTTGAACCAGAGTTTATTGATATTTTAGATAAATATTATGATGGAAACAGAGATGCAGTTGTTGACTTAGATACACTAAAATTAAAAGGTGTACTAGAATCTGATTTAGAGGATTTCCTAAAAGGACTTAAAGTAACGGCATCTTTTCCTCAAGAAAAAGTAGGGAAATATGATGATGCGGAAGCAACCCTGAAATTAAGCAAAGAGTTATTAAAGAAATACTATTTTGAAGATGAAGAAGGGTATCGTACATCTGAATATACCTTACAAGATGAAGCATCGATCTTACCAAAACCATTGGATAGTGAAGATATGCAAGTAACGATCAATGTCGGTGATATTCCAGATCAGTCTTATACCGGTAAGCCGATTGTCCCACCCGTTATTGTCAAGGATGGGGACAAGGTACTTGTTGAAGGGGAAGACTACACAGTTGAATATAAAAACAACGTTGAGGTAGGAAGTGCGACCGCTATCATTAAAGGAAAAGGAAATTATGCTTCCAGCTTAGATACAACTTTTGAAATTACAACAGTTAATATGGATACAGACGGAGATGGTAAGCCTGATGTTAATGTAGATATTGATGGAGATGGCAAACCTGATATTAACATCGACATTGACGGAGACGGCAAACCTGATATTAATATCGATATTGATGGAGACGGCAAACCTGATATTAACATTGACATTGATGGAGATGGAAAACCTGATATTAACGTAGATATCGATGGAGACGGCAAACCCGATATTAATATCGATATTGATGGAGACGGCAAACCTGATATTAACATCGATATTGACGGAGACGGCAAACCTGATATTAACATCGACATAGATGGAGACGGAAAGCCAGATATTAACATCGATATTGACGGAGACGGAAAACCTGATATCAACATTGACATAGATGGAGACGGAAAGCCTGATCTTAATATCGATACAAATGGGGATGGAAAACCCGATCTTAACATTGACGTTGATGGAGATGGAATACCTGATTATAATATTGATACAGATGGAGATGGTATTGCTGATAAGAATTTAATCGATCAAGAAGTTTTAACTATTATTGAAAAAATGGTAGATACGGGAGATCATAATTCATTCATGACTTTAATCATGGGGATGCTCTTGTCATTGGCTGTTATAATTTCTAGCCTTACAAAAAAGAAAACAATAATTGAATAAATAATGAGGAGTAATGACTGCAATAGCATTACTTCTTTTATTATACTAATGATTAAGTGTTTATATTGTTTATGGCAGACAAAGGTAAGATCGGGAAAAGCTATTTATCAGGTAAATTTAAATAAGCATAACCAAATTGTGATTTATACTACCAATTCTTAATTAGCTGAAAAATACAATTTAAAGCTGCGTTGCAATGTGTTTTGAACATGCTATAATGGGAGAAAAGGGGGAATTCAAATGTCCGAACAACAATCTTTAAATTCTTTATGTATTACTCAAGTTGCTTCTACTATCTGTGATGTGTTGGGCGTGCCGGCACCTTCACAAGCTGATAATGCACTGCCAATCGTAAAAACGGTAGCGCAACAATCTTTTCATCAACATGCAGATAGGGTTTTTATGTATAATCCGGATGCTGTTGCCTTGTGGCTCTATCAAAAATATACATCACTGTTTCATGATGTTTTGAAGCATACCCAGCTGGCATTACCACTCTTATCAGTTATGCCGTCAGTTACACCGGTCTGCTTTGGTTCGATGTATACGGGCGTTATGCCAGTCGTTCATGGTATTCAAAGCTATATTAAGCCGGTCATAAAAAACGAAACGGTATTTGACGCATTATTAAAAAACAAGAAGAAACCTTGTATTGTCTCAACAGCCAACGACAGCTTATCGATGATTTTTTTAGAAAGAGAAATGGATTATTTTATCTATGAGACGATCGAAGAATGTAATCAAAAGGCATTAGCACTTATCGAGGAAGATCAATATGACTTTATATTGCTTTATAATGGTAACTTTGATGGCACAATGCACCGCTATGGACCGGAAAGTACAGAAGCCTTAGCTGCGCTTAAAAATAATGTGGCTACTTTTGCAACAGTGGCAGAAACAATCAAGAAGCATTGGGTAAATCATAATACGTTGCTAGGATTTGCACCGGATCATGGATGTCACCGCATTGATGGTAATTTAGGCAGTCATGGGTTAGAGATGCCCGAAGATATGAATATTATTCATTTTTACGGCTTTATTCCACATCAATAGTTGTTTTTCGCTAATATTTCCCAGGCAATTTCCTGGGCTTTTTGTTTGACATTTTCTTATTCCTTACATAACATAGAAAAAGGAGGGAAAAATATGCTGTATCATTATATGGAAGACATGATTGGGCATACCCCATTACTTGCCGCAAAACGTTATCAGCAAGGCATTACAAGTAAGGCAAACCTGTTTACAAAATTGGAGATGTTTAATCCCTGTGGCAGTGCCAAAGACCGTATAGCGTTGAAGATGATTGAAGAAGCGTTGCACAATGGCACCATTAATTCGGAAACACTGTTGGTAGAACCTACGAGTGGAAATACCGGGATTGCTTTAGCTGCCATCGCTTTAGCGAAGCATATGAAAATTGTGATTGTGATGCCGGAAACGATGAGTGACGAAAGAAAACAGCTTTTAATTGCATATGGTGCGGATCTCGTTTTAACAAAAGGTGAATTAGGGATGCAGGGAGCGATCGACGAAGCCAATCGTATCGTTGCTTCTCAATCCAATGCTTTTCTAGTTGGACAGTTTGATAATCCCAACAACTTATTAGCTCATTATTTAACTACAGGTCCGGAAATCTATGAGGATATGAATGGAAAGATCGATATCTTTGTAGCGGGAATTGGAACCGGTGGAACGATCAGCGGTGTTGGCAGATATTTAAAAGAAAAATTACCACAAATTCAGATTGTCGGAGTGGAACCGGAAGATTCACCGCTGCTGACAAAAGGCTACAGTAAAAGTCATGGCTTACAAGGGATTGGTGCTAACTTTGTCCCTTCTATTTTAAATCGAGAGGTCATCGATACGATCATGACAGCAACAACGCAGGACGCGTATTACCATTGCCGTATGTTTAGAAAGACAGAAGGATTATTAGTCGGAATCTCTTCTGGAGCAGCATTATCGGCTGCCGCAAAGTTAAGTCAAAAAGAAGAAAATAAAGGGAAGCGGATTGTCGTCTTACTGCCTGATGGCGGTGAACGATATCTGACAACTTCTCTGTTTAGGAGTAAAGATGAAGAAAAATAAAGGAATCATGTATATTGTCATGTCAGCATTTTGTTTTGCTGTAATGAATGTGTTTGTTAAATTATCGGGAGATATTCCCTCAATGCAGAAGAGCTTTTTTAGAAACCTAGTCGCATTGGTATTTGCTTATTTTATTATTAGGAAGTCAATGGAAGGTTTTCATTTTAAAAAAGAAAACCTCCCCTTTCTGCTTATTCGTTCTGCCTGCGGAACTGTAGGCATACTGTGCAACTTTTATGCTGTTGATCATTTAATGCTGTCAGATGCTTCCATGCTGAGCAAGCTGTCACCGTTTTTTGCGATTATCTTTTCTCTTTTCTTTTTAAAAGAAAAAGCCAGCCTGTTTCAATGGCTAGCTATCATTATTGCATTTTTAGGAAGTTTATTTATTATTAAACCAAGTTTTGCGAATCCTTCCCTGATTCCATCCCTGATCGGTGTTGCCGGAGCGATGGGGGCCGGGGCGGCTTATACAACGGTGCGTTATTTAGGAACCAAAGGCGAACGAGGACCATTAATTGTTTTCTTTTTTTCCACATTTTCATGTTTAGCCGTAGCCCCATTTGTTTTATTTAATTTCCACCCAATGACCGGGCTGCAGTTAACTTATTTATTGTTAGCTGGACTGGCAGCGGCAGGTGGACAATTTGCGATAACGGCTGCTTATACATATGCACCCGCTAAAGAATTATCAGTTTATGATTATTCACAGATCCTGTTTTCGGCGATCTTTGGGTTCATTTTATTTAACCAAATTCCGGATCAATACAGCTTTATCGGCTATTTCATTATCTTTAGCATATCATTGATCATGTTTATTCGTCAAAATAAGAATAAGCAGCTTGCTTAGACCCTCGGGGTCTTTTTTATTAGAATTCATCATGTGGATAATGCGAAAGATGATTAAGAAAATCTACGGGAGCCGATACAAACTGAAGCTGTTCAAAGGCTTCTTTTGTCATTAACTTTTGTAATTCAGGCAAAACAGTATCTAAATCATTGTGCCTTGTGCCCACTTGTTCATCTGTAATGAATTTAAATCCAAAGTCACTGTAAAGCTTAATTGCACGGTAGCTTCCCGGCTGGGTATGCAGATAAATTGGAAAATCTTCTTTTGAAAGGGAACCGAGGATCACTGACAGCATTGCTCTTCCTAATTTTTTATCTTCATAGTCTTTTTTAACTTTTACCCAGTGAAGTGTTGTGATCTTGTCATAGGCAGGCCAAATAAAAGCAGTGCCGATCGGCTGGTCGTTTGCATCACATAAAAACAGACAGCGTTTAAAAAATAAGTCACTTTTATCCTGATAGACCAATTCAAAATAAGACTGCATATAAGGTTCATAAGCAAGTGCGGTCTTTGCATCATCAAACGGCATAGCTTTCCAAACTGAAAGTTCTTCTTTGCGACAAGGGCGTAATGTATAACCCTCTGGCATTCTCGTCAACGCTTCTTTATTTAATTGAGTACACATCATAAAAAGATTGGGATCAGCCATTATTCTACCTCCTTTCTCATCATGATATGTGGGATATCGGCTTCTATAAATTCATTCCCATAAGAAATAAAACCGAGCTGTTCATAAAACGCTAATGCATGCAGCTGGGCGCCTAAACGAAATTCACCTTTGATTAACTGCGTGACATAACGAACCAGCTTTTCACCGATTCCTTGATGACGGTATTCTTTTAAGACACAGATGCGCCCTAATTTTGTATAATCCTCATGCTCGATTGCACGCATGGCAGCAACCGGCAAATCATCTATAATAACTAGAAAATGACGACATGTTTGATCAAATTCATCAATTTCAATCTCACTTTTCACGTGCTGCTCATCAACAAAAACTTGTCCCCGTACTTTCATACACATAAAGAAGTCTTTTTAATTTTTAGCTTCTTTAATGGTCATTGCGAAAGTCCTCCAAATCAATGTAAGCATATGGGGTTCTTTGTTCAAAACAAATCTCATCGATCCATTGTTTTGCTTTCGTTGAAATCTGACTGATACGCTGATTGTTTACAAGAGGATCCACATATCTTTTTTTAACGTCAATATTGACACAGTATTTTCCAATCATTTCTTTATCACTGCCTTTTACTTTGGTTAATTCTTGAAAACAGCGATAAATAGGTTGATAAGGACTGTTCTCAATTATGTTGATCATTTCAGCTTCGGTTAACTGATAGAAATCTTCCATCGTTACATAGTGATCCTGCATCATTCTTTTCATAATATCGGCTAACAGCTGTAAAGCCAGTTTGTCTTCATTAGATAAATATATTTTTGCGACAAGGCAGGCATTATGCGTGAAAAGTTCAGCTGTTTTGAGTGTTTGAAAACCGATTTCACTCTGATCCTGTTCATCTGTCAGTAAAGTGAGGTCTTGATAGATTGTCTTTATTTCCCCTAAAGTTAAATGACGTCCTAGAATATAACCTGATGACAGCATGTATTCTAAACGATCCGCAGACAGCTGTGGCTTTTCATTATCCGCAACAGGATATTTTTTATAGTCGATAACGTCTTCTAACAGAATCTGGTCTCGTTTTAATAAAACCAGCAGTTCCTGAGCATTGGCAAGGATTTCCTGATTGCTTTTTTCAGTTGATTCCTGAGTGAGATGATCGTTATTCAAAAAGTCAACAACATGTGAGAAAACCGGTGATGAAACATCATGAAGCAATCCTGCTATCGTCTGTTTTTTATCATGGGTAAAGTGCCAGATAATCAGGGCAACACCTAAGCTATGATCAAAACGTGAATAAAAGAATCGGCAGTTAAATAATTTAGTATAATCGCAGCCGCAAAATAAGCCAATACCTTTTAAACGCTTCATTTCTTTGATCTCTAAATAGTCATGGAGAAATTCTGGAATTTCTTCTTCAAAAATAGATAAATATGTTAAAATCGGGGTATCGATATTTGTCGTAAGTTGTTTCATTTTTCTGCCTCCAGTGATAAAATTATAGCATAGAATCCCTAATTCGCCCATTATTTTTACTTTGATACACTAGGGGAATGTGGTATACTTTAAATCGTATAAATCGAGGAGGAAATAATAAATATGTTAATAGAGATATTAAAATCGATTCTCTTTGGAATTGTCGAAGGAATTACGGAATGGCTTCCGATCAGTAGTACCGGACACATGATTCTATTAGATGAATTCGTTAAGTTAAATATGTCCGATGCTTTTATTGAAATGTTTTTGGTCGTGATCCAATTAGGAGCAATTTTAGCTGTTGTTTTGATTTTCTGGAAAAGAATATGGCCTTTTTCAAAAAATGCACCTTATTATATAAAACCAGATAAATTATCGATGTGGTTAAAGATTTTTGTTGCCTGCGTGCCTGCAGCTGTAGTAGGGATTTTATTTGATGATTATTTAAATGCATTATTTTATAACTATCAGACAGTGGCGGTCATGCTGATTGTGTTTGGGGTATTATTTATTATTATTGAAAACAGAAATAAGCATCGTCGTCCGCAGATCACTTCAATCGCTGAGATTACTTATCCGGCTGCCATTGCAATCGGTGTCTTTCAGTTAATCGCAGCGGTATTTCCTGGTACTTCTCGTTCAGGAGCAACGATCGTGGGGGGAATTTTAATTGGAATGTCAAGAACTGTAGCCGCTGAATTCACTTTCTTTCTGGCAATTCCGGTAATGGCAGGAGCCAGCTTATTAAAGATCGCAAAATTCGGGTTAGCCTTTACAGGTGTGGAAATAGCAGTATTATTAGTAGGAATGCTTGTAGCATTCATCACATCAGTATTTGTCATCAAATTATTAATGGATTATATTAAGCGTCATGATTTCAAAATATTTGGTTGGTACCGTATTGTATTAGGGATTGCTGTACTTGCCTATTTTATGATTTTAGCCTAGAAGTGAATCTCTGGGCTTTTTTTAAGGAGGAAAAAATTATGTTTGTTATTTGGGGTTGGGGAAGAAAAAGTAAACCGACACTTTATTTAGGATTAAAACGTTGTGAACGTGAAGGTACCTATCAGCACTTTTATGTGTATCGTTCATATCAGCACTTTAGTTTGTTTTTTATCCCTTTTATTCAATGGTCAGTAAAATATTACATTGGCTGTTCGCATTGTGGTTTAGGAATGGAAATAGAAAAAGACCAGCTGCCTAAATGCGAAGCTTTGTCCCGTCGTTTGATAGGACAGAAAAAAGCAGATGAAATGCTGAACTATTTACGAAATCAGTATTGCATGATGGGACATGATGAGCATACGAAAGAAGATCTCATGGAACGCATTACTTTAACTTATGATATTCGTGATCATGAAAAAGAGGTAGAGCATATGATTGAAGCTGTCATGGAAGAAGATCGCCCGCAGAAATTTACACAAATTGTCTAAAAAGCACGAGTTTTAGGAGTGTTTGTTGAATCAATCGACAGCCTGCATCATTGGTGATATGATGAAGAAAAGGTGCGATCAGAGTGGAAAAGAAAAAGTGGGAAAATCGAATAATTCAGGCAGCGATTATCTTGTTTATTGCTGTCTTTACTTTTCAAATCATATTACATGTCAATAAAGTGCAAAAAATCACGCATATTGCCAATGATTGCAATGAGCTTGCAACAAAGGTACAGCGGATTGTGAAATTGACAGTTGCTCAGCAGGATGTAACTATATTGCATGAAGATATTGACGGGCTATGGAGAAAATTGCTGAATAGTGAAGATAACTATGGAAGTGAACGCATTTCCTCACCGGAATATTGGAACTGTCTTCAGGAAACTAATCAGAATTGGCAAAAATTAAGCAGTGATTTATCCTACTATGTTTCCGGACAATATAATTTGAATACTTTGATTGAAAGCAGTGAATCTTTTTATAAGTATGGAGATCGTCTAAATGATACGATCAATCATTATTCACTTTCTTTGATTGAAAAACTAAAGATTTATGAACTCCTTTTAATTACCTTTGTAATTGGACTGATTGCCGTCTATTTTAAACAGCTGATTACCAAGATGAAATTGGCTAATCATAATGGTGAACTTAGAATTATGTCTTACTTTGATGAATCAACACAGTTGCCAAACCGTCGTCGCTGCCGAGAAATTTTAAGTGAAACTCTCGATTTTGATAAAAATGAGTGTTATGCCTGCATTATGTTTGACTTAAATAATTTAAAATCGGTCAATGACACTTATGGACATAAATTCGGTGATGTTCTGATTGCCAGTTTTTCTTCCATTCTTCGTAAATATATTAATGATGAAGTGTTTATCGGACGCTATGGCGGAGATGAATTTGTAGCAATTATCACAAACCATGATGAAAGAAAAGTTCTGCAGATGCTTGAAAGTATACAAGCGAGTGTGGATAAGTTTAATGATGAACATCATGAGATTCCGATTCGCTTTGCCTATGGTTATGATATTGCTTATAAAGGTAAGAAGATTAAAATGGAAGAAGTTGCCGAACGTGCTGATATTAATATGTATAAATGCAAAAAACAGATGAAGGATTGTGATGAACAGTCTTCAGACCCCTTTTTATAAGGGGAATTTTTATTATATATAAAATTATCTTTATTTATGTATAAATTTTAAAAAACTACTATCTTTTCATAGACAATATTATATAATAAGAAGGTATGTGAGGTGGAGGGAAATGAGATTTAAAAAATATATATGCGATAAGGCATTTCTAAAAATGGTATGTACCATTGCTGCCCCCATTATTTTACAACAGATCGTAGAAACATTGGTGGGATTAGCCGATTCCATGATGGTATCAGGATATAGTGAATTTGGGGTAAGTGCTGTACAGATTGGTTCTCAGTGGGAGCAGATTGCAACGTTGCTTTCTTTTGGAATTTGTTCAGGTGTCGGTATTTATACAGCACAGTTTTTTGGAAGTCACGATTTTAAAAATTTGAAAAAATCATTTGGAACCATGATTATGCTGTCAGTAGCAATCGCTGTTCCATTTATTTTGGCGGCTGTATTTATACCGAATATTATCTGCGGCTTCTACATCAGTGATCCAACAATTATTCATTACGGATCACAGTATTTGATTGTAACAGGAATCAGCTATGTTTTTGTAATGATATCTTTTTGTTTTAACTATACTTATCGTTGCATGTCTAAAACGAAAGTCACAATGGTGATTAGTTCGATTACGGTATTATTAAACTGTATATTTAACTATTTTCTGATCTTTGGACATTTTGGCTTTCCCGAATTAGGAATCGTGGGAGCGGCATATGGGACATTGATTTCAAGAGGGTTAGGAACATTGATGTATATCATTTATTCGACTAAGACAAGACAAGTCTTCTTAGGAAAATTGTCTGTTATGTTTAAATTGGATACTCAGTTCTTACAGCCGGTCATTCGCCGCATTTTGCCAACAGTAGCAAATGAAGGGTTATTTGGTGTTGGGCAAACGCTGTTCTTTAAAGCTTTTGGAATGATTGGGGTTCATGCAGTGACTTCGGTTGCCATTGCGGATCGTATTTCTAATTTATTCTTTATGGTGATTTGGGCGATCGTGAGTGCAGTACAAGCCATTATCGGAAATACACTGGGTAAAAATGATATGAAGCTAGCCAAGATCTATGCAGATTACTTTATGGGAATGGGATTGATTGTTTCCATTGTTTTAGGACTATTAATGGTAGTTACGGCACCTTATTTAATTGAAATTTTATATGCTAATGAATCCGGTGTGGTTCAGCAGGCAGCAACCTTTATTCTTTATGCTTATGCGATTAAGATCGGTCTGCGTTTATTTAATGCCGTGATCTTTGGTTTCCTGCGAGCCGGTGGAGATACCAAGGTATTGGCACTGTTGGATTCGATGATTCTCTATACAGTCGGACTACCGCTCGCTTTCTTATGTGTTACGGTTTTCCATTTTGATATTGTTCCAACGATCATCTTGATCCAGTTAGAACAAGTCATTCGTATTGTCTTAGCCTTTAAACGTTATCGTTCCGGGGCTTGGATGCAAAATGTAACAGCTGATGTCAATTAGTTTGACATAGGCTGTTATTTTTGTTATTGTCTAAAAAGAGACGAGGTGTTAGTTTGGCTATTGATCTATAAGCATTTTTTAATCAATCAAAGACATGTTTTTTTAATGTCCTGAAATGCTTTATAGATGAATAGCGAATCCTTTTTTGTTTGCCTTTTTTCTGTAAAGCCATAACTAAAAAAGGAGGATTTAATCATGATCACAATTAGACAAGAAGAAAAGAATGATTATAAAGAAGTGTTTGAAGTGGTAGAAAAATCATTTGCTGCACTGCATACCGATGGAACCGAACAGTTTTTAGTAGAGAAACTTAGGAAGAGTGATGCTTTTATCCCGGAATTATCATTGGTTGCATTAGTAGGTGAAAAGATTGTCGGACATATCTTATTTACGAAAGTAAAAGTAGGGGAGACAACACAGTTAGGACTAGCCCCTTTAGCAGTCCTGCCCGAATATCAAAATCAAGGTGTAGGCAGTGCCTTAATTAAAGAAGGACATCGCATTGCCAAAGAGCTGGGATACGATTATTCAATATTAATTGGACATGAGACCTATTATCCACGATTTGGCTATGTACCAGCAAAAGCATTTGGAATTACAGTATCATTCGAGGTTAATGATGAAAACTTTATGGCATATAGTTTAAGTGGAACAGATAAAATGCTAAATGGGATGCTTGTTTATCCAAAAGAATTTGGAATCTAATCCTAAGTAGAAACGGATAGGAGAATTTCCTAATCCGTTTTTGTTTTCTTTTTAGAAATAGTGATTGTATATACATTTTTTTAAAAAACATAAATATTTTATTTGAAAATTACTGATAAAACAAACCAATATTAACAAATTACAAAATAAGTGATAAAATGTAATTATAATTATTGTATTCGTGTATACAATCGTTCGTAATAGAAAGGAGAATGAATTGTGAAAAAATTATTATCCGTGCTTTTAGTTTGTGCTTTATTGCTGGTGGGGTGTAACAATAAGCAAAACAGTTCTCAAAAATTAACTGAGTATCGGGATTATGATACTCAAAATCAAGAAATTACCACATTAAACTATCTGACAACAAATACCTCTGTGGATATTAGAGTGGTGGCTAATTTTGTGGATGCCCTATTAGAGTATGATGCCGATGGAAAATTGATCGGTGATTTAGCTAAAGATTACAGTCATAATGAGGATGCGACAGAGTGGACATTTAAGCTAAGAGACGGCTTAAAATGGGTAACCCATACAGGAGAAGTATATGGGGATGTCACTGCGGAGGATTTTGTATCCGGAATTAAATATATTTTAACAGCGAGCAATGGTTCTCAGAATGTAAATAATGTAACTTCTTTTTTAAAAGGAGCAAATGAGTACTATGAAGCGAGCAAAGCCGGAACAGCTACAGAAGAATTATTTAAAAATGTCGGGGTTGAAGCAGTGGATAAAAAAACAGTAAAATATACCCTAGCGACACCAAAACCTTATTTTGATTCAGTTGTTACTTATATTACTTGGTTCCCGGTGAATCAAAAATTCGTAGATGAAGTCGGACCAGAAAACTTCGGTACCGATAAAGATAAGATTTTGTATAACGGCTGCTACCGTATGACGGATTATCAAAATGGAGCTTCTAAAGAATATGTGAAAAATGAACATTATTGGGATAAGAAAAATGTTCCGTTTGAAAAGGTAACAGTGACAATGCTGGAATCTTTGAATAAAGCCTACAGCATGTATGAAATTAATGAATTGGATCACGCAAGTCTAACTCAGGATGAGATTAAGATTCAGGCAGGCAATGAACATTTAGTAGAAACACGTGGAGGCGGACGTTCTGCCCAGATCTATTTTAATTATGAACAAGTTGGAAATGAAAATTGGAATCAGGCAGTTTCTAATGTTAACTTTAGAAAAGCATGGTTCTATGGTGTGAATCCTACCCCTTATCATGAAAGAACAAATCCGATCAATCCGGATTCACTGATGAATAATCTTTATACCTGCGGTGTTATTGTTAAAGATTCTAAGGGAACTTACTATAAAGATTTTGAGGAATTAAAGGCATATGCCAATGGATTATACAATGAAGCAAAGTTTAAAGAAGCAAAAGAAAAAGCAATAGAAGAACTGAGTGCGCAGGACGTTACTTTCCCGGTTGAAGTGGGATTGCCTTATAACAGCGGAAATCAAACTGCTGAAGAAACATTCCTTATATTGAAAGACAGCATTGAAAAATGTTTAGGTGATGATTTTGTAACTGTAACAGGTATTCCTTATATTAAAAGCGCAACTTCTGAGATTTATGAAAAAGGATTGCAGTCGATTGCATTAGTAGGCTGGGCTCCGGACTATAATGATCCTTATGATTTTTTACGTCATATGACAGATACAGAGGATGGCTATATGAATAAGAATTATTCTCATATTTCTGATCCAACTTATGATGCGTTGGTTTTAGAGGCCAATAAGATTGTGGATTTAGACGAACGTTACCATGCTTTTGCTAAGGCGGAGGATTATTATCTGCAGCAGGCATATTCCGTACCATTTTATGTTGATGGACATGAAATTCAAGTGACCCGCATCAATGATTATTCAAAACCATACTCATTTACGAGTGTGGGCAGAAAAATTAAATTCTGGGAAACAAAAGCGGATGGCTATACCCAAGAAGAATATGCAAAATTTGCAGAAGAAGCAAAATAGTGTAATAAAAAACAGGATCTTTTCTATATAAGAAAGGTTCCTGTTTTTGTATGTAGAGTTATATTTCAGTTTTGGGAACAAATCCCCAATTATGAAATTTTACTTTATCTTTTTCTAAAATCACTATAATGTAACTGTCACTGATCAAAGTAGTGGCTGCGAACTTTTTCATTATAGCGGCGGGCAATTAAATTGGCAATCAATTCAAGCTGAAATGTGCCGCTGGCATAATCAGAAAGCGTATGCAGGTTAATTGCTTTATCCACATAAGGGAGCTGGTTCAGCTTAGCACTGGCAGTGATAAGATAGATTTTTGGTTTATCTTTCTTAAGTAAGCGCTGGTCACGCACAAATAGACGCTGGAAAAATCTGCCAGTTGATGATAATACGATAATTAATGTTTGAGAATCGGCTTTATCGATGATTTCACGAAGTTCTGTATATTTCACTTTAGCCTGAACTACTTTACCGCTTGAAAAAAGATTAACCTGAAGACTTAGACAAACACTGTTTGCCTGAAGACTTCCGGCAATGATTACTTTTGGATAATAGTAGATATCATCGGTAATTTCATCAATAGCGTCAAAATCTAACATGTATCTGAGATCCTGAATGTGCTGACTGACAGTTTCTATGTATTGAATCATTGAATTTTCATTATCACTGCGGCTGGTAAAGTCAAATTTAGTCAAATTATGCTGATAGTGATGGAGCATATGTTTTAATTCATAGAAATCATTTAACCCAACTCGACGAGTGAAACGGCTGATTGATGACTTTGAAACTTGACAGGTTTGAGCTAAATCGTTTGCCGTAATGTCATTTAAGTCTTGGATATGTTCTAATAAGTAATTTGCGATCTGGCAATCAATTGAATCATTAGGTTCTGACTGAATGATTCCCAAAAGGATGATATAAAGTCGTTCCATAATATCGCCTCCTGTTGCTTATTATAACATAAAATTATAGATTTCAAGAGAAATATATGAAGAGGAGAAAAAAGAAGATGAGTACTAGATTTCCAGATGGTTTTTTATGGGGAGGAGCAACTGCGGACTTCCAATATGAAGGAGGATTTAACGAAGGCAAAAGAGGAACCCTGACAACGGATTACGTGACTGATGGGTCATATGAAAAGCCTCGTCAAATCACGATTAAACTAAGTGATGGGACTTTATCGACCGTTGAAAACAGAACCAGTTTACCGGAAGGTTCTGTCGCATGGTTTCATGAGGGACAGTATTATCCAAGTCACCAAGCAGTAGATTTCTATCATCATTACAAAGAAGATATCGCATTGATGGCAGAAATGGGATTTAAGACATTCCGTTTTTCAATCTGCTGGACAAGAATCTTTCCAACCGGAGATGAAGAAACAGCAAATGAAGAGGGATTAAAATTTTATGAAGAGGTTGTGGATGAATGCAAAAAATACAACATTGAACCTTTAATCACAATCTGTCATGATGAAATTCCATCTTATTTGGCAGACACCTATGATGGATGGTCAAGCCGTCATACTATTGATTGTTATTTGAAATTATGTGAAGCTTTATTTACACGTTTACAATCAAAAGTAAAATATTGGCTGACATTTAATGAATTAAATGCCGTTCGCGGATACTCTATGATGGGAACCCATAGTGCGGATAATCAAACACATTATCAGGCTATGCATCATGTTTTCTTAGCGAGTGCGCTAGCTGTCAAAATGGGACATGAAATGATGCCAAATGCGATGTTTGGAACGATGTATGCTTTAAGTGCTATTTATCCGGCTACCTGCAAGCCTTCTGATGTTCGTACTGCTTATAATGCCCGTCGTCAATCATTATTCTTTTCAGATGTTATGATGAGAGGGTATTATCCAAGCTATGCAAAAAAGATCTTTAAGGATAAAGGGGTCACGATTAAAAAAGAAGTGGGAGACGATGAAATCTTACGCATGTATCCGTTAGATTACTTATCATTCAGTTATTATCGTTCAACAACGGTATCCACAGAAACTAAAATCGATATTATGGGCGGAGATACGAATCCTTATTTGGAAACAACGCCATGGGGATGGCCAATTGATCCAGAGGGACTGCGCTATGTCTTGAATGAACTGTATGATCGTTATCAAAAGCCACTTTTCGTTGTTGAAAACGGTTTGGGAGCCGTTGATGAAATTGGAGAAGATGGTACGATCAATGATGATTACCGCATTGATTACTTGACTGATCATATTATGGAAATGCAAAAAGCAATCTGTGAAGACAAAGTAGAATGCTTAGGATACACAATGTGGGGATGTATTGACCTTGTATCATTAAGTACCGGAGAAATGAAAAAACGTTATGGTTTTGTGTATGTCGATATGGATGACAAAGGAAATGGAACTTTAAAACGTACAAAGAAAAAATCATTTGACTGGTTTAAAAAAGTAATCCGAACAAACGGAGAAGATTTAAGTAAATAATATGAAAAGCTAAGGACAAAAGGTTCTTAGCTTTTGTTAATGATATTGGCTAAAAAAATCAAGCACGGTTTTTAAATATTGCTCAGGATCGGTTTTAAAGCTGCGCCCATGATCGGCACCTTCGATTATTAAAAGCTTTTTTTCACTTGAACATGCCTGATAATTAGTCTTGCTCATCTTTGTCGGAACTAAACGATCCTGACTGCCATGAATGAATAGAATCGGCAGTTTAGAATGCTTCAGCTGTGAAGCAATGTCTAGCTGATGAAGATCGGTATGTGCAAAAATATGAAAGCAGAGATTGGATAAATACAATAATCCGGAAACACGAAAATGAAAAATCTGATGATGCAGCAATTCAAATATATCCCATGCAGAACTGTAGCCACAATCAGCTACAACAGCTCTAACCTGAAAAGGAAGGGGATGTGTGCTGCTTAGTAAAACACTGCTTGCTCCCATCGAAGTACCATGCAGATAAAGTAGATTATCAGGAAAGCGGTTTATGATATAATCAATCCAGCAAGTCACATCCTCCTGTTCCTTGTTGCCAAAAGTAATGTAGCGCCCACCGCTTTTTTGATGAGCGCGCATATCTACTAACACAACATTAAAAGAATGCTCTAAAAGGGATTTAGCTAAAAAAGCATATTCTTTAAAACAATTAAATCGGTATCCATGAAAACAGATGACAGTTTGTTTGCTTTGGTTACTTAAAAATAAATAGCCATGAAGGGAGATCTGATCTTTTGCTTGGATTATTACTTCTTCATGTTGATAACGAAATAATTCTGCTTTGATCTGATCAAGTTCCTCGGTATAGTTTTTATTTTCCCATTTTAATATATGGTTGGACTGATGATCGATCCATGAATAATTGCGAGAGGCAGCTATCCGAAAATCAAGATAGCCAATAAATAAAGCAATGCTTAATAAAATGATGAAAATCCATAATCCTGTCATTAATATCACTTCCTATCTTTAGGATATCACGATTAAATTGAAATTGGTATGTCTAATCTTAGAGAATACATAATATTAAAAAGAATGGTATAAAGAAGTATTTTATGTTAGAATTGAGCAAAGGAAAGGATTTTAACAGGGGGTGCGATTATTAATGTATTAAAAGAAAAATTTACCCACTTGGATAAAAATCAAAAACTGATTTTAATTTCGGTATTATCCTTATTTCTTCCTTTTTACATGTGCATTGCTGTATTGGCAGCAGTAACGGTTTATTTATTGCTTAGAGGAAGGTTAATAGAGATATATAAAACAACACCAAGAAGTTATTTGATTCATCTGTTTACGATTGTCAGTATGCTTGCTTCTCTTTATTATAAGAATTATGTGGGCGCTTTATGCTGCATTGCTTTATGGGTGATGTTTTCGGTGATTCTTTTTTATTCTCAAAATATCACAAAGGATTTTTTTGAGAAGATTATAGATATTATGATCTTTTTAAGTATCTTCTGTGCTTTATATGGTTTATTTGAATACACACAGATTTTATCTCATTTTACGGATGATTTTGAACTGATTATTCTAAACAGTCCGGAAAATCGCTTGAATTCGGTCTTCTTTAATGCCAATTATTATGCAATGATGATTGAGTTCTTTGTTTTAATGTGCTGTTATAAAATACTGAAAGTGGATAATGTTAAACGTATTATTTATTATTTTGCGGTGATTGCCTTAAATTTATTCTTACTCTATTTGACAGGATGCCGCAGTGCTTGGCCTTCATTAGGGTGTGCCATCTTGATTTTGCTGCTGGTTGAAAAACGCTATAAGATCTTTGCTTTGATTTTGTTTGTGGCTTTTGCTGCGTTTATCTTCCTGTTGATTAATCCTCAGTATTTTCCTCGTACCGATAATATTATTGAATATTTTGGTGTGCGTGTGGATATTTGGGAGATTGCGATTCAGGGAATCAGAGACAATCCATTATTTGGTCAGGGACCATTAACCTATATGCATATTTATCAAAACTATGGAAATGGCATCATGTATACGCAGCATGCGCATAGTATTTATTTAGATCCGATCTTAAGTTATGGAATCATCGGAATTCTGATTATTGCGCCTTATGTGCAAAAGAACATTTCTGCTTTGTATCAATGCTTTAAAAGCAGGAAGGATCAAACCTTAATGGCGTTGATTATTTCTGTCATTGCAGTGACGTTGATCCACGGCATCTTAGATTACACTGTCTATTTTATTCAGACCGGATTTGTCTTTATGATGCTGATTAGTTCATTCTATATGTATCGTCAAAAATAGCTATCTAGGATTTCTGGATAGCTTTTATCATACTCTTTAATTGTATCGTCAATGTATCTAAATCTTCTTGATTAGGATGCTTCTTCGCCTGATCAAAATTATTCAGAAGACTTTGAAACTGTTCGTTTTGAGGATCACTGTCATACATTTTTTGATAGCGTTCACGAACACTCATTGGCATTTTTCCCTGACACATGTAGCGTCCTACGACTTCACAAGTAGGATCTGCATATTTCTCCACATTACCTAAAATGCGTTCAAAGTATTCGGGAGAACCGCCAAACCCGGCAGTGCCGAATAAAAATATTTTTTTATTTTTTATCTTTTTTAATAATTCAATGACCGGATCACTGCAGCGTCCTTTATCGGTCCAAAAGCCAACAAAGACTAAATCTGCCTCTTCTATTTTGGGATCAGCATCATTTCCGCTGTAAAGACAATTTTCTTTCATTTGAGAGTGGATATGATCTGCCAGCATTTTTGTATTTCCGGTAACACTATTGTAATAGATTGCATAGTTCATATTATTTGACCTCCACGATGATTTTATCCTGTTTTATAATTTCCTGCTTGTTTTTCCCGTCAGGAACAAAGCGGAAGACAATAAAACGTACGGGTGTATTTGTTTCATTGGCGAATGTATGCAGTGAAGCTTTTACACGAATAACATCATTCACTCCTGCTGTTTCTGTGATGATCTGCTCATTGATTTTATAATGAGCGGTCAGAGTCCCTTCCACAATCACCAATGTTTCCTCAATCTTACTGTGATAATGCCATTCTTGAAAACAATGGGCAGGTAGGGTATTAAAATGAATCTCATATTCATCAAATAGGAAGTAATCAACGATAGTATGATTCTCTTTTTCAACGTGTATGGCATCTTTTAATGTTTTAATTTCTAAATCATTGTCCATGTGTAAACATCTTCTTTCTTTATAAATCCGTATTTTTCATAGAGTTGTATTCCATCAGCAGAGAAACTTAATTGAATCTGATCGCATTTTCCTTTTGTCTCGGCAATCAACGGATCCAAAAGTTTTTTAGCGATTTGCTGTCTTTGAGGGTTAGCATCTGCTCACAGGTGATTGTTCCTGTTGGACAGCGATTAGACGGGATAGAACGGTAGTAGTACCGGTTTCTACAATCTTATCCTGATCATAGGTAAGCAAGAATGTGCATTGCTCAGCAGGGCTATGTTCCATAAAGTATTGTTTTGTTTGCTCTCGGTCAGTCTGATATTCCTCAAAAAGCTAAAGAAATGCAAACCTTAACTTTATGACAAGTTCAATATCTTGAATCGTTGCTTTTCTTATTTCCAATATACCCCTCCTTCGCTTTTTATTATACGCTTTATTATGCACAGACAAAAGACAAGTGATTAAAATCATGTTAAAATAAGGGGGGCGGTGATTCTATGCAGCAAGTCATATATACCTTACTCAACTATATCAATAATTCCATCACTCATGACACTTACTATCATATTGCAATGATGATCTTGGAACAGATTGATCAGATCGAACACTATTCATTGGAGAAAATGGCTATGATGTGCCATGTCTCACCGGCAACGATGAACCGTTTCTGCCGTCAGGTAGGGTATTTAAATTATTCAACCTTTAGAAAAGTGGTCAGTTATAAGGAAACTAAGATTTTTGATGATCAAATATTGGATAATAACTATTTAAATTCTTATTCTCAGGCTATTTTTGAATTTATTGAAACTGTCAATGATTTAAACCTCAATCTATTGGACAAGGTACTTGCCTGTCTTAATTCTCATAAACGTATTTTAGCAATGGGCTATGGAAGCTATCAGAACTATGCTTTGGATTTACAAAAAAACTTTTTTTCCTGTGGAAAGTTTGTTGAAGTGTACATGGACCAGATTCGACAGAATGATGCCTTAGCAACAATGACAAAAGAAGATGTAGTGATTGTCACCAGCCTAAGCGGTCAGTATCTAAAGAACTCCAATTTAAATGTATTAAAGAAAATTAAGCAGACCGGCTGTTCTTCTATATTGATTACATTCATGAGTGATTCGACTTATCTTGAGCCTTTTGATTATGTGATCCAATGCGGTAATATTGAAAAGGCATATGCAGGAAAATATGCGATTATTCGTTTATATGATCTCATGGCATCTCGTTATCAACAACTTTATTGTCCGGTTATTAAGGAGTGAACTGCTCAAATTATGAGCAGTCCTTTTTTTATTTATCCTTTATAATAGAGACGAGGTGAGAGAAATGGGATTTCCAAAAGATTTTTTATGGGGAGCTTCAACATCGGCTTTCCAAATTGAAGGGGCATATAATGAAGATGGAAAAGGACTGACCAGCATGGATGTGCGTTCTTTTAAAACATCGGATACCATTGCCGATACTAAAATAGCAATGGATCATTACCATCGCTATAAAGAAGATGTGCAGTTAATGAAAGAATTAGGAATGACATGTTATCGTATGTCAATTTCTTGGGCAAGGATTATTCCCGATGGCAATGGTGAAATCAATCAAAAAGGGATTGATTTTTATAATGATCTGATCAATGAATTAGTAGCGAATGGGATTACTCCGATTGTTACTCTGTATCATTTTGATTTTCCAATGGCGTTGATCGATCAGTACGGTGGATTTGCCAATCGACAATGCATCGATGACTTTGTACGCTATTGTCGTGTATGTTTTGAAAACTTTGGTGATCGTGTTAAATACTGGCTGACTATCAATGAGCAAATGGTAATTACACGCATGCCATTATTCCAAGGGATCGATGAAAAAGATCCGGTTGAAAGAACTCGTTTAGGCTGGCAGGCATATCATCATATGTGCGTTGCTCATGCGTTAGCGATTAAAGAGTATCGCAAAATGAATCAAAAAGGACAGATCGGACCAGTCTTATCTTATCCGACTTACTATGCTGCCAGCGTTCGTCCGGAAGATGTGCTGACCGCTAAAAAAGTAGAAGATATGATGGTTTATGGTTTAATGGATGTTCATTATTATGGAAAACATCCGCAATATTTGATTAATTCCCTTACTAAAGATGGTGTTATGTTTAAAATGGAGCCGGAAGACGAAGACTTATTATCCAATGCTAAACCTGATTTCATTGCTTTAAACTGGTATACAACAGGTATTATCGGCGCTTATCGTGATGGGGAAGAAATCAATGATGATAATGCCGCATTGATGCCAAGACGTGACCGTAATATTCCCGGACTGGCTCAATTCTACGTCAACCCATTTACAGAGTATAATGAATGGAACTGGAACACCGATCCAATCGGTTTACATTATGCATTGTTACGTATGTATGAGCGCTATCATTTGCCACTGATGGTAGTGGAAAACGGGTTAGGACATCGTGACGTGTTGACAGAAGATGGGCATGTTCATGATGATTACCGTATTGCTTACTTAAAAGGCATGGTCGAAAACATGGGGTATGCCATTGAAGATGGTGTTGAAATGATTGCTTATAGTCCATGGTCATTTATTGATGTATTAAGCAGCAGTAATGGTATCGAAAAACGCTATGGCATTGTTTATATCGACCGTACTGACAGCGATCCAAAAGAATTAAAGAGAATACCAAAAGACAGTTATTACTGGTATCAAGAATGTATTAAAAATAATGGAAACATAAAAGAGTAGCGAATTTCGCTGCTCTTTTTTACCCTAGATCGGGCGTATCTTTAAGTTCAACCGATAAATCATCACATTGATGTATTTCAAAGATTTCTATTTTATTTAAGCCTTGCTTTAACAGTGGCGCAGGAATATAAAGCGATCTTTGCGGTCCCTTTTTCCAGTAGCGTCCTAAGTTAAAGCCATTGATATACACATGCCCTTTATTAAAATGATCTAAATAAATGAAAGTATCTTGGCATTCATCGATTTCAAATGTCCCCTGATAAAAAGCCGGCTCATGATAGCACTGTCCTTCTTTATATGCGATTGCGGTTAACTCTTTCATTGGCAGAGGGTACATTTCCCAATGGTGGAGTTCCTGTAATCCCAGACAGACTGCTTTTGTGATTCCTTTTCGATCATAAAGTTCTGGCCCATAGTTCACACGTCCCATATTTTCAACGAAAATATCCAGCTGGATTGTCTGCCCCTTTTCAACGCCGATCATGATTTTTTCATGGGTCTGATTTCTTTCAACAAGTCCAACATATTTTCCATCAAGATAAACTGTAGCACGATCATGCAATCCATGAATATTCAATTCTCTTGGCTGATAAGGTCCGGTTAAATGTGTACGGTATAAAATATAGCCAAAGTTTTGATCTAGCTTTTCCATTGGCAATACATAAGGAAGAGAGACTTTTTGTGAAAGCTGATCAAGACATTTAAATAAGGGAACTGCTTTATCTAAAGTAATCTTACCATAGGTTTTCTTAGGCTGATCGATGCAATCTAATTCGGGTATTTCAAAACCATGCTGTCGAATCACATCTTGACAGGCATAATATTTTTTTGTACGATCACCATTTTCATTGAGTAAGCAATGATAGTCATAACTGGTTACGGTCGGTGCATAGTCATCGTAGTAATTTGCTCCATTATAAAAATTAAAGTTTGTTCCGCCATGGAACATATAGAAGTTGATGTTGCCGTTTCTATTAAGAATTGCGTCAAATTCTTTTGCAGTATCATCTGCTTCACGCACATGGTGTTCTTCACCCCAGTGATCAAACCAGCCATTCCAGAACTCACCGCACATCAAAGGAGCATCTGGCTGTACTTTTAAGAGATTATTAAAGTTTCTTTCACTGTTGGAACCAAAATTTACTATTTTTAGTAAATGTGGTAAAGTACCACCATTCAGCATAGAATCATCATCTCCGTCACTGGTAAACAGACAGACATTCATCTGTTCATCGTGATACATTTGTTCAATGGCACGCAGATAGTCTTTATCATTGCCATAGCTGCCATATTCATTTTCAACCTGCATCATAATGATATTACCGCCATTTTCTAATAAATGAGGGCGTAGACGAGTCATAACTTCATGAAAGTATTTTCTTACTTTTTCTTCATAAGGGGCATAGTGACAGCGCAACTTCATATCACTGTCCTTTAATAGCCAAGCCGGAAAACCGCCAAACTCCCATTCTGCACAAATATAAGGACCGGGACGGACAATGGCATAAAGACCAAGTTCTTCGGCAATCTTTAAGAAGCGTTCAATATCCAGCATGCCGCTGAAGTTATATTCGTTTTCCTCTTCTTCATGCAGATTCCATGGCATATAGGTTTCCACTGTATTAAATCCGCAGGCTTTTAATTTCTTTAAACGATCTTCCCAATATTCAGGCACGACACGAAAGTAATGAATAGCACCGGATAGAATCGTTATTTTCTTATTGTCTAAATAAAAATTTTCTTGATCATAAGTCAGTTTCATAATGTTTCTCCTTTATTCCATTTTCTATTGTAAAGAAATTTAAAGAAAAGAAAAATAGACTTCCATATCCTGAAAATGAACCTTGAGAAAATTAGTAATTAAGGTATAATAAAAACAATATATCAAGGGGAGGGAAAGAAGATGAAATTTATTATTACCGGATCTGGAGGATGTGTTGCCTTGCCAAGACCATTGTGTCAGTGTGCAGTTTGTAAAGAGGCAAGAGAAAAGGGACTGCCATATGCTCGCCATGGTGCTTCACTTTATTTAGAAGATATACATCTGTTAGTCGATACACCGGAAGATATTATGGTGGCATTAAATGAGCATGATATTCAAGCCATTGATCATATTTTTTATAGCCATTTAGATATCGATCATACCTTTGGTATGCGTGTCATTGAACATTTACGTTTGAATTGGCTGGATCTTTCGATTGGAAAAGGCTGTACGAATCCAATAAATCTTTATGCTTCTCAAGGTGTCATGGCTGACTTAAACGCTATTATGACACGATTAGGATCAGTATTTGATTATTATGAATCTTTGAATCTGATTAAGCGTCAAGTAGTTCCAGGCAGTATCATGATTCAAGATATTAAAGTCACTTTTGTACCTGTTGATGAAAAGGACCAGGTGACTATCTTTATCTTTGAAAAAGCAGGAAAGAAGCTGATCTATGCTCCTTGTGATGTGAAGCCGTGGCCAAATGATTCACGTTTCGATCAGGCAGATTATTTAATTATGGGAAATACCGTGCTAGGTGATGTATTAAAAGATGGAATAGTTTTAGCTGAGGATAATATGTTAAAAAGAGATCTATTCACACTAGAGGAAATCATCAACATAAAGCAGCAGCATCAAATCCGCCAAGTCATCATGACCCATATTGAAGAAGATTGGGGAAAGAGCTATGATGATTATTTAGAACTTGCCAAACATTATGAGCATATCGAATTTGCCTATGACGGCATGGTCATTGAACTGTGAGAGTGAATAATTTTCACTCTTTTTTATTTTCTTCTTTACATTCTGTGTATTACACACTATAATATGTGTATAGCACATATAGTGTTATGCACAGTTAGGAGAGTTAATATGAAAACAAAATTATGGAATAAGGATTTTATACTATTGATGCAAGGAAAGTTTGTCTCAAATATTGGCGATGTACTTTACAGTGTAGCACTTAGCTTTTGGATCTTACAAACCACCCAATCAAAATCTTTGATGGGAATTTTACTTGCCTGTCAGACCTTGGTAAAGGTTATTTTATCCCCATTTGGCGGGGTATTATGTGACCGTCTTAACCGCAAGCACATTATCGTTTACAGTGATGCCGTATGTGGGGCAACCATGCTGGCAATCTCAATATTTGGATTTATGAATTGTTTGGAAGTGTGGATGATTTTTGCTGCCGGGATTATGATGGCATTATGTTCAGCCATTTTTGAACCGACGATGTCTTCTGTCTTTCCGGATCTGATTCCGCAGGATCAATTATCAAGAGGATTGTCATTTAAGCAATCGATTGTCACGATCGTACAGATTATCGGACAGAGTGTCAGCGGTGTGCTGCTAAGTATCTTTGGACCACTCTTCATCTTTTTAGGAAATGGAATTTCATTCTTTGTCTCATCTTTTACAGAATCATTTATTGCTGTGCCTAAGAAAGTAGAAATAGGAGAAAAATTAACATTTTTTGAAGATTTTAAAAGCGGATTACATTTTATGAATCATCAAAAAGGACTGAAGGCCACTATATTGACATGCTGTTTACTTAATTTCTTTGGAAATGGATTGATGGTACTGCTGCTTCCTTATTTTATGGAAACACCGACATTACTTGCCGAAACAGGGTACGGAATCTGTATGGCATTGTTAACTGTAGGAACCTTAATTGGGGTAATCGGCTATGGTCTGTTGAAGACGGATGGGGCAAAACGCTGGCGAGTGTTTACTATTTCTGTCATCATTGAATGTATTAGTTTGACACTGCTTCCAATCGCTAAAGGATTTTACTTGTTTATTGCAGTAGCTATGATCTTTGGCTTTGGCAATGCTATCTTGAATGTTGTCTTAAATGAAGTACAGTATGAAATTATCCCCCAAGAAATGCGGGGAAAAGTATTTGGCATGATTGGGACAATGACTATGGGACTGACTCCTATCGCAATGGCTTCTTTTTCTATCTTAGCGGATTACTTTGGAACTGCTCAAGTCGTGATGTTTGGCTCTGTAACCAGTGCCTTATCTATTATCGCTCTTATCGTTCAAAAGGAAATTCGCCATATGATTAAAAACAAGCCGGTGCAGGGAAATTTGGAAATGAGTGCAGATTGACAAATATAAAGATGTGTGTTACGTTCTAACTAGAGGTGATACTATGGAAAATATTGTATTAGAATCATTAAAAGGTCGTCGCAGTATTCGCAAATATAAACAAGAACCGATAAAAAAAGAAGAGCTTGAAGCAATCTTAGAGGCTGGGACATATGCGCCAACTGGAATGGGAAAGCAAGCTCCCTTAATGGTGGCAGTGACAAATCCGGATACAGTTACATTGCTTTCAAAATTAAATGCACAGGTTATGAACGGAACGCAGGATCCTTTCTATGGGGCGCCTGTCGTTATCGTTGTCTTTGGCAATGGTGAAAGCAATAACTGCGTACAAGATGCCAGCTGTGTGATGAGTAATCTGCTGAATGCGGCTCATGCTTTGAATATTGGCTCTTGCTGGATTAACCGTGCTAAAGAAGTATTTGAAAGCGATGAAGGAAAAGCTCTAAAAAAACAATGGGGAATACCGGAGCATTATATCGGTGTTGCGAATTGTATTTTAGGATACATTGACGGTCCTTATCCAAAAGCAAAAGAAAGAAAAGAAGATTATATTCGTATCATTGAATAGCCCTCAGCGGCTATTTTTATTTATTTCATTGCCTAGATTCGTTATAATGGAAAAAAGGTGGGATAGAATGAAGAAATATTTATTTTTAGTGCTGGTATTATGTTTAGTCACGGGATGTCAGAATAATTCATATAAAATAATAATGTTCCCGTTTTCTAATGAATGGCGCAATCATTATCAAGTGAATGTTCAGTTAGATCCACTGCAGCGTACTTATCATTCTCAGATTGAAATCACACTTAAAAATACATCTCAGGACGTATGGAACAAGATTGTATTTCGAGATTATCCCAGCCAGTTCAAAGATGAAAAAGAGGGGAGTATGAGTCTCATTCAAAATCTGATGACTAGTACCGGCGAACCTCTTGACTATCGGCGTCTTGATGATCCAACGGCAGTTGAAGTTATCTTAAATACACCTTTAGCTCCTAATGAAATTTTTACTTTTTCAATGGAATATCAGGCTTATGTTCCTAATCTGACTGCTCGCTTTGGCTATGTGGAAAATAAAGCAGAGATTATCGATTTTTATTTAGGCAACAGTCTGCCGATTTTAGCTGTTTATGAAGATGGACAGTGGGTGAGTGAACCTTATTTTAGTGATGGAGAATGTTTTTACAGCGAGGTGGCAGATTATTCCGTAGCCATCACGGCACCTGATGATTTTACTATTATCGGAACCGGGGATAAATTAAGTACCTCAAGAAACGGGAATCAAAAAACTGTCACCTATGAAGCTTCATCAGTGCGCGACTATGCCTTAGTTATCGGCAATAATTATCAATGTGTGAGTCAAATTGAAGATAACATTCTTTATAACAGTTATTATCACTCAGCCAATCAGACTATTGGAATCGGCTCATTGATTACTTTAATCAATGAAACGAAAGATCTGAATAGACAGCTTGGCAGATATCCTTATCAAACTTTGAACACTGTGGAAACCTATATGGAAATGCAGGGCATGGAATATCCGCAGCTGATAATGATCTCACAAAGCATGCATGGAAATGAAAGTACGATCCGCCATGAATTAGTCCATCAGTGGTTCTATAATATAGTAGGAAATAATGGTTATCAGGAAGCATGGCTGGATGAAAGTATTGCCACTTATTTGGCAGAGAATGGTTTAAGTGAACAAATCGGAAGAATCGATCAAAGCTATGGGGAATATCCTGATGAAAACAGTTATGTGCATGCCATGTATTTTTGCGGCGGATCAATGTATACCCGTTTAGCCAATCGTTTTGGAAAAGATAAATTGATGATGATTCTTCAAGAATATCTCTCTGCTTATGCCTATTCAGAGACGAAAACCAAAGATCTTTTAGAAATGTTAATCAAGGGCTTAGGAGAAGAAAGTTTGGATATATTCAAAGATTATTTTGACGAAGATACACTGACAGAAGCCTCAGTTCAGTAATTTTTAAACAAGTCTGCTAGAATAGCGATGAGGTGAGAGGATGAGTCAGAGCGAATTCAATGAGTATGTGGAGACATTTTGTCAGCGTTATCAAAAAGAAAAGGAAGAAGCACTCGCTTTAGCGATCGTTAAAGAAGTGCAAAAAGAGATTATCGAGGCATATCGATAATCTCTTTTACTTTAATAACTCTTCAATCTGCGGCAGTTCTAAACGGAAGAACTCATGGTCATCACGTATCGAAGCACCGATTGCACGATACATTTCCATGCTTCCTTGATTCCATTTTAAACAATCCCAATCAATGCGGCAGCAATCCTCTTGTTTAGCTAATGACGCTAAAGCAATAAATAATTTTTTCCCTAACCCCAATCCACGGGCACTTTCTCTTACATATAAATCTAGCAGGTAAATCCCTTTTTTACCGGTCATTGTAGAAAAAGTATAATAATATAAGGCATAGCCACAAGGCTTTTGATTGTGAAAAACAATGAATGAATGGCAGCTGTGATCAGTGAAGATCGCCTTTTCTAAAGATGCTTCATCCATTTCTATCTCATCACCTAAATAATCTCCTAATTCCTTAATTAAAGTATAAAGAAGTGAAATTTCTGTTTGTTTTACGTGTCTGGTCTCGATCATGACGTCTCTCCTTTGCTTTAAATTATTATCAGTATAGCATATTAATTCATGTAGTAGATACAAATATTTAAAATGCTGGCAAAGGTAATCCAAAGCAGGTAGGGAACAAGCAGGTAAGAAGCTGTTTCATCAATATCGTAAGTAATGAAAATAAGATAAAAAACAAGAAGCCATAATAAGATGATCCAAAAGAATGAAAAAAGATAAACATGCAGCGTAAAAAAGAAAAATGGCCATAAGAAATTCACTAGCAGCTGAACAAAATACAGCTTGATCGCTTTGTCTTTGTTTGGATTATCGCTGACCATGATCAGATATCCTGAAACACCAATCAATAGATACAGAATGGTCCAAACAATTGGAAAGATGTAGCCGGCAGGCGCAAAAACCGGTAAATTCAAAGCAGCGTAAGTAGCAGCGGTATCAGGAATCAATAAGCTGACTAAGGCACCTCCGCCTAAGCTTAATGCGATATTAAAGATCAATAACTTAATTTTCATATTATCACCATTACATTATATGACAAATTAGGAGGAGTTATCCCATAAAAAAAGATAATAGCTCAGCTATTATCTAAATGTATGTTGATATTGGGCTAAAATATCTTCAAAACTAAATCCTAATTTAGCGCCTAAAGAAAAATAATCTTCAATGCTGTTTTGATAATCTTCAAAATTAAAGGTTGTTTTAATCTTTAGTACACTTTCATAAACTTTAAGAAACTGTTGGGGTAAAGATAAATTATTTTCCAGTTCGATCTGATTTTTTAAGGCATCGACATGTAGCTCAAAGCCTACCGAAAGCAGCATCTGCAAACCATTGATATATGCTTCTTTTAATTCGTTTGAATCGACCTTGGCATATTTATCCCAAAAGCTGAAACATTGTGACTGGTCGGCAACATTTCCCAAATCAGACAGAAACGCTAAAATCTTGATTTCCACTTTATCTTTATGAAGCAATGCGTTTTCCTTTGTCTGTGACAATGTCAATTCGTGTTCGACATGTTTTTGATATAATTGATTAATTTCATTCATATACAATTCACCTCTATCTCTATTATAATCCTTTTTTTAAAAGAGGTTAAATAAAAAAGCGAAATCTCTTTCGCTTAGTTTCCGCCTGGTCCGTCACGGCGTTCACGATCATCTGGATAATTATCTAATGAAGTGCTGACCCATTGATTATTGTAGGCTGTTTTCTTAGCTTCTTCATTATTCTTTTTAGGTATGTCATTTTTACGATCCATGCTTCTGCCTCCTTTATCTTAGTATTCTTACGATTTCATAGATTCATACTCGAATCTTTTATGTTACAATGAAAAAGAGGTGGCTATAATGGAAAAAACAATGCATAATATTTCTGAAATTTTACAATATACAAATGATAAAGCAATGCATCATCAAGCCTATCATCATTATACGGATATGGAAAGTTTGATTAAGATCATTGAATCTCGTTCTTTTTTAGCGTCAACAGGGTTTAATATGAATGATCAGCTGGAGTTAAGCAGTGGGATGGAATCAAGATGGGAAAATCTTTATTTCACAAGTTTTTCTTATGGCAATGAAAGTATTGCCATGTGGGGACTTTACTGTTTTCCACGAGAAAGTGCGGTGCGCATCTCTTTGCCAAATAAAGTAATGAACAACTGGATAGAGACACTAAATTTAAATTCAGATATTCACTATGGTCTATTAGGGCAGAAGACGAAAAATCTTGCGCCGGAGAAAATAAAATCGATTTTATTAACGGATATCCTTTACACCGATGAACGGCACCGCCATTTAAGCCGCGGCAATTACGATAAATTAAAATTAGATATGCCGATTGAAAAAATTATTCAGCTTCCGGAAATGACCGGACATATCAAAGATGGTGCCTGGATTGCCGAAAATGAAGTGCGGCTGCTGATTGAAACGAGAGAACATTATGAGAGTGACGTTAAATTGTTCAGCCATTTTGAGAATTCTTTAATTCAAGCGTTAAGGATTACGATCGGTCCATGGTGTGATGATCAAACTTATGCACTCTATGTGAGTAAATTAGTTGAATTAGGTGTCTCGGAAAAGAACATTACTCGCAGTAAATTTACTGGGTTATTAAAAATGAAATCGCCTTGTGATAAATGTGTCTACAAAACAAGAGCGCTAAAGCAAAAACAGTCCCTTAATCATTAGGGACTGTTTCCTCTTCTACACGTTCTTTTAAGTCATAAATAAGTTCTGATAAGGTTGTGCGCTGCAGGCTTTCTTCCATCGTATGCTGTGCTTTTTGTAAAGCCGGCGATAATACCGCAGAAATATTTCTTCCGACCGGACATCTTGGTTCGGTATTTTCGTGCATCGAAAAGAGAAGCTGGTCTTCTGGCAAGGCAACGGCTTGATAGATATCCAGCAAGGTAAGCTCATCTGATGGAATTTTCAAATGAATCCCGCCGGTTCCGCTGGCAACCTCAATTAAACCATGATTTTTAAGCATTCCCATAATTTTACGAATGACCACCGGATTTGTACGCACACTCTTAGATAAGAAATCACTCGTAATTTTATACTGTTCGGAAAAATATTCTACGCAGATCAGCATATGGGTGGCAACGGTAAAGCGTGATGAGATTTTCATTCATTTGCCTCCTTTTGAATAGTGACACGAGATAAGAACTGGCGTGTTCTTTCTTCTTTTGGAGATAAGAAGATTTCCTGCGGTGTTCCTTGTTCTTTGATATAGCCGCTGTCTAAAAATAATACCTGATCTGCGATTTCATAAACAAAATTCATTTCATGAGAGACAATAATCATCGTATAACCATTTTCTCTGGCTTTACGAATAACATCTAATACTTCACCGACCATTTCCGGATCTAAGGCACTGGTGGGTTCGTCTAATAAAATGATTTCCGGCTGCAAGGCTAAAGCACGGGCAATACCGACACGCTGCTTTTGTCCGCCGGAGAGCTGACGGGGATAAAAATGATACTTATTTTGCATACCGACTCTTTCAAGATAAAGCTCAGCAATTTCTTTTGCCTCTGCTTTTTTCTTTTTTTGAACCACGGTTAAGCCTTCCATCACATTTTCTAATACAGTCTTATAGCGGAAGAGATTGAACTGTTGGAAGACCATAGCACTGTGCTGACGAATAAAAGCAATGTCTTCTTTTTTTGCACTCTTTACATCTATTTTACGATCCATGAACTCTAAAGTTCCGTCATTAGGCGTTTCTAAGAAATTGAGACAGCGCAGCAGAGTAGATTTTCCGCTTCCGCTAGGACCGATGATCGCAATAACCTGACCTTTGTGAATCTCAAAATTAATATCTTTTAAAACATCAGCCTGATTATATTTCTTTTTCAAGTGACATACTTTCAGCATCTTCTTTTACCTCCTGTTCATCCGCTTTCAATTTCTTTTCTAATTTCTTTAACAGCCATGAGATAATAATCGTCATTGCCCAATAGATCAAGGCAACAGAAATATACCCTTCAAAGTAACGATAGTTTCGTGACGCCATAATCTTGCCGGCAGCTGTAATATCCACGACGGCACATGTAAAGGCGAGTGAGGTTCCTTTAATCAAACCGACTAATGAATTGCCTAAAGCCGGCAGAGCGATAACCAACGCTTCTGGCAGAGTAATCCTAAAGAAGGTCTGCATTGGACTCATTCCCATTGATAAAGCAGCTTCCTGTTCACCTTTATCGACGGCTTCTAATCCGGCACGAATGCTTTCAGAGCTATAGGCAGCTTCATTGAAAGCAAAAGCAATAATAACGAATAGAACCGGTGGTATAGAAGTTGTGGAATAAGTCGTTCCCTGATAATAGTTAATATATTGAAGCAGAATCGGAATCCCATAGAAGGTTAGATACAGCTGAACTAAGATCGGGGTACCACGCATAAACGAAACATAGAAATTAAAGAATTGTGTTAAGACCGGAATCTTTTTATGTTTCACGACAGCAATGATAAATCCTAAAATAAAACTGATAGCAGCTGATACAACGGTAATCAGCAGTGTGGTAGGCAGATAGGCTAAAATCTTTGGAATCTGTGTAAAGACTAATTTTAAATCAAAGAGATTTGCCATGCCATTGTCAGTAGTCTGTTCTGTAGCTGACGTATCAATATTAGCCACATAGTCTCTGCCTAAATATTCTTTTGAAAGTTCAGACAAAGTGCCGTTATCAATCAATGTTAAAATGGCTTGATCCACTTCACTTTTTAATTTTTCTCCTTCACTTGTTTTAGGAAAGATAAAATAGCCTTCAGGTTTCATAACCTGAATCGTTTCTTCATGTTCCAAAGGGATGATCTGCAAGTCTAAGTTATATTCATCCATCATGGTATCAATAATAATTTCTTCACTAAGCAAAAAATCAACCGATCCATTCATAATATCCTGATAAGTTTTCAAGTTATCCTGATCGGAATAGAAGTAAGCGATTTGTCCATCCGGATGTGCTTCATTGTAAGTTTCCATGAATGCCTGCATGAATGATCCTGATGGTTTAACTGGGGTTGTCTTTCCGGCTAAATCTTGTAACGAATGAATGTCTGTGCGATTTTTATTGGTAACAATCACAGCATTATTGTATAGATAATACTGATCACCATATAAATATTTACGTTCACGTTCTTCATTTTTAGAAATGTTGTTGGCTCCCATTTGATAACGTCCAGAATCAATTCCGGCAAAAATGCTGGAAAATTCAGTGACTTCAAATTCAAACTGATACTGCGGCAATAAATCATCCAATGCCTTTACCACAGCAATATCATAGCCGGTGAGCTGTTTATTTTCATCATAATAGGTGTAGGGACGAGTATCTCCATCAGTTCCTACTAATACTTTAGTGATTTCATTATTTTTCTGAGCAGAGCAGCCGCCTAGCAGCAGCGCAATAACACCAATCACTAAAAATATGCGATGTCGTTTTTTCATGATTTCCCTCCTTAATAGATGTAACCATTATAGTTACATCTTAAATGATTTGTCAAGCAGGAAAATAAAAAAAGGAAAAAATTCCTTTTTAATAAAGATCTCCGCCATGAAAATAAAGCTCGTAAACTAATTTATCTTTAAAGAAAATCTCTTCTTTCCCATAAAAGCAATGGGGATCCCCATCCGCATGGCAATGGTAGGTATAATCGCCTAATTGATACAGCTGAGGTCCGCGGAAAGGCTGATCGTAGGGGACACGCATTAAACTTTCTTTAAGAAAATCTCCGGAAAAGCCTGCACCGAGTACATATCCATAGTAATTCATTGACCAGAGTGGCTGTTCCTGAAACCAGATCGCTTCTGTTCCGGAAAACTTTTCTGATCCTAGAAAACTGTCTAGGTACATATAATCCCCTTCATTAAACTGGTAATCCGAAGATGCGATGCGGGAGGAAGCGACCTTACCCATTTTCGCTGCATAGGTATGCTGTTTGGCTTTGATTAAAAAATCTATCCAGTCATTTTTAACTAGGGGCTGTTTTTCTTGCTTGATACAGTCATCTTCTCTAACTAAATGATCCAATGTAATGCCAAATAAATCACTGAGCTGAATCAAATAATCTATTTGAGGGATCGTGCCTGCTTCCCATTTGGTAACGGTTTGTCGTGATACATTCATTTTCTGTGCCAGTGTTTCTTGTGAATAGCCAGCTTGTTCGCGATATTTTTTTATTTTCTCATTAACTGTCATATTTCTCACCTCGCTTACAGTTTAGCAGAATAATCATCATTAAAAAAGCAACCGCACTTTACAATTCCGGCTACTTTAACAAAAAAAGAACGCCTCGGCGTTCCTTTGTTACTTCTTAGGAATATCACGATAATCAATTAGTTCAATGTGATTATCTTCTACCCATTGTTTCGCTTCCTCACATAAGAAGACATGGGCATCATATGCTCTGCCAACCGTTAAGCTGGAAATCTGAAAAATCTCATAATCCACATACCCCGGATGCAAAGCAAATTCAAAGATATCCTCGCTTTCAATTTCTTCTTTTGTATAGAGTTCGGTCAATGATTTTGGTGTTGATAATTCACCTAATGAGCCACCGCCAAATTTCATCAATGGAATTTTATAATCCACATCTGGATGATCGCCTTTAGGCAAAGTAAAGAAACGGCGAACTGGCAAATCGTATTTCTTTGATAACTCACATACGATTGCTTCTGCTCCCTTAATCATTTCAATTCCATGATGACTGTTTAAATGATCCGGTACTTTTCCGGTTAACGCAATGTATTTTTCGACCTGTGCATAAAGTTCTGCCCGAATTTCTTCAACATCAACATGCTCACTATCCTTCAGCATCCCTTTATTAAAGGTACCGTCTTCTTTGAGTAAAGTCTTATGTGTTTTTAACAAAGGTTTTCCAACTGTTAAATTTAAATGAATTCCCACACTAAAATCAGGATATTCTTTCATCAACTGGGCTGCATGTTCAGCACCGGGCATATTGACCATCATACTGCATGATTTTAATATCCCATCTTTATAGCAGTCAATAATACCAAAGTTAGCGGCACGGGTAATGCCAAAATCATCTCCATTAGTTATTAACTTCATTTTATCCCTTCTTTCTTAGCTCTATTATACTCAATTTTGTATTTCCTCTGCTTTCATTTTCCAAAAACTAAAATACAATAATCTGCCGCAAAAGCTGGCATAGCTTTAATAATGAAAAATATCTATAAGTGAAGGAGTGATTTGCTTACTTTTTATAAGGAATATTACATAATGTTAAAGTGGATAATAAGAATGCTTGACTTTGACACCGTGTCGCAGTCTATACTGAGAGTATAAGGAGGATTATAATAGGATGCAGACATTAACAATCAGCCAAGTATCTAAAAATTTGGGCATATCGACGAGAATGATTCGTTATTATGAAAAGCTTGGTTTAATCAAAAGCAATCGAACAGAGGGATATGCTTATCGTATTTATGATGAGGATGCTGTTTTAAAAATGGAACAGATCTTACTGCTAAGAAAATTGCGAATTCCGGTGCGTCAGATACAAGTGATCTTAGAAAATAAAAATGCCGTTACAGCAATTAATATTTTTCGTCAGAACCTTAATGAGCTTCATGAAGAAATGGCAGCTTTATCCACCATTAAGATCATATTATCTAGTTTTATAAAAGAATTAGTAAAGGCAACAGATTTGCCTCTGGAGCATCTGTTTTTAAAAAATGACTCGCTTTATGAAAGTATAGAATCACTTGATATTGTAAGTATCAATTTTAAAGAAGAACAGACATTGAATAAGCTGAATCAGGCGGAAAAAGAATTGTCAAAAGTTAAAGATGTGCGTATTCTTTATTTACCGCCGGTGACCATTGCCGCTGCTCATTACATAGGAAATGAGCCGGAAGCGCATGTCAATGCCCTTATTGAGGAGTTTGTAAAGACAAACCAACTGACGAAGGTAAAACCGGATTTACGCCGTTACGGATTTAATCACCCTAATCCGGTTGACGAAACTCTCTTTCATGGTTACGAAGCTTGGGTAACAATTCCTGAGGATATGGCTGTCCCGGCTCCACTAATAAAAAAACAGTTTTCGGGAGGGTTATATGCTGCTCATATGATAACCTTTGGGAATTTCGATGAATGGGACGCATTCCTGACTTGGATTGGAAACAGTGAACAGTATGAATTTGCCGGGAATCTGGAAGATCAGGAGCATATGTGTGGTCTTTTAGAAGAACATCTGAACTATTACTCTTTTATTGAATCTCAAAACAGTGAAGAAAAAGATATTCAATTGGATCTATTGATGCCAGTCAGACAAAAAACAACAGGAGTATAAAATATGATCGAACAAGCAATGAAAGAAACTCGTTTTAATTTTATCAGTGAAAGCAACAAGCAGTTTATTATTGATTTTACTCAGGCTTTGAATGCCTTAGGGTATACATATGGAGATGAGATTGGCAGCGGCTTTTGTTGGGGAAAATATATGCTGATCTATCGAAAGGCAATGGTCAAATCAAAAAATGTGGTTGCTCGTATCTACATAAAAGAAGATACCATTGTATTAAGACTATTTCTCAACAATGTAACAAAGCATAGTCACTATATACACAACGCTCCAGCTAGAATCAAGCAAGCCTTTATCAGTGACCATGGAACCTGCAAACACTGCAAGGGGGATCATTGTAAGTTTCGCAAAGACTATGAAATTAACGGGATCAGCTATGAAAAATGCAATGGGACAACCTTTGAATTTTTTGAACCTAAATCAGAATATATCCCCGACTATATCGCCTTATTTAAAGAATTTTATCCACAAAAAAGAAAGACAATATAAACTTCTACAGCAAGCCTTCAATCATAGTGAGGGCTGCTTTTTTTATTAATTATTCATAAATCGGTTAACTATTTTCATAAATTTAGGAAATATGAAAGAAGTATAATAAAGAATATGATATAATAAAAACAAGAAAATTTGTATCTAATAATGATGTCGAGAAATAATTTCAAGGAGGGAGAGGTTAATATGGGGATTATCATTTTATTGTTGTTGTTTGGTGGAGGTGCTTACGTTTTTGCGAGTGGGATGCTCACTAAAGAGAAAGAAACGACTCAAAACAGTGTTTCAAATCATTCACAAGCAGAGACTACACAAATGACTTCATCAAGCGGTTCATCCATAAATACCCCGTACTATATCTATTTTAAGAAAGGGAGCTATGTTGATTTAAGTCAGGATGAGCGCTTTAAAGATATGGGGAAATGGACAATTTTTAAACATGAGACATTTAAGTTAGAAACGAATTGTAAGCGAGAAGAAGTTCATAGGAGAATAAAAGAGACTTTGAATCTGACAGACGATGATTTCAAAGTGGTTGGAAAAATGGACCTGTGGGTACCAATAAGATTTTAGGAGATACAATTATGATTATCAAACCCCATCATTTTTTAGATATTATTAAACTTTATGGAGCTGGAATCGATATTTTTGTTCCAGATCAACAAATGAATCATAATTTTTATAAGGTGGCAAACAAAATTATTGCTTACCCGGAAGCAGAGCTTTGTTTAACAAAAGAGGCTGACGATATTTGTCAGCCTTGTATTAAGTTGGAAAAGGGAATCTGTATTGATCCACTAATAAAATATCAAGGCTTTTTTGAAAAGGATACTTATAATAAAACATTGGATCAGCGAATGCTTGAAGTATTTGCATTAGATGAAATGAGAACGTATTCCGCAAAATTATTATGTGAGATTCTTTATAAGAATGCGGAAAAAATATTTTTAGTGTGGCAGGAAGAAGAAGCGGATGCGGTACAAAAACGCTATAATCTGTTTTGTACTGGCGCTAAAAAATATTTAGGATTATAATATGAAAATTGAAAGAATGTTTGCTTTGCTTTTATATCTATTAGGTCATGAGAGAGTCACTAAATCTGCGTTAGCCGAGTATTTTGAGGTTTCTGCCAAAACGATTCAACGGGATATTGAATCGTTGACTGCTGTCGGTATTCCCATTGAAACTTATTTAGGTGTTAGTGGCGGTTATGCGATTAAAGCAGAGTTCAAGATGAAGAATCAGATTGCGGATTTTAGGGATTATCAATCGATTAGTATGGCTTTAAAAGCACTCAATTCAGCTTTGCCGGAGCCACTGTCTAAAGATACTTTGACAAAAATACAGTCGCTGTATAATGCAGGCAATACGCATCTGGCTCTTGATTTTAGTGTACTGAAAGAAAATGAGAAAATGATGGGGTATTATCAGTTTTTAGATGATGCCATCTCAAAGGGGAGAGTCATTTCATTTTCTTATAGGAATGCCAAACAGATAGAAACGATGAAGACGGTTGATCCAATAGGGCTAGTTTACAAGTGGTATGCTTGGTATCTAGTCGGCTATGACCGTCATAAGAAAAGCTATCGCTACTATAAGCTTGTACGAATGAAAGCATTAAAATCAGAAAACGGCTTTATCAATGAACACCCCTCATTAGAAACTCTCTTGTCTACTTATTTAGATAAAGATGATCGTGTTTATTATGATATTTTATTATTATGCAAAGCAGAAACAAACCTTGAGCAGATGGATTGTTTGAATGGGGTAAAAGAAACCGTCTATCCTAATGGTGATTATCTTTTCTCCATGCATTTGCCTAAAGATGAAATGATGTGGAAAGGGGCACTTATTTTATTAGGCAGTCAAATTCAGGTCTTAGAGCCCTTAGAATTAAAAAAGGAGTTAATAGATCTTAGTCAAAACTTTATCCATCATCATCAATAGGGACAGACAGCTGTCCTTATTTTTTTGTTATGATAGGGGTAGGAGGAAAGATATGAAAAGAGAATTAGGAATAGGTTATTGCGGTCTGATCTGTGCATTATGTTCGAGTAACAAAAATTGTTTAGGCTGTAAAAGTGGAGCATGCAAGGAGAAAGACACTTGTAAATGCTTTAAATGCTGTCAGGAGAAAGGTTTTTCTTTTTGCCATGAATGTGATCAGTTTCCATGCAGAGACAGCATTTTAATAAAAAAACGCATACGTGTCTTCAATCTTTTAGTAAAAGAGTACAGAGAAGAACATATTTTGAATTGCTTGGAACGCAATGAGCAGTTAGGAGTACAGTATCACTATCCTGACCAGGAAATCGGAGATTATGATTTAACCGATGAAAATAAAATAAGGAGGCTAGTTCTCCAGGGGGAAGAGTAGGCACTGCTTATTCTTTTTTATTTTGGCAATAATGAGAGGTTCATTTTTTTTAAGAATATACTGTATGACTGTTTGTTCACTGCTTGAAAAGTCACATCTTTCCAATCGTTCTCTGAGTGGCATATGAACCTTCCTTTTTTATTAATTTACTATAATCTAATTGTAAATTCTATGAAGGAACATAACTGGAGCACGAGCATTATTTATCTTGGCGATAGGCAAGCACGGCTCTTATTAGTTGATCGGCACTGTCTCGATTAAGCGGCATCAGGGTTTTATGATAGATATAGTAGATGAGATAGGAATGCAAAACCTCATAACCACCTTTATCATATTCTTTGGCAGTCGGAAGATAACCGGTACAGCCATTTGTATAACCGCCAAAATAAATTTGCGGGCATACTTTGGCTATCTCTAAAGCTAGTTCACACATTACTTCGTTAGGAACTCCGCATAAAGCATAATCATTAATATAGAAATACTGGATTTCAATCGTTTGATACTGCTGTGTAATATGAAGAGAATGCACACGTTCTACTTCTGTCAGCCATTGAGTGCCATCGATATGATTCACTTCCATGGCTTCATTGGCAATTTGCTGTGCACGCAAAAGAGAGGGAACATCAGCAGCAAAACAAACAGATTCAGAATACATTTTCAACTGATCGATTGGCTGTGTCACCATTTCATCAAGGGGGGGAGCGATTGCCTCCATTATTCTGTGTGCCATTGCTTTTAATGAATCGACTGAAGACTCCTGATCGATGGCTTCCACATTACCGGATGCTCCCTGAGTAATCATGACAGGACAATGATATTTGTCCTCTAAATATTTTCTTGTCATTCCAAAATAATCTGCTGAAATTAAATAGTTATCATCATATAATATGTTGGCATGAGCGGTTACTCTTAAAAGAATCAATTGCAGTGCATCTGTAATGGCATTGGTTATTTTAATAATGCCGATACGATCATCTAATGCGCCTTGAGGATCACGGCGATTGATTCCGATTTCTGCATGAATATTTTTAGCGGCGGCTTTAATCGGCTGACCGTTTTTTTCAGCCTCCTGTACGCCTTTTAAGACCTGCCTGCAAACCCAATCAAAATATTTTGGCTCCATACTGATATTGACAGAACTGTGCGTATGACTAAAGCAAAGCATTACATGATCTTGAAGAATTTCAAGATATTGTGCAATCTGATTACGCAGCATGTTGGCGTCTTCAAGCATATAGCCAATGTGATCCAAAGTTATGAAACAATATTTTTCCTGATGGATTGTCCAAAGGGAAATTTCTGCATATAGGGGGTCTAAAATCCCTCTTGATTTATTATCCTGCCGATAAAACCCAACCATTTCAACACTTGTTTTTGGGGTAATATCCATTTTTGAAAATCCTAATGTAGCTTGATTCATTTTTATATCCGACATAGCAAAGCTATGCTTTTCCTTTCTTTATATATTTATATTAATGGATCAGTCTCACATCAGCAACGGAAACAAACTAACCGAAATATTCTGTATAAAAAAGTCAAACCCTTAAAGGTTTGACAACTGTGTTTTATAAGTAATGTATTTTTGCAAAGGCATCGCTACAGGCGGAGAAATAGGCTCAGGCAGTGTATCTAAATCAAAAAAAGACAGTGCTTCTACTTCACTTGGATCAGCCTTGAGTTCTCCATGATATTTCTTGCATATAAAGACAATATCAATATTGTAAACTTCGTCCTGATTGGGATATTGATAATAGAAATCCTGACCGGAAAAAACAGAAAACAGCTCCAGCTCATCGGCAATAATCCCTGTTTCCTCGTATAATTCTCTTTTGGCAGCTTCTTCAACGGTTTCTTTAAGTTCGATGGCACCACCGGCATAGCACCAGCAGTGATTGTCCGTGCGCTGCTGTAAAAGGATTTGTCCTGCCTCGTTTTCTACAATGACACTGGCGGCACACTGCAGTAGCGGCTGATGACCGACATACTGCCTTAAAAACTGAATATAGTTACTCATCTTTTTTCTCCTTTTTATAAATAACCTTTTGAATCGCAGAGATCGACAAGGCATATTGATCGGCTAACTGATGAATAGACTTTCCATTTCTGAATGCTTCTTTTATACAACGATTGCGTTCATCGATTTCCTGACGATAGCCGGAACATTCTCCCCAGCGGCGATGTTTTTCTTTTTTTGCAGGGATATAGATGTATCCTCCGTCAAAATAAGTTTGCAATTCCTCAACTAAATATTTAGGAAATACTTTATCTGCATTTTTATATAGCATATGGCTCACTCCTTGTTTTAATTTCGCAAGTTGCAAAGCCAGATGTTGCACATTATTACTCCATGCATGTGTGCAATAATACTGGCTATGCATGGAGTAAAGTTTCATTTTTTCTTTTCTTATTGATACACATCATTTAACCTCCTATAAAGTAAAGTCTCTTAATTCATGTTCATTTAAACTGATAAATTGGTTAGAATGAGATTTAAGCTGTTCGATAAATAATTCTCGTTTATCAATATCTTTTTGACACCATTCAAACATTTGTTTTAGCATCACTAAAGTAGGGGCGTAGTTAGCTTTTTCTAATCCACATTTCTGCAATAGATAGCGTTTAATAATTCTTCGTTTTAAAATGCGAGGTGAAATATTGAGATAAATGACTTTATCTGCCTGCTTTAATCCATCTTGAAAGCAAGGTCTGCCGACATCCTCAATCACCCAATCCTTTTGAATAAGAATTTCATTAAAAAGCTGATCTCTTTCGATTTCTGTTCGTTTGCGGTTTCCGTCATAGACAATGTTATCTAATTCAAAATGAGGAATAGAATACTGCATAGATAAGTGATGAGCAAAGGTGGATTTTCCACTGCCAACAGTTCCCACAATATAAATTTTAGTCATTTTCATCCTCACCTCTTTTTTCATTATAGCAAAAACCTGATAGAGTGACTACCAGGTTAATCTTGTTTTGGATAAAGGTACGCTTCTAAAGCCTGAATAATCAGATCGTGGTTTTGGGTATGTTCTAAACCGGAAACACAGATAGCCCCTTTGACTTCATTATGGATAAGGATAGAGAAACCGCCTGTCGCTAAGAAGGCATAAAGCAACGACGGAAGTGGCGATACCATCTCCTTCAAGCCCTTTAGCCATACTAAACCCCAAGGTAACAACAAGTAAGATTGTCATCATATTGATGGAACCTTTATTAACGGCATGATCACCACAAAAGTATCTCTGATCGCAACTAAATGACGCTGCGATCCGATTTTAGATGCCAAAGGTATAAGCTTTTCTTCCAAAAAGTTCATTTTTACTCTCCTTTTTTATTTATTACTTATCGACACTTATTAACTTTTACGCGCGAGTAGTGAAAGCGGTTTCGGTCTATAATAAGTAAAATCGATTGTATTAAAAATCAGGAATCTTGTACATAAAGTTCATACTTTTTATTTGGTCATCTTTTAATTGTGAAAATAAAGTTCAAATTATAGCGTTATAAACAATAAAAAACTTGATACGATTCAATATCAAGTAGGTAATTTAAAAAATGATTTAATTTTAGCTTTCAACTGTTCCTTTTCTTGAAGAAACTGTTTTTGACGATGTCCGTTTGCTCCTGATGGATGAGGAAATCCCAGCAGGCATTGCTGAGACGTTAAATAACCTTCCTCAATCAATTTCAGTAGCACCTCTTCTACTGCTTTGCCTAAAGGAATAATCAGAACATCTGAAAATAGCTGCACTTCTTTATAAAAGTATGTCTGTACATAACGAGTGAGTAATGCAGAATCCAAAATAGAGGGGTGTGTTCCTGTATAATTTTTGCCTTTATTAAATACAGGGTAGGGAACTAGTGAGGTTGTATGAAGCAAACCATCATAATCACGAAAAAGCTGTGCACATGAAGGGATAGCCAATGCTTTTTGCAGCTGTAGTTGATCCAGCATATCAATCAGATTATTACGCATACTGCCGGCAAATCTGGCAGCTTTTTTGCATTCCCTTTTAATCATTTCATAATCCCATTGCTCGATCAACCCGGTTCTTGCCGTCTGATAGGCACGATTCATCTGATTCCATCCGGGTGTAATGCCAACAATAAATATTTTTGCTTCTAAATTAACCATTTCATTATGAGGGGCATAATAAATATCGAGTGATTTTTCAGTATCTAATTTAAATGTCGGGATAAGTAAATCTGTTTTTTCGTATTTATCTTTTTGGGGTAAACGGATCAGTGCCTCCGCATATTTTTCCAGCATGATTTTCTCCTCTGATTTTTAATTTCGAATGAATTATGTATGTTTATAATACAGCTAACCTTAAAAAATGTAAAGATTACAGCGTTTTTCATTCTACATAATAAAAAGATAGGTGAGAAATGATGAGAAAAGAAAAGTATAAGAAGATGAAGGGGACAACACGACATTTCGGCTGTTTTTTTATCTTTAAAAATGGTATACTCTTTGACGGTGATATTATGAACAAGATAGGTCTTAGAACAATAAAAACAGCTATTGCAGTAACGTTGTCCATTATCGTGGCAAAAATATTAGATTTGGAATATCCTTTTTTTATCGCAATGACTGCCATTATTTCAATGGATAAAACAATGGGCAATTCTTTAAAAATGGGAAGAAATAGAATTGTGGGTACTTTCTTTGGGGCGTGTATAGGCATTGCTTTATCGTATATTGATCGCGGCAACCCACTCCTGTGCGGGCTTGGCATGGTCATTCTTATTCAAGTCTGCAATGCGACAGGATTAAAAGGTTCTATTACGATAGGTGGTATTGTACTGGTGGCAATTATGGTGCATACAGATAAAACACCTCTTTTCTACGGCTTCCATCGTACCTTAGATACAGCAATCGGTGCTTTTTTATCGTTTCTTGTTAATGCTTTGATTTTTCCCTATTCAACGATTAAGCGGCTCGATGAAACAACGATACAATTGTGGAATCAGACGGATGCCTGTATTATGGCTATAAAAAATCATGAGGTCATAAATTCTGCGGAAATTCATAATGTATTAAAAAATATTGAAATGGAACTTATACTTTATGACAATGAATTTTTATTGAAGAAAAAACGCAAATACGTAGATGAATTGAAAACTCATTACCAAATGTCAGAACGCTTATTATTAGAATTGGAGGTATTGGAAACACTAAATCGTGATAAATATCCGGAAGTTTTTGAATATCATATTAATCAGGCGCTTAATATTTATAATAACTATATTCAAGAGCTACAGACAAAACATATAATAATAAAGCAGGTGGCATAAGCAGATTTGCTTGAAGTCATTATACATATGTTTACAAATGCTTCATTTTAAACTAATATTGAATTTAATGGTATTAGGAGGTAAGAGAATGAAGTTTGAATGTAAGTGCGGCGAGAATATCATGAGTTACGAAGTATTTTATGAAGAGAGCGGTAAATTTAAGGCATATTATTTTCAATGTCCTGTCTGTGGCTGCTGTCAAGTAGCGGTATATTATTCTACGGGTAAGGTTAAGCTCATCAACGGTTTTAAAAAATAGAATGAATGTGTAATAAAAAAATTCATGCATAGACAGTTATATAAGAAACATCGCTCATTTTAAGAAGTGATGTTTTCTGTTTTTGATAAACAGTCATTTTTAAGTTTTAAATGTAAGAAAAATAAATATGCTGAAATTTTAAGACAAACAAAAAAATTCTTCAGATCAGGATTTTATACATTGAATCACTGTGTCATGTATACAGCAACTAATCAAAATAACGCATAAATTTCCTGCTGTAACTTCTCTTAGTTTCATTATTGTACACATTGATCGATCACTTATTTTTCCTCATTATACTGTGACCTGAATGTTTGAATGAATATCAATGAATCTTTCTGGGATTGAGAAAAGATGATAAGCCTTTATATCGAATGGTTTTGAAAATAAATAATATAAAACAAAAAAAGAGCTTTCGCTCTCAATATTTTTTTTAATGGCAGGGGCATCAGGATTTGAACCCGAACGAACAGTTTTGGAGACTGTGATACTACCATTATATTATGCCCCTAAAAAATGGTGACCTGTACGGGATTCGAACCCGTGAATGCATGCGTGAAAGGCATGTGAGTTAACCGTTTCTCCAACAGGCCATTTTATCGGACCACCTTATATTATCATGGTCCGAATTAAAAATCAACAATTTTTTAATGAAAATGTTTTTTACCTGCCATGTATTGAATTTTTACTTTAAAAACACGGCATCCTTTGTTTAATGGAATGCTGGCTTTATAGTCTTGACGGCTTGGTGTATAGCGGTCAATCAGTTTATTTAAGATCAATTCCCGATTTTCAATTTCTTCTTCAAGAATGCCATAGACCATGACACTTTCAAAGTTATTAGTCGTTGCAGCTTCATTGATGCCTAAATCATGAACTACATTAAAACATACAGGTTGATGGAGTCCCTTTTGCTTATATCCGCTCATTCCCGAATGAAAGTAAAGCGTATGGTCATGATACAGGTGATTGAGCGGCAATAAATAAGGAAGATCTGTATAAAAAGATAAGGTTCCATAATGTGTCTTGGCAGATAAAATATCCACACATTGCTGGTAAGTTAATAATTTTTTTGTTTTACGCATCGGTGTTAAAGAATTTTGGTAAAGAGCGGCTGCTTTTTCATCAATCTCCTGAATGACGTTTGATTTATATTCCTGATATTTTTCACGGTTATCCTTAAAGTTATTTGCCCCTTCTATTTTGATGTCACGATAGGCTATGAAGGCATCATGATGTTCCATTACATAACGTTTAAAATCAAGATGCTTTTTAATTTCCGGGTCGCCGTATTGAAAAATATGAATATGATATTGTGGGAGACCTTCGATTTCTTTTTCCAGATAGCGGCGGTTAGGGATTCCATATTCGCCGTAATACGTATAACCCAGATCTTCAAATTCTTTTTGATAATGATCAATATTTGTGATCTCTTTGACTTCAATTAATAAATCAACGATTGGCTTTGCCCACATATTCGGAATGGATGTACTGCCAATGTGGAAAATATTGATCAATTCTTCTTTTAATAATTCAAAGAAGATCATTCGCTCAGATTCAAATTGCTTTATCCAGTTTGGATTGTATGTCGTTAACTCTACTTTTTTCATTTTATCACCCCTTTAGACTATACCATGAATGGAAGTGGGACATGTATTTTTGCACAAATTGAAAGATTCCTATGTTATACTTGTAACAAAGGAGGGGAGGCTATGATATGGTGGCTGCTGGGAGGCTTTTTTGCGATTTGCTTTATGTTGTCAATGTCAAAAGAATTACGCCGATTTCGTAATGGCATCTATTTATTGCTGACCCTAATGTTTTGTTTTTTAGGATTGGCAATCACTTATCGTCATAATGAATGGATCATATTGCTAATTCGTCTTTTTGTTTTTGCTGCTTCACCACTTTGCTTATTCATTTTAGCGATCGGACTGATTGGCAATGGCATTGTGATGGTAAAAAAAGAAGGACTGCATCCGATGAATCTGCTTTCCGCCTATTTTGGAATCGGTATCTTTGTTTTCATGGGAATCATTTTTATAGCGATTACCCGTTATGATCTTTCTATGTTTATATTAAGTTTCTTGATTTTTTGTATTTTAATGATGCTGTATGCGGCATTTATATTTACTGCTTTTCTCTTATATTCCATGATTTATCGTATTCTGCCTAAAAACAGCCGCTGTGACTATGTCATCATTCATGGGGCCGGCTTGCTTGACGGACATCGTGTTTCTCGTTTATTGGCACTGCGTTTAGATAAGGGGATTTCGGTCTATGAAAAAGGTGGAAGGAGAGCAAAAATCATTGTTTCCGGAGGTCAGGGCGAAGATGAGGACTTGTCGGAGGCAGCGGCAATGAAGCAGTATTTATTAGATAAAGGAATTGATGAATCGGCTATTATTGTCGAAGATCAATCGACGTCTACTTATGAAAATTTACTCTGCAGTAAAAAAATTATGGATCATCTGAGTCAAAATTATAAGTGTATATTTGTTACAAATGACTATCATGTTTTTAGAACCTCTACCTATGCCAGACAGTTAAAAATAAAGGCACAGGGAGTAGGGTGCCGAACGGCAATGTATTATTTGCCAAGTGCTTTTATTCGTGAATATCTTGCTATAGTGTATCAATATCGTTTAAGTTTTTTAGTTGTGGTCGGAATATGGCTGCTTTTTCTTGGGATTTCATTGGGATTATTCTAACAGCCTGGTTTAATCCTTTTTCTCTGTCCCATACTAAGATATGACTGGCTTCTATTCAATATTGATGAGAAATATAGTATTATATAAATGACATTAGGAGTGAGGTGAAGACATGATGGCCAAGATTCTAAGACAATTGGATGGGCAGGAACTGGTCGACTTTATTGAAGAATATTTTGATTTTTATAACCGGGTATTTAATATAGAGAATTATTTAGATGAATATGCACAAGCAATTTTGTCGATGCAGCATTATTTAGATACGCGGAAACTGGATATAAAACAGTTTTCTACCTATCAGACAGATCTTATTAAATTGGGATTTCTGAATCAATTTACACCGGGACAACTGGATCATTATATCCAAACCGGTTTAAATGATGATGAAATGGAAAGACGCTATCAATCAATTTAATTCAATTTAAGAAAAACACCTTTCTTCTTTTAATTTTATGATATGGTAATAAGAAAAGAGAGAGGTGTTAGAATTGATTAAATTAATCGCAAGTGATATTGATGGAACTTTAGTCGGAAAGGATCATAAGATATCACCAAAGAATCTGGAAGCGATTCGTTATGCCATCAAAAAAGGCGTGCATTTTACTATTGCATCGGGGAGAGCTTATGAGGACATTACGCCAGTATATAAGGGACTAGGAATTAAATGTCAAGTGATTGCTGTTAATGGTGCACAGTATTACGATGAATTTGGGCAGGTGATTACATCTTGTTTATTGGATAAAGAAGCATGTATTCAGGTGTGTGACATCTTTAAAAGAGAAAATCTCCATTTCATGCTGTATACATCAAAGGGTGTTTTTACAACGATGGAAATTGATCGTGTAAAAGATGCGTTCATTAAAAGAAAAGTAGCGCAGGCGGGTGGCACTTATGAAGAAGCAGAACGTCATTTTAAAATGAATTATTTACCATTTCAAACTATGCGTTATGTTGAAGATTTGGCAGAGTTTTTAAAAGATCCTATTGAGATTTATAAGGTAGAAGGATTTGATGAAACAAAAGCTAAAATTGACGAAGTAAGACCTATGATCGCTAAAATAGAAGGGGTTGCTTATTTATCTTCTTTTTTCAACAATATGGAAGTGACAAACAGCGGTGCCCAAAAAGGAACAATTCTGATGCAGGCAATCCAAAAGATGGGAATTCGCCCAGAAGAAGTAATGGTGATTGGTGATGGTGCCAATGATTTAAGTATGTTTGAACTTTTTGAAAATAGTGTGGCTGTTGCTAATGCTATTGATGAAATCAAAGAAAAAGCAAAATATCTAGTCGCAAGTGATGAAGATGATGGTGTGGCAGAAGCTATTTATAAATTGATTCCATAACAGTGTAGTCTAAAAACTATACTGTTTTTCATATATTTTAAAAGTGAGGCTTGCAACCTTGGGCATAATTTAGTAGGATAGACATTGGTAAAAAAGGAGTAACACCCATGTGAGACAGATAAATATAGAAAAGAATCATAGTAAAGGAGAGAAAGAATGGCAGATTTTATAAAAGAAGTAGAACGCCGTCGTACATTTGCGATTATTTCCCATCCCGATGCCGGAAAGACAACTCTGACAGAAAAGTTTTTGCTTTATGGTGGAGCGATTCAAGAGGCAGGAATGGTAAAAGGAAAACAATCCAGTCGTCATGCGGTTTCCGATTGGATGGAAATAGAAAAACAAAGAGGGATTTCCGTGACCTCTTCAGTATTACAATTTAACTATAATGGCTATTGCATTAATATTTTAGATACCCCGGGACATCAAGACTTCTCGGAAGATACGTATCGTACACTGATGGCAGCAGACTCTGCGGTCATGGTGATTGACGGAAGCAAAGGAGTCGAAGATCAGACTCGTAAATTATTTAAAGTATGTGTCATGCGTCATATTCCCATTTTTACATTTATTAATAAAATGGATCGTGATGCAAAAGACCCTTACGAACTGATGGAAGAAATTGAGCAGGAATTAGGAATTAAGACCTGTGCTATTAACTGGCCGATCGGTTCCGGAAAAGAGTTTCAGGGCGTTTATGAACGTGAGAAAAAAGAGGTCATTCGTTTTTCTTTTGGTAAAAGAGGAGCTAAGGAAATGGCAGAAACGGTCAAGATTGAGCTGCAGGATGACACTTTAGCGGAAATAATCGGTACAGAACACTGTGAAAAATTAAGAGAAGACGTTGAATTGTTGGACGGAGCCAGTGAAGAATTTGATTTAGATGCAGTACGTGCCGGAAAGTTATCACCGGTTTGTTTTGGTTCTGCATTAACCAATTTTGGAGTTGAACCATTTTTAGAACATTTCTTAGCGATGACAACCTCTCCATTGCCAAGAATGGCAGGAGATGAGCTGATTGATCCGTTTGATCCTAATTTCTCTGCTTTTGTTTTTAAAATTCAGGCGAATATGAATAAGGCGCACCGTGACCGTATGGCATTCATGCGTATTTGTAGTGGTAAATTTGAAAAAGGAATGGAAGTCTATCATGTTCAAGGCAAAAAGAAAGTAAAGCTGAATCAGTCTAAGCAATTGATGGCTTCAGACCGTGAAACCGTTGAAGAGGCCTATGCCGGAGATGTAATCGGAATATTTGATCCGGGAATTTATTCAATCGGAGATACATTATGTACAGCTTCCAACAAATTTGAATTTGATGGGATTCCAACCTTTGCTCCTGAACACTTTGCCAGCATTCGAAACAAAGACTCGATGAAACGTAAGCAATTTGTAAAAGGGGTAGAGCAGATTGCTAAAGAAGGAGCGATTCAGATCTTCCAATCCCCTTTATCAGGAATGGAAGAAATTATTGTCGGAGTTGTCGGTGTGCTGCAGTTTGAAGTACTGGAACATCGTTTGAAATCAGAATATAATGTGGATATTGAAAGAACGAATCTATCTTATCGCTTTATCCGTTGGATAGGGAATAAAGAGATTGATTTAAATAAATTAAATTTATCATCCGATACAAAGAAAATACAGGATTTAAAAGGAAATTTCCTATTACTGTTTACGAACGAATGGGGAATTCGCTGGGCAGAAAAGAATAATCCGGAATTAATCTTGGAAGAATTTGGAAAATAAGAGAATCGTGAGAATAATGCTCACGATTTTTTTGTGCTATAATAAATAAAAGCAGATAAGGAGAACATATCAGATGATTGATAAAATGACCAAGAAAGAAGCAATTATCATCAGCCGATGGACATATGATGGCATTTATAGAATGTATAGCTTTATACAAGATGAAGATACAATCCAAGAATTAATGAATGGTGATTATTATTCTTACAGAAATGAGGATTCATCTTTATTAGGGTATTTTTGTTTTCAAAGCTCAGCACGTATTCCAACGCTTGAAAAGGATGCCTATGTATTGGAGGCTTTGGATATTGGGCAAGGCATGGAGCCGTCACAGTGCGGTCAAGGCAAAGGAAGAGATTTTATGATGAGCGGGCTAAAGTTTGCCGGTACATTATTTGGAGTGAGTCGTTTTCGCCTAAGCGTGGCTTGTTTTAATGAGCGTGCTATTCATTTATACAAGCAGTTAGGGTTTAAGGTTCAAAAAGAAGTAACACACGCTAAATCTCGACAAAAATTTTACATTATGTTGAAAGATGAGGAGGAGCTTTCTTCGGTAATATAGAAATATAACTATTTATAATAAGAATTTATATAAAAATATTAGAAAATATGTTATTATTAAACACATAAAAGGGGGGAACGGAATGAAACAAGCAGCGTATCAGTATATTTATGAAAGTGATCGCGATATTCTTTATCCGATCTATGAAGATCAAGCTATTTGTCCAAAAGTGGTGGAGACATTAGGTTTTGATGTGAATGAGGTTGTAGATAAAAGCTTGAATAAGATCACGAAGGTGTTTACTTTAGGCAAGTATCCATTTAAATCGATTACTTTTATTGGTTTAGGAAATTCTAACGAAATAACAACTAAAAAATTGCGTGATGCCTTTGCCGTCTTGGCTAATCAAGTGGAAACACCAAGCAGTTTTGATGCTAAAAGGGCAGTAACAGATGTGATCGATATAGAAAAAATTACGGGGTTATTTGTGGAAACTTATTTAGTTGCCACGTATCGTGAAACAAAAGTAGAACGTCTCGGAAAGATTATTCCGGATGTTACGATCATGGCACCGGATCATGATGTTCAAGCAGTGATTGATGAAGCCCGTCATTATGCGGAAGGAATCAATCATGCCCGTGACTTAGCGAATTGTCCGGCAAACATCATGACGCCTAAGAAAATGGCTAAGATTGCCAAAGCAATGGCAGAACGCTACGACTTGGAATATAAGATCTTGGATAAGAAAGATTTAGAGGAGATGAAGGCTGGCGCTATTTTGGCAGTAAATAAAGGCAGCGATCTTAAACCTTATATGATCATGCTTAAATATAATGGGGCAGGGGATGAACCTTATACTGCCCTGATCGGAAAAGGATTAACGTTTGACTCCGGCGGATATAATCTAAAAGGCAACAGCTATGGCATGAAATATGATATGTGCGGTGGTGCTGATGTTATTGGTGCTATGGAAATCATTGCCGCTAATAAAATGAAAGCCAATGTTTACTGCATCGTTCCGGCTACGGAAAATTTAGTAAATGGATCCGCCTATAAACCTCAGGATGTCATTACGACAATGTCAGGAAAAACAGTTGAGATTGTCAGCACTGACGCAGAGGGACGTCTGATTTTATGTGATGCGATAACATATGCACAATCCTTAGGAGCAAAGCGTATTATCGATATTGCGACACTAACAGGAGCCTGTATGACCGCCCTTGGCGGAGTTTATACGGGAGTATTCACTAACAGTGAAGCTTTCTATGAAAAATTTGAACAATCGTTAAAAATGAGTGATGAAAAAGGTTGGCGTCTGCCAGTGGATCCGGCATATTTTGATATGCTGAAATCAGACAGTGCTGATTTTAAAAACAGTGCCGGACGTCCGGGTGGCGGAGCAAGCGTTGCCGCATGTTTTTTAGAAGCCTTTGTAGATGAAGGTGTAGAATGGATTCATTTAGATGTAGCCGGAATTGCTCATCGTGATTCTCAGGGAGCTACCGGAGAAATGATTCGTTCAATGGTGAATGTATTTAAAAATTGATGGAATTCCATCAATTTTTTTTGTTTGAATAAGTAAAAACTATTCATACTAAGTATATGAAAAAGATCATATATTTTTATATTATTTATAGTTTTTTTGCTGTATTAGTCAATATGGCACATCCTGTTACGCCGGAATTTTTTAATATACTGCAGTTTGGCAGTTCCATTTATGGCTTTTCTTTTGCCTTGATGGCTTTCTTTAATTTCATTACGAGCTTATTGTGGGCAGATTTAACCCAAAGATACGGATCCAGCAAAATGCTGATACTTTCTTTTGCCGGTTTCGGTGTTGCTCAATTCTTATTTTTAATAACCACCAATTTATGGATGCTGATGCTGGCAAGAAGTTTAGCCGGAATATTCATGGGTGGACTTATGGTAGCTTCACTCAGCTATATTTTAAGCATTTCACATAACGTCACTTATTTGAGTATTTATGCTCTTATTCAGACAGTAGGATCGGCAATCGGTTATTTTGTCGGCGGCTTTTTTGGAAGATATGGCTATCAGATGACTTTTTATATTCAAATTGGCGGCAGTTTCGTTGCGGCAATTTTGGCTTATTTACTATTGGATAAACATTTTGATATTACCACTAAGACTAAACCTGTAACGTATAACCCGCTTAAATTATTATTTGTCCAGCTGAAAAGTGCATCGAAGCCACTTAAAATCTTTTTGTTAAGCGTCTTCTTTACATGTTTTGGTTACTTTATGCATGATAATTGGCTCAATTATTATTTTATTCATCACTATCAGTTTGCTTCGGATTCAGTCGGTTACTATAAATTAGCGATTGCGGCGGTAAGCTTGGCAGCGAATCTTATTTTAATTTTCTTTTTGTCTCGCTATAACCGCTTATTGGTCGTTGTATTAAGTGGATGCGGAATTATGCTTTCAGCGTCTTATTTTAATGCTTTACTTGTTCCGTTTTTAATTTCAACATTGCTTTATTATATGTTCAGTGTTCTATTCCTGCCCTTGCAGCAGAATCAGATGCGGCAAAACCGACAAAAATCAAGCAGCGATCAATCCGGCTTATTCAATAGTGCCCGTTCACTAGGAATGATGATCGGACCAGCTTTTTCCGGCTACTTATATCAGTTTGGCGATCAATTAACCTTGCTCGTGGCAGCCGCCAGCTTCTTTTTGGCAGCTTGCTTGAGTGCAGTCTATTTTTATCGTTCCAATTAAGGAGAAGAGTTATGGCAAATGAAGGAAGACGCTGTGAATGCATCTGTAAAAGAGATTTGACTTTAAACATTGGAAAGGAAGAACAGAGGCTGTTTGAATGCGGCAAGATTTATCCTTGCACTATCAGAAAGCATTTCTTGCATAAAGACCAGTATAAAATTTATGGGAAAGAATATGCTTTATCTTGTTCAAAAGAAAAGTTTGATGAGTATTTTCAGTTGAAACGCTCCCGTTATTATTGAGCCTGTTTTTAATTCTAAACTTTAAAGCGTCACAGGGAACCTCTCTGCAATCCTTGAGTACTTTATATTATCCTATCTTTTGGAGGGAACGGATCTGCCCTCCGTTTTTTTTTTATAATTCAATTAGTTGAAAAAACAGCTGTTTTCTTTACCTCTTTAAATACTAAAAATATTTGTGATAAACATAATAAAACATGATTAAAACACAGCTTTTCTACTATATACAGATATTCATTTTTTTGTATAATACGAAAAAAGGTTGCGAATTATGAAAATTCTTATATACTTTAAAGAAGAGGTGATCAGAAAAATGATGAAAAAAATCCATCTCGTTGGTGAAATCAATAATGAAGTTATTGATAATCTTATCCAACAATTAGAAACAAATGAGCATATTAGTAAAATTGAATATAAAGAACAGACTCATGATTTACATATCCAAACAGACAGTAAAGATTACATGAGCCTATTAGCCGAAGTAATTGAAGAATTGCGATTGAATATTAAAGCTATCGAAAGAAAGAAAAGTAATGATAAGAGTGAGAAACCTTTTGAAAAACGAGTCTTTTTATTCTCTGATTTAAAGAGTTCGGAAAATGCGGTCTTCTTGACTTCTTATTTACTAAACGATCCACAGATCAGAGAAGCAAAGTTTGATCATAATCAAAAGATTTTGACTTTGGAGACAAATGATCCATTTATTTATACAAAACTAAGACATGTGATTGATGCTTTTGGAGAAAACATTGAGATTACAGAAAACTACATAGAGGAACAGACGTTTGATTATCGTCTGATGTATCGTTATCTTTATGTGGCACTGCTGTTGTTTAGTTTTTCTTTATATATCGTGACACGCCAAGAGCCGACAATCGTCACCCTGTTTAGCGGGATTGTTATGTGTGGCTTATTATCAGTTCGATTAGTCATCCATGCGGCTGAATTGATAAAAGCTAAAGATTACTTAAATTCAAATAATCTGATTTTATTAGGCGCTTTCTTATTACTGCTGTTTAATCGCCCGTTAGATGCAGCTATCGCCCTGTTTGTCTTCCAGTACTTGCAAATGGCATTCAAGAGTTTTGAAAGACAAATCATCAATTTACTGGTAAGCAATGTGGATAATTTGATTCGCATTGTTAAAATAAAGGTGGATGATGAGGTTGAGGAAAAACAAGTCGAAGAAGTAGAACATGAGGATATATTAATCCTTGAAGAAAAAAATCTTTCGTACTTTGAAGGAATTATTGTAGAAGGAGAAGCAAAAGTTGATCGTTTATTAATGCACGGTGAAACTAAACTGGCTGAATTAAAAGCCGGAGACAGGATTGCTGCTGGAGATCAGGTGGTCGAAGGTCAGCTCTCAATCAAGATTGTGAAAACCTATCCGGAAACACAGTTCAATCAGATCTATGATTGGAGTCCTAAGCGTTTGGTAGAAAAAGGATATTTGGAAACCCGTGAGAAAAATAATTATCTTTATTTCACATATTCTATGTTAGCGATTGGAGCAGTGCTGGTTGCTGCTGGGCTGTTTATGAAAAATACGCATCTTTCTATTACCGGATTAGTTATGATCACTACTTGCTATCCATTTGCTTTATCTTTGCTTAGTCCCTATGTTTATGATAATGCGATGATTGAGGCAATGGGACAGCGTGTTTTATTAAAAGATGAAAACAGTTTAAGTAAGTTGGTAGAATGGCTGAGAAAGCAAAAAACAGAAACAATTAATGAATCTTTAGATATAGAAGCCAGTGGAATTAAGTTTAATCGTGGAAATTACTTAGATGAAACGATCCGCAATGAATGTGACATCATTTATCATAATAAAGAATCATTAATTAAATTCTTTCTCTATATTAAAGATTTTGATAAGCAATGGGTTTATTTTAAATACATCAGCTATGGGGTTAAAATCATAACCGTCTTATTATTTTATATTAACTTTTTCTCTTTTGTAGGGGCGTTGATAGCTAATGTACTTTTGGCTTTTATGATCTTAGTCGCAATGAAACATATGTTAGATAAAGGAGTGGGATAACCACTTCTTTAATTTTTGTTGAAATCATCGCAAAAAAATGGCATAATAAAACTACTTGTGAATAAGGAGTGAAGAAAATGATAGCTGCACAAAATGTCTCGCTGTCTTATGGCGGTCGAGTTTTATTTGAAAATGTTAATGTTAAATTTACAGAAGGAAACTGTTATGGGATTATCGGTGCTAACGGCGCTGGGAAATCTACGTTCTTAAAGATATTATCAGGAGAAATCGAACCCAATAAAGGGGATGTCACGATGACTCCGGGACAACGTCTTTCCGTATTGAAACAGGATCACTTTGCCTATGATGACTTTGATGCGGTCAGTACCGTGATTATGGGAAATAAAGCATTGTATGATATTAAACAGGCAAAAGAAGTTTTATACGCAAAAGAAGACTTTAATGATGAAGATGGATTAAAGCTGGCAGAATTAGAAGCGGATTTCATGGATTTAGATGGATGGAATGCGGAAAGTGATGCTGAAATCTTGTTGAATGGGTTAGGTGTGCCAAGTGAATTCCACTATGTAAAAATGGCGGAATTAGACGGAAGTCAAAAAGTAAAGGTATTACTGGCTCAGGCATTATTTGGAAACCCTGATATCTTATTATTAGATGAACCGACGAACCACTTGGATATTAAATCGGTGGCATGGTTAGAAAACTTTTTATTAAACTTTGAAAATACAGTCATTGTTGTATCTCATGACCGTTATTTCCTGAATAAAGTCTGTACCCATATTGCCGATATTGATTATCACAAAGTTCAGCTCTATGTAGGTAACTATGACTTCTGGTATGAATACTCACAAATGATGCTGGCACAGGCAAAGGAAATTAATAAGAAAGCAGATGCGAAAAGAAAAGAATTAGAAGAATTTATCGCACGTTTCTCTGCCAATGCATCAAAAGCTAAACAGGCAACATCACGTAAAAAGCTGCTGGACAATTTGGAAGTAGTGGATATCAAACCATCATTGAGACGTTATCCGTTTGTTGGCTTTAGTCCTGAAAGAGAAGTAGGAAATATTGTTTTACGTGTTGAAGGCATCTCTAAAACAATCGGAGAAAGAAAAGTCTTGAATAATGTTTCTTTTACCGTGAATCCTAAAGACAAGATCGCTTTTGTCGGAAGTGATGAGCTTGCCAATACCACTTTGTTTAAAATTATTATGGGAGAGATGGAACCTGATGAAGGAACTTACACATGGGGAGTGACGACATCTCAGGCTTACTTTCCAAAAGATAACTCAGAATATTTCGATGGATGTGATTTGACGCTGATCGACTGGCTTCGTCAGTTCTCAAAGAAAAATGAATATGATCAGGATCTGCGTGGATGGCTGGGACGTATGCTGTTTTCCGGAGAGGAAGCATTGAAAAAAGCTTCAGTCTTATCCGGAGGGGAAAAAGTACGTTGTATGCTTGCGAAAATGATGATGAGCAATGCCAATGTATTGATCCTAGATGAACCGACTAACCATTTAGATTTGGAATCTATTCAGGCAGTCAATGAAGGTTTAATAAATTTTAAAGAAAATGTTTTATTCGTTTCTCACGATCATCAGTTCACACAAACAATCGCTAATCGTGTTATTGAAATTACTTCAGACGGTGTGATTGACCGCTTAGGAACATTCGATGAATATTTAGAATACGTTAAAAATATTTAGTCATAAAAAGATTGCTGTTAGCTATACTAATAGTGGTCTTTTATTTTAAGCAAATCATTCGTAAATAATGAATGAATCATCTATAATGAAATCAAGGAGGAAAACATAATGAAATTTTATATTTGTAACCATTGTAAAAATGTTATCGTTAAGGTAAGTGATCATGGGGTTCCTGTATTTTGCTGTGGTGAACCGATGAAAGAATTAATCCCAAATACAACAGATGCGGCAACAGAAAAGCATGTGCCGATCGTAGAAGTCAAAGAAGATCATGTAGATGTATTGGTAGGATCAACATTACATCCAATGACAGCTGAACATTTAATTGAATGGGTTGTTTTAGAAACAGATAAAGGATACACTATCCACTACTTAACAGATCATGATGAACCAAAAGCAAGCTTTTGTTTAAACGGTGCTAAACCGGTAGCTGTTTATGAATATTGCAATCTTCATGGTTTATGGAAAAAAGATTTATAATCTATAAAAAGGATTGATGCGTTCAATCCTTTTTATATGCTTAAAGTTTGTGTATAGGCATAAATTCCCTGAGCGATGGCTTTAGCGTAATCGCTGAAATAAGTATCTAGTAAATTATTATCATAATGGCTACTGATAAATCCCAATTCTAGGATACAGCTAGGCATTTGAGCGACACGATTGATCGTATAATTGCCTTCACCGTCAATCGTACCTCCCTTGACTCCGCGAATCGTACTTTTAGGAACTGCTTTTTTGATTTCTTCTAAGATGGTGGTCGCTAAAGCTTCATCTTCTTCTAAAAACTGACTATTGATCCAAGCTTCAATTCCGTTTACTGCTTCATAACCATCATAATAATTTCGATGAATAGAGACGAAGAGTGCCGCATCATAGAGATTGGCATACTCGGCTCTGGGAGCGTTATCCATGCTGATATCCTGAGAACGAGTCAAAATCACTTCAACACCTAAGTTCTCCAATTCTTCTTTGACGGCTAATGTCATGGCTAAATCATCATCTTTTTCATAGCGCCCATTATACTCCGCACCGACGTCATCACCGCCATGTCCGGCATCTAAACAGACTACAGTTTTATAGATCACGGGATTTAATGAAGCCGTTTCGGTTTGATCAATTCCACTTTTAATAACCCCTTTATTTTTAATAATATGTAAACAGCCCATGATCATCATAATCAATATTCCACACACACATCCATATTTTATTCTTTTTTTTATCATCTCATTTTCCTTTCTCTATACTTATAATAACGTGTCTTTTAAGAATGGTTTTGTAAAAAATGTGTGAAATCATCATAGTTTTATCTTATCTTATCGATTTATAGCTAGGATTAAAACAGGTTTTATGGTAAAATTTTAAAAGATTAAAAGGAGGGGGCAGTATGAAGAAAATTTGGCTATGGATGATCTGTCTATGTTGTTTAACCGCTTGTCAAAAACCACAAGTTACGCCAAAGGCTAACCTGAATGATCAGCAAAATACTGAACTTTCTATAGGCAAGGAAGAGACACAAAACAAAGAGGAACCCGTTGAAGAGGTCCCACCGGTTGAAGAAGAACAAGATTCAGAAGCGCCAGTAAGTGACATCCCTAATGAGTCAACTGAGGAAACACCGCCGGCGATCAATGAAGCGCCTTCGGCAGATACTCCGCAGTCCTCGCTGCCACCAGTAGTGGAAAAGGAAGATCCGGTATTTACAGTTACAATTTCAATCGAATGTACAACCATTCTTAATAATATGTCAAAACTAAAACCGGGATATCAGGATTTTATTCCCGCAAGCGGCTATATCTTGCCTATGATTCAAGTTGAGATTCAAGAAGGGGAAAGTGTTCTAAGCGTTTTAGAACGTGCCTGCCAGTTAAATGGGATCAAGTTGGTCGCAAGAAATGGCTATGTCTCTGAAATCGGCAATATTGGGGAATATGCCTGTGGAAATTTAAGTGGCTGGATGTATTTTGTGAACGGTGCTTTTATCAATCAGTCTGCCAGTCAAAAAAAACTGCAAGATGGGGATACGATCAAATGGATGTATACTTGCGATAATGGACGCGACCTTTCATTTAGCTAACTTTCGTCGCTATTATCATCCATTCCCCATCTTTTTATGTTTTCTTTCTCTGATTGTTTTATTAGTCTTGATTCCACACCCAATTATTACGTTTCTTTCTCTGAGTGTTTCAGGGATTCAGCTGATTTTATCTAAACAATGGAAATGGCAATCCTTTGCTTATTCCTTTGTTCTATATATACTGATTATCCTAATGAATCCTATATTTGTAACCAAAGGAGCAACCGTTTTATTCTATTTCTTTGGTGCGCCTTATACTTTGGAAGCGTTAATGTATGGGGTTGTCTTTGCCAACATGGTCATGAGCCTTTTATGGTGGAGTTTTATTTTTCATCCTTTTTTAACGAGTGATCATATCGTTTATTTATTCTCAAAGCCTTTTAAAGTATTAGCCTTGATGATATCCATTATTTTTCGTTTAATCCCTAAATTTAAAAAGCAGATAGAAGACATTATTCTCTACCAAAGGAAGTATTCTAAAGCCTCTTCCTTAAAGAAAGGATTAGATGCTTTGCTTATCAGTATTACTTGGGCATTTGAAAGCTCATTGACAATGGTGGATTCAATGAATGCCCGAGGCTATCAAAGCAGGCGAACTCATTTCCATTTATTTAAATTTAATTTATATGATTTTAAGCTCAGTATCCTGATTATTTTGATTGATCTTTGGATGCTGGTATACTATTTTAAAGACTTCTCGAATTATTATTTTTATCCAAAAATAAAACCGATTGCTTTTGATTGGTGGAATCTGCTGAGTTATTCAATGATGCTTTTATTAATGCTTCTGCCTGTTCGTTTTAAGAAGGAGGGATAAGATGTTAAAGGTTGAAAATTTACAATTTAAATACCCGGAAGAAGCATTGTCTATCTTGTCCGATCTCCGTTTTGAAATAAAAGAAGGAGAATTTTTACTTGTGATAGGGACAAGCGGCAGTGGGAAATCCACTCTTTTACGCTGTTTGAAACCGGAGCTGATGCCTGTTGGCAAGATATCCGGTGAGATTTCTTTTGCGAATGAACCGCTGAAAAAGCTGAGCAGTTGTGACATTGGTTTTGTTTTTCAAGATCCAGATGATCAGATGGTCATGGATAAGGTATGGCATGAACTTGCTTTTGGCTTAGAAAATATGAGGATGCCTGTCGATCAAATGAAGCATCGAGTCGCTGAAATAGTTCAGTATTTTAAACTACAGGAAATATATGATCGTCCTGTCGATCAGCTTTCCAGTGGTCAAAAACAAATCGTCAACTTAGCAGCGGTTATGGCAATGAATCCTAAAATTTTATTGTTAGACGAGCCGACTTCACGTTTAGACCCATTTATGGCAAAACAGTTCTTACAGTTCTTAAAAGAGATTCATGATGATTTTCAAACAACAATCATTATGGTGGAACATCGTTTTGAAGAAGTTTTGCCTTTATCTCAAAAGATTCTTTGGCTCGATCAGGGAAAAGCGGCTGCATTTGGTCTTAAAGAAAAAGTATTGGAAAGATTGATTCAAGAAGATCACCCTCTGCGTTTGGCATTACCGGAGTATATGCAGCTGACAAGATCGGTATTATTGACCAATAAGCAGATGGCAAATACATATATCCGGCAGCATCATTGGAAGGTCAGACCGTTTTCACTGCCAACTAAAGGGGAGGTCTTTTTACAGATCAGAGAATTAAGTTTAGACTATGATCGTCATCGTGTCCTTAAAGATCTGTCCTTTGAACTTTTTAAAGAAGAATTCTTTTGTCTTTTAGGCGCTAACGGTTCAGGAAAAAGTACTTTTCTTCATCATCTTGCCTTTCAGTTTGGGAAAAAATCTTCAGTTTATTATAAGAATAAACCTATTGATAAAGCGTTGAATCGAAAGATCGTCTTGCTGCCGCAGAATCCGCAAGTGCTATTTGTACATGATACGATAGAAGAAGAATTAGAAGGTCTTGAAAGCGCTGAGGTGATAGACCAATGGCTAAAACGGTTCCATTTAGAAGCGTATCGTCATCATCATCCCTATGATTTAAGCGGAGGACAGCAGCAATTATTGGCTTTGATTAAGCTCTTGCTTTTAAAGCCCCGGCTTTTACTTTTAGATGAACCGACAAACGGTATTGATGCTTCCATGAAACAAACACTGGGAGAAATTCTGACAGATTTAAAAAAACAGGGATTGACGATTCTTTGTGTCAGCCATGATTTAGAGTTCTGTGCAGCTTTTGGGGATCGCTGTGGATTGCTTTTTGACGGCAAAATTGAAGCGGCAGAGGAAACACGTGAATTCTTTAAAAACAATTTATTTTATACAACCGGTTTGGGAAGGATGTTCAGAAAGCTGGATCGTCGTATACTTTTAGCGAAGGATGTGGAAGAAGATGAATAAGATTATTCGCAGATGCTTAATCTTTATTGGCTTTCCACTGATCTTAGTGTTAGGAATACGCCAGCTTCAGGATCGCCAGTATACCTTTGTCTCTATTGTGTTGGTAGTGCTGTCGCTGATTTGCTTTTACTTCCAATATGAATTACAGAAGCCAAAAAGCCGAGAGATTGTATTGCTGGCGGTAATGATAACGATTGTTGTATTGGGACGTCTATTGTTTATCTTAACGCCAAGCTTTAAACCGACACTATCATTCATCATTATTTATGCCGCTGTTTTTGGAAAAACTTCAGGATTTGTCTGTGGCAGTTTAAGTGCTTTTATCGCTAACTTCTTTTTCGGGCAAGGTCCTTGGACGCCTTTTCAGATGTTAAGCTGCGGTATTATCGGCTATTTTGCCGGGTGGCTGCTGAACGCTCAAAAGGGGCGTGACACCTTGCAATTTATGGTCGGATATGGTATTTTATCAGCAGTGCTTTATTCACTTTTGATGGAAATCTGGAATGTCATTGCGATCACAGGTACTTTTGATATTCATCGTTATCTTGCAAGTTTGATCGCTTCATTGCCGATCAGTGTAATTTATATGATATCAAACTGTGTTTTTATTGTATTGCTGGCGCCTGTGATGACAAAGAAAATGAAGCGCATAAAATGGAAATATGGATTATGTGAAGGGGGAAAATATGAAAAAATTAATCAATAGCTTGTTAATGCTGGTCATGATTTTAGGATCTGTGTATAGTGTTCATGGAACAGAAGCATCTGCCTGGCATGAGTTTATGGGAATGGGGAATGTTGTTGGAACACAGACGCCTGTTAATGAAAACGGAACAGCCATTGCTTGGAGCCAAGACTTTACGAGCGGATGGGACTCTTTATCTGATCCGATTATTGTTAACGATCAGCTATTTGTTGCAACGGCAACGAACTCCCAGTTAATTAAACTGGACTTAAACGGAAATGTTATCGGAAAGATGACATTAGCTTCCTCTCTTGGTTATAGTGTCAATATCGCCTATGGGGATGGGATGATCTTTGTTCCCTTAGGAGATGGACGTGTTCAAGCAGTAGATGCGAAAACGATGACATCTTTATGGATCAGTGAAGCCGCAGAGGGAAGTTTGCAAGGAAGATTTACCTATTATAACGGATATTTATATTTTGGAAGCTATATATCGGATTATTCGACTTATGCATCAAATGGGAAGTTCTATGCCATTGATGTAAAAGATGAAAACTCAGCTTCTGCTCAGGAAACTAAATATTTTGCTTGGAGCTTTGCTTCTAAAAAGGATACAGGCGGATTTAACTGGTCAAAAGCAGTCGTTTATCAGAATGCTGTTTATTTTGCCGGATTGGATGGCAATGTTTATGCCTGTGATTTAACTACAGGTACTCTTTTAACTAAGTATGAAGTGGGAGAAGCTATTTCCAGTGCTATCAATTTAGTGAATAATCAGCTTTATTTTACAACTAAAGCAGGGAATATTTTTTGCCTGACATTGGATGCTGACGGGACTTTTGGCAAAGCTGTCAGCCAGCCTTTAGATACAAAACCGAATACCTCATCGACTTCAACTCCAACCGTATATAATGGACGTGTTTATGTCGGCGGCGGATATGGGTTCGGTGCTAAAGGATTCATCAGTGTACTGGATAGTCAGACATTAGAAACTATCTATCGTTTAGAAACATCAAATGATGTTCAGGCATCACCGCTGATCACAACGGCTTATGATGGAAAAATAATCGCTTATTTTACGATGAACAATGAACCGGGAGGATTGTATGCCTTGACAGATGATCTCAAAACCAATACGGGAACTTTTGAATCTGTGTATACGCCTAACGGAGATGCGATTAATTACTGTATGTCAAGTGCGATTGCAGATACATATGGAAACCTTTATCATACAAATGATTCGGGTTATTTGACAAAGCTTTCTAAAACGGAAGCCCTAAGTTTAAACAGCAATGGTATTTTGGTAAACGGAAACTTTATTAAAGGTACTCAGCTTCAAGTACAGCAAGTTTCTCAGGGAGATCAAGTTCAGACATTACTTGATCAGAATACAGCATTTGAAAAAGTTACCCTTTATAACTTTGCGTTAACTTATCAAAATAATGAAATTGAACCTGCTCAGGAGGTCGCTGTAACATTGCCGATTCCCGAGGGTTATGCCAATGAACGTTTGAAACTATATTATGTAAACACTGATAATACGCTTTCAGAGTTCATTTACCAAGTGGAAAACGGGAACATTACATTTAATACGGATCATTTTAGTACCTATGCATTAGTAGAACTAAAAGAGGAAAAAGCGGCTCCGGAAATAGAAACTAAACCACAGCTTAACCAGCCTCAGATTCCAAATACCGGAGATCGAACAAAGACAGTTTTTTATGTCGTTGTTGCAGGTGCAGCCATCTTAGCGATTGTTATCTTAGTGGTTATCAGCAAAAAGAAAAAATAATCTTATCCATTGGGTAAGATTTTTTTAATATTATGCAATTAAGAGTTGTATTTTTATTTAATATTGTGTATTCTATTATATGTAATGCCGATATAGTCTAGTGGCAAAACGGAGCAATGGTAATGCTCAATCCCCAGTCCGATTCTGGGTATCGGCACCATGATTAAAAGATCAATTCGCTTAGAATTGTTTTTTTTCATATGAAATAACATATGAATATAAAGCGGATTATTCAAACAATCAGTATAAGAATGAACAAGTGAATATAGTATAATAGTAACGTTATACTAATGCAGGTAAACAGAAAGTGTCATATTCGGGGGAAACGACATTTTTCCATGCGAGAGATCAATATGTTGGAGGGAACTTGAAGTATGCAAATAAAGTGTATCTGTGGGAAAAAGGTTCATAGCTATCAGTGTTATGAAGATGAACGATCAAATAAGATCGTCTATTACTATGTATGTCATCATTGCAGAAAGACAATGTCAGCTATACATGATGGGAATGGAAATATAAAAATTATAAGCGGCTATTTTGGTCCGATTTATCAAAGATAACTCAAAAGCAAGGTATGTTCTTTGCTTTTTTATTTTACTTTTTTTCATATTTTGTAAAGCCCTAAATATTCGTTTTCATTAAATGAAAATAACAAATGCAAAACATAAGAAGTGATAGACTAAGGCTAGTCTATTTTTGGGGGTAACATTATGTTTAAAAAAGGTGGTTATATTTATTATGCCATGGGAAATGGAATGTTTTATTTTTCATGGGCAATGTTTGCTTGTATTATATCCGTTTATTTAGCTGATGTTGGATGCAGTGCAACGGAAATATCATTGGTAACATCGGCATCTGCTTTATTTGCAATGGCTACTCAGCCAATCTGCGGCTTTCTGGCAGATCGTTTCCGCAGTCCTAAATATGTAGCCATAATATCGGCGATATTAGCGATTATTTCAGGAATTCTGTTTGCCTATACGAAATCGTTTGTCTTTTTATTCTTAATGAACGGATTGACACAGGGATTCTTAAATGGTATTACCGCGCTGTCTGACCGATTGGCAACTGCCAGTCCTTATCCTTTTGGAGCTATCCGTGTTTGGGGATCGATTCTTTATGCGATCGGGGCTCAAATCAGTGGATACGTCTATGATAATATATCACCTAAAGCTAATTATTATATCTTTGCGGTAGGGATTGCGGTTATGGTATTTAGCTTTATTATGATGAATGATGCAAAACCGCTTGCTAAAGAAGGGGAAAGTGAAAAAGTAACGACAAAGGAAGTCCTGATCGCTTTATGGCATAACAAACCTTTTAAAATGTTCATGCTGATCTATTTTCTGTTTCAAGGAGCTGCTTCTGCACAGGGAATCTATCTGCCTTTATTTATTAAGCAGTTAGGAGGAACCACAACCATTGTCGGAACCACCTTGCTTTTTTCAACGTTGTCAGAATTGCCGGCAGTATTGTTTTCCGATAAGCTGATTAAAAAGGTATCCTATAAACATCTGATGATCTTTGCTTGTGTGATGTCATTGATTCGTTTTGTTTGGTATTCAACCTGCCCAACACCGAATATGATCATGATTATGTTTTTCTTTCAGGGAATGACGAGCATTATTTTTATATTAGTAGCTGTTCGTATCATACTCGATTTAGTGGAAGATAAATATGTGAATACGGCTTATGGGATTTCTTCCATGCTGGCAAAAGGATTAGCCGCATTAATTTTCCAAGTTATCTGTGGAAAGATCATCGATATTGTTGGTGGTAACTTTGGCTATACGATTACGTATTATATCTTTGCGGCAACAATGGTAGTATGTATCTTATTGTCATGGCGCTTTAAAATGCCGGAAAAGAAAGAAAACTAGAAATAAAAAAACCGTGATTGCTCACGGTTTTAAAATTACATTACAGTAACGTCAGAAGCTTGTTGACCACGATCTCCTTCAACGATTTCGAAGCTAACGTTTTGACCTTCTTCTAAAGTTTTGAATCCTCTAGTGTTGATTGCTGAATAATGTACGAAGATATCTTCATTAGTTCCATCAATAGTGATGAATCCGAATCCTTTATCTTTGTTAAACCATTTTACTTTACCTGTACTCATTGCTTGTACCTCCTTATAAATTTTGCCCAAAGAAAGCACTTTATGTAGAAAAAAATCACTCAATATTAGATTTTCTGTACACAAGTGATAATATACAATTCTCTAATACCAGTGATACGTTGAATCATAATTATTTTCTTTTGCTTTTATAGTATACCATAGATGAAAGGAAACTTGCAATAAAAAGTAATATAATTATCTCATATTAGCAAAAAAACTTTTAAAAATCAATGAAATCCGTGGCTAATTTAGTCTTTTCCACTTTTACCAATATTTGAAAAAAGAAAGCATTTACATTAAATTATGATAAACTGAAAAAGTTAGGGGTGAGGATATGTCAAAAGATATGACAAATGGTAAACCATTAAAATTAATATTGCTGTTTACAATCCCGATGCTGATCGGTAATGTATTTCAACAGTTTTATTCAATGGCAGATACGATTGTTGTTGGTAATTTTATAGGAGTAAAAGCACTTGCCGCTGTTGGAGCGACGGGTGGTATCAGTTTTTTTGTTTTAGGGTTCATTATGGGATTGGCGAATGGTTTTTCTGTCATTGTCGCCCAGAGATTTGGAGCAAATGATGAAGAGGGACTGCGTCATACAGTTGGTATGTCAATCGTACTGGGAGCAGCAATTACACTTATTGTTACGATTATTAGTGTCAGCGGTGTTCGTATATTGCTGGAGGTCATGCGGACACCAGCGGATATCATCAATGATTCTTATAAGTATATTTCGGTCATCTTTGCCGGAACGATTGCGACTATCGCTTACAATATGATCTCTTCTTTTTTAAGAGCTTTAGGTGACAGTAAGACTCCGCTGATTTTCTTAATTATTGCATCTATTTTAAACGTTATTTTAGATATTGCTTTTATCGTTGTATTTCATATGGGGGTAGAAGGAACGGCTTATGCTACAATCTTAGCACAAGCTATTGCCTTTGGCTTATGTTTTGTTTATACGAAAAAGAAATATCCTATCTTGCATTTATCAAAACGCCATTTTAAGTTGGATAAAGAAATTATTTCAAATTTATTAAAAATTGGGATTCCCGGAGCTTTATCGTCTTCAATCACTGCTTTAGGAGTCATGATCTTACAAGGTACGATTAACCAATTAGGATCTGATGTCGTAGCGGCTTATACTGCCGGAACAAAAGTGGAACAATTCTTTACGATGCCAACCATGACATTGGGAATGGCAATGGCGACTTTTGCCGGACAGAATTTAGGTGCCGGAAAGATTGACCGTGTTAAAGAAGGCTTGCTTTCAAGCGTGAAGCTGGTTGTTGCCTACAGCATTATCGGCGGTATCATCTTGTATTTCTGCGGTGGTCTGTTCACACAGTTGTTTGTCTCTGCAGATCAGATGAACGTTATTAATACATCTAAAGAGTATCTGAGCTTTGTTGCTGCATTCTGCTGGGTCTTGGGGTTACTGTTCGTTTACCGTTCTACTATTCAAGGCTTGGGAAATGGATTCATTCCAATGCTTTCAGGGGCAATGGAGCTGATCATGCGTGTTATTGCGGCAATCGTTTTATCTGGAATGTTTGGTTTTGCCGGTATTTGTATGGCAAGCCCGATTGCCTGGATCGGAGCCGATGTATTGCTGATACCGTATTACCATCATATGGTTAAGCGATTATCGATACAATTTAAAGCAAAAGAAAATCTATTGAACGAAGTGGTATAGCTATGGCTATATCATTTTTTTTCTTCCCTTTAATAAAATCCAAACAGCTGAGATGATGATGGAGTGAATTGATGTATCATTTTAATAATGAAGGTGTCTTTGTTTTGAATTCTATTTTTAATGGCAGGAATCCTAATGATATGTCAAAAATATAAATAAAACAGGAGCATAATCACGCTCCTGTTCTTTATCAAATCATTAATTCTTAGCGATATGATAGATCATGCAGTACCCCCCTGCTAAAACAATGACAATCGCCGCTCCAAAAAGCAGTCCGGAGAAAAAATTAACGATCATGACTGTTCTCGAAATAACGAATAATCGAATTCCCAGCATGATCAATAAAATCCCAAATAGAATATTTTTCTGCTTTTCTAACTGCTGTGTCCTTTTGAGAAGATCCATCATTTGCGCTTCGTCATAGACACGAATACTGTTTTGCTTAGCATCTTCTCCGTCCATCAGTTCAGCAATCGTGATCGATAACTCCTGACATAAGCTTTCAATCACACTGTAGTCCGGCATACAGTTGCCATTTTCCCATTTTGAAATGGTTTTATTAGAGATGTTTAATCGTTCTGCCAGCTGTATCTGAGTTAAGTTTTTTTCTTTTCTTTTTTGAGCAATATATTTTCCAATCGTAAGTTGATTCATAATATCCCTTCCTTATCTTATAAGCTAACTATATTCCTAGTGTGAATAAAACACGATCCCCTATATGGAGAATTCGGGAGGAATTATCATTTTACTATATAGATGGCAGATACACAATCCAATCTTGGGGATAATAAAAGAAGAACGCACATAGCGTTCTTTTAAAATAGAGGTTATAGATCAGTTTCTATAAAGTGAACTTTTGATGTATTCCAATATTTATCATAAACACGATCATTTAATCCATCAAAGTTTAACTGATATAATCGAAATGTTACTAAGATATCCTTTGGCTGCCATTGTTCTTCATAAGAATATTTATACTGCATACCTAATTGTTTCATGACATTGCCGCTGCGGGAATTTTTAACGTCATGAGTTGCCGTAATAAATCTAAAGCCATCTTTTCTTAATTGTTCCACCACCGCTTTGCTTGCTTCACTTATGATGCCTTGATGCCAAAATTCCTTACGTAGCCCATAGCCAAAGTCATGAGCCTCTTCCATGCTGACATGCACATAGCCGATAGGAACATTATCTTCTTTTAAACAGACCGCATAGCGATAACCGTACGGTTGTTGATAAGCAACGGCATAATGGTCTTTATAAAAAGCTTTAGCTTCCTCAATAGACGTTAGGGGAAACCAAGGTAAATATGTATTCACTTCTTTATCTTTATAAATCGCAAGCAAAGCCTCCATATCCTTTTCATTAAATTGTCTTAATATTAATCTTTCTGTTTCTAAAGTAGGTGTATTTGTCATATTTTAATCCTTTTCATTCTTTTGTTTGATTTTTTAAGCTGCATTCAATAGTTTCGTTAAATCTTCAACCGAAGCATCCATTTTAACGGATACTTCCTCCATCGTTAATCCGGTATTAAGGAAACGCTGAATCACCATTTTCATTGATTCGCCCACTTCAATGATATGTCCGTCTAAATCGTAAAAGCGTACCACTCGCTGTCCCCAGTCATGTTCGATGACATCACCAAGATACTGCACCTCGTAGTCTTCTAATTTTTTTAGGAAAGCATCAAAGTGTTCTTCTTCAAAACATAATTCCATATTATTAGGGTAATCTGTAATCTTTTCTTTTGGCAGATGAACCAGCCAATCAAATTCCTGCTGTAAGCAAACACCACAAGTAAACATGATGTTGATGCCATAATCTTGATATACGTCTAAATTAAATAAATCCTCATAAAATTTTCTAGCTGCATGAATATCTGCAACTGAAAGAACGGTTCCTGTAAATCTCATTATATGCCTCCTTCTACCCATAGCTTTATTTTACCATTATCGATAGATAAAGTCATTTATTAAAAATTATTATTCTCTTTCAATCTTTACACGAGAATAGACAGCATATATTTCAACAAATAAATAAGCAACAACAAAAGGAATAACGATTTCCCAGCCACAGCCCATGAAGGCATAAGCTAAAAGTAAGGCAGAAAAGACATAAGTCATAATATCAAACCCTTTTGCTTTGGCAGTATTTGCCAGCATGACATTGCGTTCATCTTTTTTATTGATTTCCATCTGTTTAGCTAACTGAGGATCTTTGCCTATGATATGACGATTATAAAGTTCCCCCAGCCCATGCCCAAACATGCCACACCCAAAACCGATAGCGAGATATGGCATTGTTTTCATCATTCCCTGTGGATCAATGATAGTTCTTACCATGTAAAGACCGCCAGCAAGCAGAATAGTTCCTAAAATAGTTATGAAAATACTTGTATTCTTTTTCATTTTGATTCCTCCTCATAAATGAAGATATCTTCAATACACATATTAAAATAATGGGCAATTTTAAAGGCTAATAGAATAGATGGATTGTAGCGACCATTTTCCAATGAGCCGATCGTCTGTCTGGATACTTCTAAAGCACTTGCCAGTTCTTCTTGTTTGATTCCGTGTTCTTTCCTTATTTCTTCTAAGCGATTTTTCAAGGTATCATCCTTTCATGTAAAGTTAACTTTCCATACTTTAATTATACTTCTTTTTGCTAATATGTCAAGCTAGCTTTCCATACAACTGTAATAAAAAACACTTCACAGCGAAGTGTTTAGCGATTCATCAGTCGCTTTATTTGATTGGTAGCATAAAGCTGAGATATGCCATCAAAGATAAAGAAAGCACCAATAATCATCAATACAGTTTTAGCGACTTTAAATGGGTTAATCAATATAACGATGCCGCCAACAAATAAGATAATCATTAAGACAAAAGAAATATTATAGATATTCTTATCGGCTTTTAACGGCTGAATGGTCTGCATTAATGAGAATGCTTCAATGATCATGAAGATTCCGGCAATGAATGGCAAGATAGATAAAACAATAGGCGGATTAAAGAAAATAAAGACTCCACCACCTAAAGCGATTGCACCAATCAATAAATCCATACGGTCATTCATATGAATCTCTTCTTGTTTACGGTAAACAAGCACCTTACCGATCCCAAAAGCTAAAATTGTTCCACCTAAGATATAGGCAATAATGTTAGCACTCATCGTTGGATAAAATAAGAAAATGAATCCAACCAATATATAAATGATTGAAGATACTACAACTTCTCTTTTTAATCTCTGTGTAAATTGTGACATAGAAATCCCTCCATCTTTATTATAGCTTATTATAAGAAGAATGGGGTATATTATTATAAAATTAAATTTGTTAAATTATTGTAAACGAGGATATTTATCTTGATGATTATGCTATAATTTGAAACGAGGTGAATAGAAATGACAAAAATAATTGCCCATCGCGGAGCTAGCGGTTATGCTCCTGAAAATACAATGGAAGCATTCAAATTAGCGATCGGATTAGGGGCAGAGGGAATCGAAACCGATGTCCATCTTACGTGTGACGGTCAAGTCGTGATCATTCATGATGAAAAGATTGATCGCACCAGCAATGGCTTAGGCTATGTTAAAGATTGTACGTATGAACAATTAGCGGCTTTCAATTATAATAATCATATGGAACAGTATGAATTTTGTAAACTGCCTTTGTTATCGGATTTATTGGAATTAGTAAAAAGCTCAGGCATCTTATTAAATATTGAGCTAAAAACAGATTTTTACAGTTATCCGGGAATTGAAGAAAAAGTGGTTGCATTAGTAAAAACTTACGGTGTAGAACACCAAATCATTTATTCTTCATTTAATCACTACACGTTGATGAAGGTAAAAGTGATCGATCCGAATGCACGAATCGGACTGCTTTATGCCGAAGGAATTGTTCAGCCTTGGGATTATGCGACACATATTCAGGCAGATGCCTTGCATCCTTTTTATGCTAATTTGCAGATTCCTAACTATATCCAAGAAGCGCATCAACAAGGCATCATCGTCAATACTTGGACAGTGAATAAGCGTGAAGATATGAAACGCTTTATTGAGATGCAGGTGGATGGACTGATTACCAATTATCCAGATCTGGCATTAGCTATAAAAAACGACGATTAGGACACGGGATGCCCGTGTTTTTTAGTTTGCCTGATAAAATCAAAGAAATTAAACATTTCTTAAACAATGGTTCGATATAATATAGAAATTGAAGAATAATGTATTACTGGTTTGATCAAAACAGCTTTGATGACTGGTACTGTTTTTGTGATATTCGCTGAAAGCTGGAACTATCCATTATTTTAGTAATTCCGATAGTTAGTGATAAAATTATCACCGGCTATTTATTTTATAAAAATTGAAAATTTACGTGGTTGACAAGAGATATAGAAGTGATAGAATATCCCCTTGTACTTATTAATTTTATTTGAAGAAGGGAGTTATACTATTGAAAAAAATACATGAACTATTCATAAGCATAAAAAAGAATGTGAAAAAGAATTTTATCAGAGCATCTATAAATTTCTTATTTATTATCATTTTTATTAATGTCTTTCAAAAACTGTTTGGTGCCGAAAATTCAATTGTGGGCGTTATTTTTGCGATTATGATGTCTGCTTCGATGATGCGTGATTTAACTGCTACCCCGGTTCGTCATCTTATAATTCAAAGTATTACATTGGTGCTGATGAGTGTAGTGGCATGCATCGTAACTGCTATTTCTCCATGGTGGGCATTTTTCTTTAATGTAATAATGTTGTTTTTGATTTTGTATGCTTTTACTTATGAATATGCTAATCAACTTTACTTTCCCTATATCTTGTCTTATTTATTTTTGATTTTTATTTCTCCGGTTTCTCCTGAACACCTTCCTAAACGTATGCTGGCAATGGTGACTGGAGCTGTCTGCATCATTATTTATCAATGGATTCATGGCAGAAAGCGTATTGTCAAAACCTCTCAAGATGTTTTGGGGGCGATGTGTTTAAAAGTAAAGACTTGCATTCAGCAGCGAATAGATGGAGTGGAGGAAACGTATGATCCTGAGAATCTAAGAGAAGACCTATGTGAATTAAGCAAGCTAATTTATGATCGCCGCAAAAAAGTTTTATGTATATCCGATGCCAGTTTTGCAATGATTAATGTTGGCCGAGGATTAGAAGATTTAGCACATTTAATCTCTGCTTTAGATGAAGAAACCGTTCATTTGAATTTACCGCTCTTTGAAAAAATATTAATTCAGATAGAAGAATTTCATAGCTTTATTATGCAAGAAAAAGAGACCATATCTTTTTTTGCGGAAACTGATTTCCAAGGAATTGAGAATACCTCTTTAAAATCAATCTATCAAAGTTTATCTTACTTATATGAGCATTTATTACAGATGAGTGTGCCTACTCATCGTCATCATTATCGCAAGACCATGCTTTCTTTGTCTACCCGATTTAAGGCAGCCCTCAATATCAGTTCGATAAGGGTTATCTATGCTTTCCGTGTCTCTGTTTTACTTGCAGTGGCTACCTTTATTGTGCAGATGCTTCAGCTTCCTCATGGCAAATGGCTGTTGTTTACTTTGGCGTCTGTTTCTTTGCCATATGCTGATGATATAAAAATGAAAGCTAAAAAACGTTTAACAGCAACATTGATTGGTGGAATAGTCGGAACTTTATTATATTCATTGCTGTCATCTTTATCGATGCGGACTTTTATTATGATGCTTTCAGGCTATGTTTCTTATTATTTCACAGATTATTCCGCAACGTTTGCCTGTTCGACTATCGGTGCTTTAGGCGGTGCGGTATTTATGAATGCTTTTGGCTGGGAAGCAGTTGGGCAAATATTTGGAATCCGATTGGGATATGTTTTGCTGGGAATCCTCATTGGCTGGATAGCAAATTGTTTATTTTTCCCATTTAAAAGAAAACAGGCAACAAAACAGTTATGGAAAAAATATATTCATACAACACAGCTTTTAACACAAATCTGTCACGTAGAAAATATGGATCACCAGCTTTATTATAATCTGGTTATTCAGGCTCATTTATTAGAGAATAAACTGTTGGAGAACGCTAAAGCATTGAACTGGGAGGGAGCTAAGGATTTGATGGCTAAATGTCGGGAAGCGGTTCGCTTAGCTCATCGTCAGCCACTTTCATCCTAATGAAAAAACGATATCCGGTCTTTGGGTATCGTTTTTGCTTATCTTACAACTTCTTTTAATGTCTTTCTCACATTATGAGCCGCATCTTCTTGAATCTCAATGATTGATGCTCCTCTGCTTTTGGCGAGCTCTCTTAGATCACAGGCGATTGCAGTATGATAGGAACAGCCAATCACAATAAATAGATCCCCCGGCTTTAAATCATAAATCATCTCATACGCCTTCTGATAATTTGGTGCCGGATCTCCATATAATACCGGTTTATTATAGAGTGACCAAGCAATATCCATTTCATTATCTTCAGGCAGTCCTCCGTGCAGCTCCAATGCATCACTTCCGGCGAGTTTATGTAATCCATCGATATTCATCGTAATGATAGGAATCTTATATTCGGCTAGGGCATAATGTGCATCATTGGGCTTAGCGCCATTCATATTCGCTTTTAACTGTTTGATGACTTCATTATATTCTTCATGATGCCTGCTTGCGTAACTTCTAAATAGCTTTTCTCTAACATCCGGTCTCTCCATAAATGTAGGGATATTGCTTTGTTTACTGATTCCTGCTCCGGTAAAGGCAATAATTTTCATCATAATCATCCTTTCTTAATTAACACATTTTATGTTCATCAATTACCTTAACTTCTTTATCATCAAAAAGAACAACTGTAATCGATACTTTTACCATTTCCGTAGTAAATGTTTCAAAGCATTATAAATTTTAACATCCTTCTTGTTATTAGCATTGAATAATACAGTTACTCCTTTAAATTTTTGATTAATTGAAATTAATGTTGACATTCTTCTCGCAAAAATAGAAACGATATAATTCCTATTGTTTAATTGTTTTACATCTATTTGGTATTTTTCTAATGTATCTACCAAAATATTGTAAAATGAATCTCTTTTTTTATTAATTCTCCAACATATTACATTTTTTCATAGTTTTTTAGATTATATATTGGAAAAATCTTATTAATATCCATCCATTCATATACATATATGCTAAATATCTTTGAGCATTATTAACTTACTCAAAATCTTTTTTTGATAAAATTCTTCTATATATCCAAAAGTCATTAATTGTAAAATATCTATATAGTGATAATAATTTATAAGATCATTATCATATATCCCTTAAATAAAAAGACAAGTTAGTTTATAAATCAAAGACATTTAATTGAGTGTGGAGTTAAATCAATAATTATTTTCTTATATAAACAAGATATGAAATATTATCTATTTTTTATTATTGAAAGAGTTTCTTAACAAGTATGGATACAAACATACTATTATAAATGTAGAAATTCCCCAACATAAAGGATTAATATATATCATCCCTTCAAACCCTAAAGGATAAATAAGAAGATATGTTCCCAAAAATCTTATAACGATTTCTAAAATACCTATCCCTAACGGTACAACTGATTGCCCAATGCCAGTAAGAACAAAACGAATGACAAAATTAATTCCTAAAATAAAATAGCACATTGAAGTAAATGATATATATTGAACTCCTAGACTTATAATAGTTGTCTCAGACGTATTAACAAAGATAGTCATAAATTCATTAGCATAAAAATGCGCCAAAATAGATACAATTAAACTTAATGATACTGTAATTTTCAAACAATCTTTTGCACCTTTTTTAATACGATGATATGATCCACTACCAAGGTTTTGAGCAGAAAAAGTAGAAATAGCAGTACCGAATCCAGACAATGTTTGCATCATTAAAGAATCCATTTTATATGCTGCTGTATAGGCAGCTACTTCTTGATGCCCTAAAGTATTTAGTGCTGATTGAACAACTAAAAAACTAACTGCTAAAAGTGATTGAAAAAAAGCCATAGGTAAACCGATTTGTAAATGTTCTTTTATATAAGCTTTTTGAAATTGATAATCACTTTTTTCAAAATGAAATATATTTAACTTAGTTTTGATATATCGATAACAAAGAATACAACAAATAAATTGAGCAATTATTGTTGCTAAAGCAACACCGGCAATTCCTAAATCCAGTATTAGAACAAAAAATAAATCAAGTACGATATTTAATATTGTTGAAAGAACCAAAAATAATAGTGGTACCATGCTATTTCCATACGCTCTTAATACTGCCGATTCATAATTATAAATTGTGGTAAAAAGCGTACCGATAAAAATAATTGTAGAATAAGTCATGGCGCTTTGGATTAAATTTGGTGATACATTAATGACATTAAACAATAATTTATTGAATAATAAACCCAAAATCGTAACAATTGCGCTCACAATAATAATTAAGTAAAAACCATTAATTATAGATTTTTTTGTTGTTTCTTTGTCATTTGATCCAATGTGTTTTGCAATAACAATTGAAAGACCGTTACAAAGTCCAATTGCTAAACCCAATAACAAATCAATAACTGGTGAAGTTGCACCAATTGATGCTAATGCTAACGAACTAACGTATTTACCTACTACCATTGTATCCACTGTTGTATAAAGCATTTGGAATAAGTTAGCGATAATTAACGGAAATGCAAATAATGTAATAACCTTTATAGGATTACCCCTCGATAAGTTAATAGATGACAAATTCATTAATTTTGATTTTAAAATATTCATAAATCATTCCTCCTCAAGCGACATTGTATCAGCCAAATAAGAGCGATAGAAATATGAATATTAAATATTGATATAACCTAAAGTTATGACTATAATGAATTTGTAAAATATATTTTGATAGTATTAGGAGTGAAAACTATGAAATTAGAAGTGTTCGAATATTTAATAGCTATTGAAAAACATGGTTCATTAACTAAAGCCGCACAAAGTTTATATGTATCTCAGCCTAATTTAAGTAATGTTATTAAAGGTTTTGAAAATGAATTAGGTTATGCAGTTATTTATCGAAATCATCAAGGCGTTTGTTTTACTGAGAAAGGCAAACAAGTGTTAATGATTGCACATAATATGATTAAAGAAAAAGAAAAATTACTAAATATCAATTTAGATCACAAAAGAATATCCTTGAAAATATCTATTGGAAATGGTGATTATGCTTTATCCCCTATCTACGAGATGATGAATTGTCAATCAACTCAAGATGAAATTAATATTACTATTGTTAACTGTCCTGTATGGGAAACACTAGAAAAAATTTATGACCAAACAATTGATTTGGCTTATCTTATTATTTCTAAAACAATGGAAAAACAAATACAAGATTTTTGTTATAGTCATCATCTACTTTTTAATCCATTAAAAGAAATGATGTGTCAAATCAATCTAAGAAAAGACCATCCATTATTAACTGATTTTTCAAAAGAAGGGTTATGGAATTATCCGTTTGTTGATTTCATCAATCAAAAAGATAATACATATGGAATATATCAGCAGTACATTAATCCTAAAAAAGTCATTAAAATTGATCATCATTCCTTACGTCCAAAAATCGTTAGTAAAACTGATGCTTTTTCAATTGGAATAGCTACAATCGAAAAAAAGAACGAATATAATTTAGCCAGCATCCCTACACCTGAATTGATGATGATAATTTGTGAGATTCGAAAAGAGAAGGATAAAGACAATCCTTTATTTAATCAATACAGACAAATAATCAAGGAAAACATATCAACTATTTAAAATTACAAATGTTAAAATAAATATTTTTGCATAATAAAACGTTTCTATCAAAAAAATAATTTGTATAAATTCAATACAAAAAACCGTCCATAACATATATCCACTAGGGGATATTGCTTTGTTTACTGATTTTGGCTCCAGTAAAGGCAATAATTTTTATGCTATTCCAACTCCTTTTAACCTTATTATATCACACTATCCAGGAGTAGGCTTTGTTTATAAGCATGAAAAATGGAAAGTGTGTTATAAAATGGAGTATTTATATAGAATAAATATAAAAAAACAATACTATAAATGAGGTTTAAAGTATTGGCTTTTTAATCATTGATATTTATTTGGAAAATAATATTACTAAAATAGATACTGATATACCTAGTATAATTAAAAAATATATTGCGTTGGAGATAGAATTAGATTTAACTCCACCTTTTTTCATTAATATATCTATAGGCAATACATAATTGAATGTAATAAGTAAATTTGCAATAATGCCAATTATTAAAAATGTAAGTAAAGAACCCCAATCTATTTCACTGCGAAATCCCAAATTGATACTTAAAATCTTATCTATTTGATTCCATTTTAAGAAAGCTAGTATAGCAATTAATATTAGCATTCCCCAAGTTATAACATTAAGTAATGTTTTGTTTTTTTTTCATAACTGTCCCCTCTCTTACAAATTATACTAAATAAAAATATTCATATGTATTCTATAATAATCTTAAATAAATTTTTTTCCACTGAAATTATTTATAATATAATTTATTGAGTTTACTCTATTCTTATAAACTATATTCTATTATAGCAGAAGCTTCTTTATAAAGCTATTCATGTAACGCTTTACTAATATAAATATATTATATTTAATTTAAACGGTGCAATTAGTTTTTTATCACTCTGTCCTCTCATTAAAAAAATATTTAATAAACAATTAAGGTTAAGTTTGTAAAAAAACGGTTAGTCATTAAGATTAACCGCTTTATAATATACAGTTTATGAGTAGCAAAAACTATTTGACAAAAAAGACTTCATAAGCAGATTTTCTTATATTATTTCGATCGCAAGATCAGTATTACAGATGCAACAGTTTTGTTAAACCAATTATAGCAGGTAATTTATCAACTTCTGATAACGTCAATAAACTTCTTTATTGTAACTATTATGTTGTAATCAGGTTACTGTATATCTTCTATCCTAGTAATAAAAGTGAACTTATATACGATTGCGACTTATCATAAGTTTTAAAATAACTTAATAATACATATTTTTCACTAAATATAGGGGAATTATATTAAAGATACATGAAATAATAAGAAGATTTTTCTTGTTTTTTACTAAGTTGACAATAAGCGACATATCAAGGTAAAATTGAAACGTAGATACATTAAAGCAATATCTGTTATTCATATGCTAGAGACGAGCCATGATATCTAACAATACAGATGGAAGGGATAAAGAGAATGAAAAAGGTAGCGATGTTTTTAGTTTCTTTACTATTTGTTTTTCCAATGCAGATAATCAATGCGAAAGAGACGATACAATACGGCAATACACAAGAAGAGTTATTTGCTTGGTATATGGATGACAATGCAGTTTCAACTTTTGTTCTTACCTCTGATCTGGTGATTGATAATGCGGAGTTTTGTGATTTCAGATTTCCTTCACAAACTAAAACAATTAATACACTAAATTATTCTCTTATTCTTAAAGCAGAGGGATCTTTCGATGACCCTTATTTAAAAATTATTGGCGATGGATTAGATATAAATGGAAACAGTCATCCGGTACTTTGGCTGGACAGTGAATCTTCAACGCAGTATTACAATACACAGATTACTTATCTGAATGTTACAGCGACAAAAGGGGATGCGGTTTATATAGGAAAAGATCAGGAACTGGATATTGAAGGGGCTTATAATCGTGATTTCCCTATTGTCTTTATTGCGTCTCGCTATGCGATGTTATATGAATCCTGCTATGACGTTTTTTTTGAAACAACCAAATGGGAGACAGATGGGGAGAATGCAATTTTGATGCTGCCGAACCCAAATCGAGATAAAAATGAATTTTCGTTATCTTTTTGTGAAATTAATCATTTAAACAATTTAGATCAGTTTGATATATTTGAATATTCCTATATCAATGAAACATGGATGAATGACAATGCAATCGCAGCCGATCAGATTCATGAAGGGATTCTTGAATTAGATGAGGAGCTTGCACCTTGTTATGTTACCGATATGAATGATTTTGATGTTGATTCTATTTCGAAGGCTTCCATTTACTGGGAAGATATCGATGTCAATTGGGATCTGTCACAGTTTGATTTGCAGTCTAAGAATAATATCATCAAAGGCAAACTGCTGATTAATCCTCGCTTTCTTCCTTTGATCAAATCGGATTTAGTTTTAGAGGTGCATGAGATTGTACCGGAACCGATCGACAATCTGGATATTTCACTATGCCTTTTTTATAATGAGACTTATCATGTTCGCTTCAATATGTCTTATCCTGTTAACTACACAGGTGCCAGTTTTGAAGTGTCGATGGATAATGTCCGTTTTAAAAAATATAAGGATGATCTTGAGTGGTATTTAGCTTCGGCTTATGATACTTCTTATACGGCTTATGTGGATTATGAAATTCCCGCTGTCAGTTCTCTTTTACTGGACAAGACCTACTATTTTAGAGTGAATATCACCGGTGGGATAAGAGAAGGCTACAGCAATACAATAAAGTTTGAAAATGGAGTATGGGAAAACATGATTCCCGAAGTCCCGAAGGTACCAGAGGAAGAAGTAAAACCGCCTGTTGAGGTGCCTAATGGTGATACTAATTCACCGAATATAACCGATAAATCGGAAGAAGATGAGCCGGAAATTGAAGTAGGGGATCCCGATGGGAACGGCGGGCACCGCGGGGATCAGAATCGTGATGACGTGCCTGAGCAGGAAGATGAAATTATTATTGAACCTGAACAAATCGAAGGATTAGATAAAACCGGAGAAGATATCTTAATGATGATCGGCAATCAAGAATTTATCGTTTCTCATCAAGAGATCAATGCATGGAAGCAGCAGGAAGAAACAGTCACCCTTAGCATTAATGATAAAAATCAGGTAGTCAAAACAAGCCATGACCATCAAGAGATTTTAGAGACGGAGATCATGACAAAAAGTGAAGAAAAGGCAGAGACCACCATGATAAAACCTTTATTAGCGATCGGCGTACCATCGGCTGCGCTGTTAGCAGGACACACATATTTTAGGAGAAAGAAACGTGCAAAATGATATTTTAATGATTGATGATGATCAGGACTTAACCGAAATCGTAGAAATGTACTTGGTAGAGAAAGGCTTTCATTTCCGTAAACTATACCGCGGACGTTTTCTCAATGCAGAAATGGAAAAGAAAATACCTGATCTTATTATCTTGGATATTGAACTTCCTGATCGTGATGGCTTTGATTTATGCCGACAGATTCGCCGTTATGATGAGAATCTTCCTATAATCTTTTTAACCAATCATCATGAAGAAAACAATCGCATTCAGGCTTTTGAGTTGGGCGGAGATGATTTTTTAAGCAAGCCATTCAGCTTAGAAGAACTGCGTTTAAGAGTGATTACCCGTCTTAAAGATAAACATTTACTTAAACAACAGACAAAATTCAAATTTGGAAATCTAATATTGGATATCAGCAATGAAACACTGTCTGTGTTGAATCAATCAACACAATTAACAACCACAGAAATGGATATTTTTCGATTGCTTGCCACACATCCCAATGTTATTTACAGTGAAAAAGAGATTTATTCACAGATATGGGAAGAAAGCTACAATAAAGATACCCGTATGGTAAATGTACACATATCGAATCTAAGAAAAAAGATCGAACAAATAAGTCCAACCCATAAATATATTCAAACGGTGTGGGGGAAAGGATATAAGTATATCGGCTAAAGGAGGCGGTCATAATGAAAAAATATAAATTCATTATTGGGGTCTTCTTTTTTGCGTTTCTTTTCAATATGTTGATTCAAAAGTTTGACAACAAATATACATATAATGATATTGATGCCATCTGTGGGATTGTGGATTATACCACTTCTGACCAAGACCTTCATTTTCTATCGAAGCAATGGGAATTTTATGAAGATTTATTGCTGACACCGGAAACTATCAAGGAGTATAAACCTACACAATATATAGATATTGGAGAGTACGGTGGTTTTGAATTAGGGGATAAGACGAAAAATCCACACGGGCAAGCCACCTATCGACTGCGTATCTTTGAACAGGAAAATAAGGTGGTTACTCTCCAATTGCCGGAGATTTATTCCGCTTATCATCTCTATATTAATGGTCAGCTTGTCTATAAAAGCGGAGAAGTTGAAAAAGAGCGTTATGAGCCTAAAATATTAAGTACGGCTATCACCTTTACAACCCAGTCCTGCAATGAGATTATCATACAGGTAAGCGATTATAATCATTACTACAGCGGGATGATTTATCCAATCGCTTATGGCAGTAATCAGCAAATCAATATCTATCAAAGTGCTCAGACACTGATCAAAGGTTTACAAAGCTTCTTACCCCTTGTGATGGGGATAGTTTGTCTATTTACTTACTTCTTTGCCGGCAGACAAGCAAGAGATGGTTATTTTTCTTTAGTTTGTTTCAGCTATCTATGTTATGTGTTGTATGGAATTATTCATTTATTAATTGTCAATCGTTCCTTTTTATGGTATCGGCTGGAAGATGTCAGCTACTATTTCTTGATTTATTTTGTTGTTCTCCTTGTTTTGTGGCAGTATCAAATTAAAGTGTCTAAGCGTTGGGCAGCTGCAGGAATCGGTATTTTGGCAGTAAGCCTGATTGTTCCTACTTTCTTTATCTCTCAGCGCTATGAGATGATTGTCCTTCTTGGACATATTGGAACAGTCTATAAATATCTTTTTGGTTTCATGATGCTTTATGTGATTTTAAAGCAGGCATCAAAACCGCAAAGTCTTTCATTAAAATGCCTGTCTGCTTTGGTCATCTTCTTTGCGGTCAGTCTATTTATGGATAATACATTCTGGTATGAACCGATTTATTTAGGGTGGGGAAGCGAAATTTCCGGATTTGCCTTGATTGTGTATTTTTCAATTTTAATGGTTAATGAAAAACTTACTTTATACAAGGCGTATAAAAGTCTGACCATTCATCAGGATCAGCTTAAAGACTATATTTTTGATGTTGCCCATGACTTAAAAGCCCCGGCATCTTCTCTATTGGGTTATGTGGAATTGCTGAACAGCGGGATTGCTAAAAAGCAAAATAGGGAAGACTATTTGTTAGATCAGATGGCTAAAAAGGTACAAATTTTATCAAAAAGAATTGCTCTTTTGCAAATATTGGATGTAGATAAAGAATTGTCGTTACATAAAGAAATGGTTTCAGTCAAATCATTATTGATTTCTGTTCAAGACAAACTAGAAGGGCTTTTACTGCAAAAAGGAATGACCTTGGAGATCATCGGGGAGGACTATGAGCTTTATGTGGATCAGGAGAAAATGACGATTTGCATAGAAAATATCATAACCAATGCAATGGAATATGGTGAAAGCAATTGTCCTATTAGGATTGAATTACTTGAAGATGCGATCAGCTATCAAATCAAGATCAGCAATCAGGGAAAAGGCATTGAACAAGCAGTATTGCCACATATTTTTGAACGTCATTATACGACCGGCACTAAGCATCACAGCGGTTTAGGGTTATCAATCTGTAAGAAAATAGTAGAGGCGCATGTGGGAGAAATTGAAGCAGAGTCCAAGGAGGGACAGACAACCTTTTTAATAAAACTGATAAAAAAATAAAGACAGGGTAAGCGATAAAAAGGGTATCCTGTTTTTTAATACCCTATTTTTGCCAATAAATCTTTGAGATTCTTTGAAATTGAGCTTATCCATTATTGATATAATATCCTATAGAGAACTGTATATAGATGGAGGGATCATGATGCAAGAGGAAAACAATAAAAAAGAATTAAGATCATCCCATCATAAAGAGCGAAAACTAGGCTGGCATTTCATGCTGTTTTGTATACGTTACTTCTTTATGCTGGGGATCAGGACACTTAAAAAGTGGATTTTACATTGGATAAAACAGTTAAGTCAAAACTTGCGGGCTCTAAAGCAAAGGGGACAGCGAGCTTTTGCGTTAGTAAAACATATCTTTTTTGTGGAAACTCAGCATTTTAGGGAGTATCGAAAGAAAATGAAGGCATTAAGATATACTGTAAATAAAAATAGAGATATTAAAACAGTATTTTTAAAGCAATATGAAAAGATTCAAGGAATCGCTCATTCTTTTAATAAGAAAATAAGTAAAGAGACAATCAAAAAATATCTGAATCAACTTAAAGAAAATAAATCTTATCGCCATCAAATGATGAGTCGTTCTTTAAAAGGAGGATTAGCGCTGTCCATTGTGATGAGTATGTGTTTGACTACTGTTTCATCTGTACATGCCAAAAGCAAGGTCACACAATTGATCAGTGGAAAAAATACAAGCGGTGATCGTTTTATCGGGGGAAATTATATTGAATTAGGAATCAGCAGTATTGGCTCTTTTGGTTCAGTTGGAAGTGCCCCTTCAAATTTCCATAATACCGACAGTAATTTATTGCCGCAGACGACGAACCGTATTGGAATGATTGCCAATGAAAACGGCTGGTACAGTGGAATGAAATCGAAAACAAATGATTTCTTTATGCCGGGAACGATCGATGAAGGCTGGACTGTAGGGATCAATGGATCAGCTAAGGCATATGCTTCTGCGGCAAATACGGCAACAAGTAAGAAAATCAATATTGATGATAACTTCTCTACGGATTTTATTTATAATGAGAAAAAAGAGGTTATCGGTGCTTTAACGAATGGAACTATTTTTAATAGCAAGATAAAGGTAACACAGGAAGTCTATTTGGGAGTAGACGATCAGCTTTATACGACTAAAGTAAAACTAGAAAACATCAGTGGTGAAGTCTTGAGTGATGTTCGTTACATGCGCTCATTTGATCCTGATCAAAACTCTTTTTCTTCTTATGATACACATAACTATGTTCAAAATGTACCTGGTGTTTCGGCGAAAGTGACAGCTTATGGGAAGATCAATGATGCACCGTTTATTTTCTATGCGGCCGATTCACGAGCAACGGCAGGATATGCATTAAACGGAACCTCTTATGTCTTTGCCTTTAATGATATCTATAATGAAAAAGGCTATATGAAGACAGCTAACAACAGCGATCTAAATGGAACCAGAACCTATATGGATGGGGATATTTTCCTTTATTTTGATTTAGGAACATTAGAAGCAGGGCAGTCTGCTGATCTGACTTACTATTCAAGCTTGGATGCTGATACTAAGATTTCAACAGAGAAAGTCGACGCTAAAGCTGTTGATGATTTTATTGAAGAAACATTATCGGCACCAGAAACGATTACAAAAGATAATATTAAAGAGGAAAAACCAAAAGTAGATGAAGCGAAAGATAAATTTGAAGATTTAAGCACAGATGCAAAGGACTATGTCAGCGAGGATTCAAAAACTAAACTTGAAGAAGCAGAGAAAAAAGTAGATGGTATTGTAAAAGAGGAGTATTTGGATCCATTGCTTGATGCCATTTCAAAACTGCCGGATTCTAAAGAAGATCTGACAACGGTAGATGACCTTAAAAAGGTAGAGGATGCCGCCGAATTAAATGATAAATATGAGGAATTAGTAACTAAGGAGGTTGAAGGCAAAAAAGAGGATACTTGGCTTTCACCGGATAAATTTGACACTGAGGAGGCCTATAAGGAAGCATTGGATGCCTTGGCAAAACTAGAAAATTTAACTAAAGATACGCCTTCATCAGAAACTGTCCGCAGTTACCGTTTGACCTTTAATGTTACAGGAGAACAGACCGGAACTTATTTTGTTGATGTGATCGAAGGGAAGAACTATACTTTTAAATTACTATTATCCGATCATCAGCGATTAGAAGTCACCAGTGCTAATGCCAATGTGTTAGGAACGGATGAGGTTGCCGTGACTAATGTTTTGGCGGATAAAACAATTGATATAAAGGTAACTAACACTGTAAAAGATCTATTATTAGTTAACCTTTTAAAAGTGATTGATACAATTACCGTTCCATCAGGAACAGCCAGTGAAACGGTATTAAAATATTTAACCGAAGGAAGCACTATTGATGACAGCATCACCTTTGCTTTTCCCGATTTTATCAGTGATCTGCTTTCATTAAACGGTATCGAAGTAAAAATCACTAAGATGTATGCTTCACAATATGATACAGAACAAACCTTTACCCTTACCTTATCAAGAGATGGTGAGAGTGTATCTAAAAAGATAAAAGTTATTTTTGAAGGGGACGATACCGCACCAAATATTACGCTTTTAACTTCTTTGGAGGAGTTGGAAGCCCCGGCTGTTTCTAAGACCTTAAAATTTAAAGTCAGTGATGTCGGAACCGGAATCAAAAGCAGTACCTTACAGGTAAAAAGCTATTTAAACCCAGCAAAAGATTATCCTTTAACGGGTTTAGGAGACGGTGTTTATACGTTTGATGTGGATACATCGGATGGTTATGAAATATCGGTGGAAGACTATGCCGGCAATCATTCCAGCGCTGTTTATACAGTCAATTCCATCGATAAAACACCGCCGGAGATCGAGGGTGTTGCCGATTATGGAGAATATTATTTACAGCACCGCATTGTCATAAAAGATCAGAATTTAAAGTCAGTCACGATGAACGGAGCGACATATACAAACTTCGTTACGAATGAAGAAGGTTTAAAAACGCTGACTTTAGAAGCAAAAGATAAGCAGTCGTATACGATTGAAGCAACTGATGGAGCAAATAATTCGCAGATGACTTTTAAGATTGTTGAAACGCCTGCTGATCCGGAAGCATTGAATGAAGCTATTAAAAAGATGCGAGATGAATTAGTTGGACAACAAACCGTTTTGAGTATGGAAGAATACAATGCACTAGATGCCCAAATCATGCTTAAAGAACAAAACATTAATATGTTAATCATTCAAGGCTATGAAAGTGAGTTAATTGGATTAAAGGCAAGCTATCCAGCCCTTGTATATAATGATCGTGGTCAGTTTGACATCTTATTAGAGAAAGTCAACAACGGAGCGAATTATTATGGAAAATTAACAAAAGAAGTCAATGTCAGAAGAGAAAATCTGATCAAAGAGATCAATGACTATCTTCAGCCATTGCGAGATGAAATAAACAAAGTGACAGGCATTCATCAAGCATTAGATCGTTATTCTGCTCTAACTATTGGCAGTAAGGATAAAGGAACCATCGAAGCGTATCAGAAGCAGTTAAATGAAATAAATACCAGTCTGCTTGAATCAGGAAGCGGCAATCCGACTCTATTAGAAGCACAGACGAAAGTCACACAGCTGATTGAAGCGATTAATGCATTATCCAATGTCATTACAGCTTTGGAATCACCAATTAAGTCACTCACTGCAGAAAATATTAAGTCAAGTGATAAAGCTGTCGTTGAAGACGTCATCGCACAAGTCAAGGCTTATCAAATAACCGGTGAAAATCGTTTAAGTGTCGAAGATAAAGGAATTTTAGAGGCAATGCTGATTCGTGCCGAGGCTTTGTTGACACGTATTAAAGAGGTCACGAAAACCTTTAGTGAAAATACGGCGATTATCGAGCAAATCACCGTCGATACAGTAACTTTGGAATCTTATCAGCAAGCTAAATCAGCCTATACCAAATTAGAAGAGCTGCGCCCAAACTTAACGAGTGAGGAGACAGCTAAACTGACAAAGCTAAAAGAACATCTTGATGCTTTGAAAAATAAAGTCGATTTGGATTCTATTGCAGACATTGACAGCACGATCAGAGATTTGAGTGTGGACACTGTAACCGAAGATCAGCGTGTAACGATTACAGAAGTGATTAGCGCTATTGATGAACTGCTTGTTTTACCTGCAACGACAGATAATCAAAGAGTATTATTGAATCAAAAAAGAGCGAATGCACAGGCATTGATTGATCAATTAGATATCATTCAAGGAGCAGTGACACAGGCTGTTGATACATTAAAGAATTATGAAATTGAGAAGGTAAATTCTAATCATTGGTCAGCCATTGAAACTGCTCAGCAGGCAATTCAAAAGGTAAAGACGGACTATTCAAGTCAACTATCCGTATCACAGACCGAAGCCTTGGATTTAGCTTTGGCAAAAGGAGATAATCTCTTAGCAAAAATAGAAGAAGCAGCTAAAAAAATTGAGAAGATCAATCAGGCAGCAGCGATTGATTTAAATACGGTGACATCGACACATCAGCCACTAATTACTGAAGCATTGAGCGCTATATTGGATATTGCGTCCAACTTAACTGATGATGAAGCCGCAAGTATCAGCGGACATCAAGAAAAACTGGAAAACCTTAATGCCAAAATAGAAGAGGTTATTCGTTATTTAAATAAACTGGAAGTATTATCTTCTATTAATATTGAGGATATTACAATCGATATTTTAAAAGAATTTGAGGATATTCAAAAATTAGATTACAGTCAGCATCTGACTTTAGAACAAAAAACAACGATTGATGCTCAGCTTAGCAAGATCGGGGAATTAACTCAGCAATTAGATAATATTGATGATGCTATTTTATACATTGAGAATCAGTTGTCTGGGATCACCTTATCCAATATTAAAACAAGTGATGAAACACAGGTATTATCTGCACAGACTGCATTGAATGCATTTCCTTATGCTCAGGAAATACTGACTGTCAGCCAAAAAGAGCGACTAACAAGACTGGAAGAAAATATCTCTGACTTTATCGTAAGGATAAATACACTTAATGAGCAGTTAACCACAATCGAAAATCTACTTCAAAATTTAACGGAAACAACCGTTAAAACAACCGATGCAGACGCTGTTGCTTTAGCAAAAGAGAAAATAACTAAAATGCTGGATAATGCTAAAGATAACCTTCTGGTAAGTCAAATAAATCACTTAACAGATAATTTGAATAATAAAATTCCTGTCTTGGAAGCGAAGATTAAGGCAGCAAACGATGCATTGAAGGCAGTTGAAGATGCCTTAGCCGGATTTGATTCAAGCATTTTTAGTCAGGCTTATCAGATGATGGCAGGCTCAGGCGGTATTAATTTTGAAAATGTCAATTTAGAACACGAATCTCTGGTAAATCAAGCCATTACAACTATTGAAGAAGCCTTGCTGAATACTTCGTTAAGTGATAGTGTAATCGAACAACTAAATCATCAGTTAGGAGTCTTAAATCAGTTAAAAGGCTGTATTCAGGATATCCAACTTCAAATGAATACGATTCACCATTGTTTAGAGAATATTTCAGCTAAAGATGTAACCAGTGAGGATCAGAATAAAATCGATGAAGTGAAAAAGGCGATTGATCAGATGGAAAATAACTATCAGACCAATATGAATGACGATCAAAAAGAAAGCATTGCCAATGAAAAAACAAAGATTGAATCTTTGGAAAATATTCTTCAGCGTGTTGAAGAGGCACTATCCAAGGTAGAAGAAGGATTAAATGGTTATAATGAATCAACTATAAAAGAAACCGATCTGGAAACGATTAAGAAGATTGAAGATCAGATTGCTGCTGTTAAAAAAGAATGCAGTCAGAATTTATCCGATAATGAACAAACACAGTTAAAAGATCACCAAACAACGATTGATCAATTGGAAAACAAAATAGAAGTCTTACAAAAAGAATTGCAGGCGATAGAAGAAGCAATCAAAGACTTGACTGAGGATAACGTTGTAATTAGTGATAAAGATAAAGTGGATGCGATTGCGGATAAAATTGAAACAGTACACAACGATTATCAAAATAATCTGACTGAAAAAAATAAGACAGACTTAAAAAAACAAAGTGACAAAGCAGAGACTTTGCTTACTAAAATCGAAGCCTGCATAAAATTAAATGAACAGTTAACACAGTTAGATTCGCTTGATTTTAATACTGCTGAATCAATGGAACAGCTAAAAGAATGGATCAATCTTTATGAGCAGTTATCATCACAACAGCAGGCTCAGTTTGATGAAAATAAAATTAATTACTACTGTGACATGATTCAATACGGATTAATAGATGAAATCAAAAATGAAGATGTAACGATTAGAGGAGTAAACGGAACAAAATTTATTAACGGCACAAAGCTTCACATTAAAGATGTCTTTAATAAGCTGGATACTAACACCAGCCAGCAGCTGAACAATAGACTGAATGAGCATTTTAATGGGTATGAATTAATCGCTTTATATGATATTCATTTAACTTATAAAGATGTATTGATTCAGCCAAATGGCATGGTTACTATTATATTGAAAATATCGGGAAATATCGATCAGTATGAAGCTATTAAGGCGGTTTATGTCAACGCCAATGGAGATGTAGTGGAATATCCATTTATCATTAAAGATGGATTCATCTATATTGAAACCAATCATCTCAGCTATTATGGCATTATCGCTAAAGCAAAAAAGATATTAAGTGACAATTCAATAGATATTTCCCAAAATGAAACACAAAATGAAGTGGTGGATACATCGGACAATACACTGATAAACGCTTATGCACTGATGGGACTTATTTCTCTTGGAGCTGTAGTGTGGCTGGAAAAGAAGAAATATTTAAGATAAAAAACAATAGGAAGGGATCTTTCCCTTCCTGTCTAATAAAGAGATAGAAGAGGAGCAGATAAGATGGATAAATTTAACGATTTTAAAAATAAATTAAAGGATCGCTATTTTGATGAAGAAGATCAAGTCAAAGAAAACATACGTGAAATCAAAGAAATAAAAGAGATAAAAAGAGACGACCCAAAAATAGAAATCAAAAAAGAAATCGCGATTACCAGAAAACCTTCGATTATCTCTGACGGGACAGTGATTAACGGAAGCATCAACGACGGATATGATTTAGAAGTGCAGGGAAAAATTATGGGGGATGTCATGATTCAGGGACGACTTACAGTAAATGGCGGAGAGATTGTTGGGAATGTTCATGCGGAAAGCGTGGGTTTAAATCATTCTAAGATCAAAGGGAATATTGAATGTCAATCCACCCTGAATGCGACTGCAAAAAGTTATATTGTTGGAATGATTATTGCTCAGGAAGTGGTCTTAGATAGTCGCTGTAAAGGAAATGTACATATCGCTGGAAAGCTTCATCTCATGAAAGAAGCAAGTGTAGAAGGAGATATTGAAGCAAAACAAATTATTGTGGAGGAAGGGGCTTTGATCGACGGTAATGTTAAAATGCTTAAAGGAAAATAACTTAGGAAAGAAGGGGAGGGTATGTTTAAAGGAAGAAGACTTAAAGTAAGATATGCGACGATTTTAATGGGCTGGTGGTTGTTGATTGCCGTTGTATCAGCCTGCTTTAACAGAATGTTTTCTTTTGGTATGTTTTTGGTCTATCTGACGTGCTTTGTAAGATATTATAAAAGATATTCTATTTTTTCAAAATATATAAAACCCATTATAGAACATACTATTCATCATTTTAGAGTGAAGCATGATTTTTCTGTCGTTTTACTGCGTGTAAGAAAAGCAGGTCTGTTTATCATGATCTTTGCATTGCTGGCAGCGCCTAATGGGCATTGGGATTTAAAGGTCTCCGCACTGACCACATTGACAGTCAAACAGAATCAAGTAATTACAAAAGAGTATGATAATACTGTCAATTACACATTACAAAAGGAAGATTATGTCTTGCAGGGAGTAGATCCCGGCGATGATGTCTCACTAGCAGCAACAGCAGCTTTTAACAATGAAAATGTTTATTTAGCTAATCAAGTGGAATTAACAGATTTATCATTGACAGGCAAAGATGCCGGAAAATATCAGCTTTCTGTTTCATCTGCTACTTTTGAAGGAAAATTGACTCCTAAACCCAATGTACTGCGTTGGAATGAACAAAGTGAATATGAGTACACAGGCAGAGCACAGTTTATTTCACCAATGTATTATGAATCCCTCTTTTGGGCACAACAAGGTCTTGTAGCTGATTCAAGTTTAATTCCCTATGAGGTGTATAAGGGAGAAGAGCGTGCAAGCTTTGAGAAAGTGGGAACCTATGAATTTCGAGTTTTGATGGACGAAGTGCAAAAGGATATGAACACTTTCTGGGATATGGAAAATTATGATTTTAGCGGCTCACAGTTCAGCAAAGAATATAAGATTGTCGGAAAGTCTTTAGAAATGTCAATGGTTCAGGGATTCAATGATCGTTATGAACACACCGGAGGGAATTTCTATACTCCTTTTACATTGGTAAGTGGGGATACTACGTTAAGATATGGAACGGATTATACTATACATAGTAGTCCCGATAACTCTACCGCAGGACAAAAGACGTTGACAGTAACTGGAATCGGTGCTTATGAAGGCTCTGTATTAGAATTGAATTACGAAGTTTATTATGCTGAATACGAAGGCGATTTAATGCCTGCGGAGGGCAGAAATGAAAATGGCTTTTATCACGAGGATTTCACACTGGATGCAGGAAGTGACTGGCTGTCTGCAACACCGGATATCATCTCTGCCAAACATACTTTCACGATTAGTGAAGAAGGTATTGACCAGCCGCTGACACTTTATTATATTCAGGCAAGTGATCATAAGATTTTAGAAGTTCATCTTGTATATAGCTTAGATAAGACAAAACCGGAATTATCGGGAATACAGAATGATGAAACTTATTATGTAAATCAGGTGGTAGAGGTAAAAGACTTAGCCTTTGATTATTTTATGATTAATGATAAGTTAGTTTATGCAGATACATTCTTAATCGAGATTGAAAATGAAAGCTCTTATGCCTATCTCTATGAATTGAGAGGTGTAGATAAGGCGGGAAATGAGTCCGATGTTCTGATCTATAAAACAAAAGCATTAAGAACGATACTGGATTCATCATTAGCTGATTATAATGTCGAGTTAAACGATAAAGATATAATTGAAAAAGCAATCGATACCTATAATAAAATAGACATTGAGGATGCAAGCGATCAACAGATTGAGGAATTGAAGAAACTAAAGAACAAAGCACAAGGAATGCTTAACACTATAGAAGAAGTTTTAGCTATGGAGAATACATTGAAAGATGTCATAGTAAAAGAAGAATATACTTCAGCAGAAAAAGAGATATTAAGACCAGTCATCGATCAGTATGAAGCATTAACAGGACATCAGCAGTCTTTAATCAATAAAGATTTATTTGATAAAATAAATAAGATTATTAACATAATCAGAACAGATCATTTGGTAAATTTTGAATATGGATTTACAGTAAGCGGAAAATATGGAACTGATTTTGATGCGGACACTGTTCTTATGGTAGAAGAGGTGACATCAAAAGTCGGGCAAACAGTAGGGACAATGATCAATAATAGCTTGCTGAATAATCAGGAAGTAAAAGATATTTACGATATCCATCTTTTATTAGATGGAAAAATAGTGAAACCGGACGGAATGGTCATTGTTAAAATTCCTCTGTCAAAAGAACAACAGGAGTATCAGAATTTGTTGTTAATGCATATCGGTGATGATAACCGCATGCAGTTTGTTCATTATGAACGTGAAGGGGATACGCTTGTATTTGAAAGCAGTCATTTCTCTTATTATGCGATTATCGGCAATAAATCAGATACAGGGGAGGAGAAGCCAATTAATCCAAATCTAAACCAGCCGGAAGCACCGGATGAAAACCAATCCCCACCTCAGATTCCACAGGAGGATTCAACTCCTCTGTCAGCAGCAGTCAAACAGGAAACAAGCGGTATAGCGGATACAGGAGATTTTACTGCACTTAATCTATATATTATGCTGATAGGTATGTCTTTATTGGCTTTGGTGATGATTAAGAAAAAGAAAGTATAATAGACAGGTGTTTGCCTGTCTTTTTATGGAAAATAAATTCTTTTGTCTAAATTCCTATTCCTATAGGTCAATTTTATAAATTATGGTAAAATAGATAGAGAAGGTGAGAAGATAATATGCTGAATTGGTTCTTTACAGATTTATTTTCCAGCTATGATCAAGATCAGATTGCGGAAATGGTTCGTATCTTAAACGATTATGGTATTAAGACGAAAGTGGGGATTGAATCCGGTCAGATGGGAATGCCGAATACATTTTCCAGTTATTCGAATCCTTCACCATTAGATTATGATGACGGACAATTTTCCAAGATGTATACACTCTACGTTAAAAAGAAAGATATTGTTAAAGCAAAAGAATTACTCTCAATAAAATAAACCCTCACGGGTTTATTTCACATCTTGAAGCATCGTTTCTGCATAATATAATGTCTGCCAGTCTAAATCGGGGAATAACTGAGGATCTAATTCAATAAAATCAGCATCCTCCCATTCTCCTAATTCCACATCTAAAGTGGGTTTATCTTTACAGATAAACGTTCTGCCGTTTTGATCACGGGTAATACAGACAGTTTCTTTAAAAGCACTTAAAAAGTTCTTTTGACGCTCATTTAATTGCATATACAGCCTCCTTATATAATTACTAATATTATGTTCTAAAGAGGTTGTTTTATTCGTAAGATACACTGGTTTAGTAAGAGAATAGATGCATCTTTGGTTTATCAGCTAAAAGATTTGAAATCATGGAACGAAGTTGGCAAAATACAGTTATATTTACAGAACAGTCACATTGACAACAAAATAAAACAAAAGAGTGAGAGCTTAGATTCATCAAGCGTGATTAAAATAATACGAGAATTAAATAACAAATAGAAAACTGCATTGCAGTTTTTTATTTTATCTCTTTAGACAAATGTTCTTACATCATATTTTCATTAAGTACCATCGTATTAAAAGTCTCTTTAATCTTTCTCATTGTTGTTCCTTCTTATTGGTTTATACAAAAAATAAGGGGGATATATCTAACATCCTTGTTTTCCTTGTCTGCGTTATGGTCTGTCAATCCTTTTTATTGATTGTCTGATTAAACAAAATAAGGAGGATAATATCGTTAAAATAGGGTAAATTTAAAGTATCGGACATAAAGCTCAATGAATATGTCAAAAAATAATAAAAGCATGGATTTAACAAAGTTTTTTCTTGACATTTAATACGCTATTCCCTATTATATTTCTGTGTTATACAGAACAAAGGCGTTCTTATATGTGGATAAACATCGTGTTTTTATTGTCCCATTAAGAGCGCTTTTTCATTTGTGAAGGAGGAAAGTATATGAACCATACCATTCAGGAAATATTAGAATTTATAGAAGAGCACGATGTTAAATTCATTCGTCTAGCTTTTTGTGATCTGTTAGGGAATCAAAAAAATATTTCGGTAATGCCTCGTCAGCTGCCACGTATTTTTGAAGAAGGTATTTTATTTGATGGCAGTGCGATTGCCGGCTTTGGCAGGATCGAAGAATCAGATTTACTTTTAATGCCGGATTCTTCTACGTTTGATATTTTGCCTTGGCGACCGCAAAATGGCAGCGTTATTCGTTTTTTCTGCAGTGTTCATTATCCGGATAAGACTCCTTTAGAAGTCGATTGCCGCAGTCTTTTAAAGCAGCGTTTAACAAAAGTAAAGCAAGAGGGATATCAGGTATTATGTGGGACAGAATGTGAATTCTATCTCTTTAAAACCGATGAACAAGGCAACTGTACATGGATTCCTCATGATCAGGGCGGCTATTTTGATGTGGCGCCGCTGGATAAAGGCGAAGATATCCGCCGCAATATCTGTCTGACCTTAGAAGAGATGGGAATTGAACCTGAAAGCTCGCATCATGAACAGGGTCCCGGACAACATGAGGTAGATTTTCAATATCGTGATGGTTTGACTGCCTGTGATCAGCTGATTACATTTAAATGGGCAGTTCAAACAATTTCTGAATTACATGGTTTATATGCTTCATTTTTACCTAAGCCGATTGAATCTGCAAGCGGGAACGGACTGCATATTAACTTATCACTCTATCGAAACGGTAAAAATAGTTTTCAATTCGATCAACCGGAGTTACTGAAACACTTTATTGCGGGAATCTTAGCTCACAGTAAAGAAATGGCATTGTTTTTAAATCCGGACATTAATTCGTATCGGCGTTTAGGAGAAGATAAAGCACCTAAATATGTTTCTTGGTCACATTCGAATCGCACGACCTTGGTACGTGTTCCAAGAGTGGAAGATCGTTTAGTTCGCTGTGAAGTGCGAAACAGTGATCCTTTATGCAATCCATATCTGGCAGTCAATCTATTGGTTGCATCTGGGATGGATGGCATTGAAAATAAGCTGGAGCTGATGGACGAATGTACCAAGAATTTAGAAATCAATCAGAGTGTCTTGGACACTTTGCCCAGAACTTTAGAAGAAGCGATCAATATCGCTAAAAACAGTGAATTTATAAAACAAACCCTCCCTTCATCCCTGATTGACTACTATGTCGAAAGCAGAACTCAGTTATTACATAAGAAATAAGGTTATTTGATGCTGAAGATACTTATCTGTACAACAAAAACAGATCGTTTTATGCAGTTAAAAGCGATCGTTCAAGAGCTTTATCCAAGTGAAGTCATCTTGGCGAAATGTAAGGAAGAGGTTACTAAAAGTATAATGCTGCATTCCATTGATACAGTGCTGATCGATCTCCCGTTTACCTCTGATCAGCATGAAATAGCGTATGTATTAAAACTGCTCAATCGCTATCCGGATCTGAATATTTTGTTGCTTTTAGCAAGCAAGTATGTGTATTCGGTTCGAGAAAGGGTAGAAAAATACGGTGTATTTGTGATAAGCAAGCCGGTGCAAAAGGAGATTTTGGCACAGCTGCTGTCATTTTTAAGAGCGAATTCTTTTCGCTTTCAGAATTATCTAAAAGAACAGAAAAAATTAAAAAATAAAATAGCGGAAATAAAATTAGTGGATCTGGCGAAATGCTTACTGATGGAAAATGAATTCTTGACGGAAGCAAAGGCTCATCGTTATATTGAAAAAACGGCAATGGACGAACGAAAAACAAGAAAACAGATTGCCACTGAAATTATTCAGCGCTATCAAAGTATTTAGAAAGGATCTTATATGTGTAAATTTATATTTGTAAGCGGCGGCGTGGTTTCGGGATTAGGAAAAGGAATCACTGCCGCTTCTTTAGGAAGATTATTAATAGCCAGAGGAATTAAGGTCAGTGCACAGAAGCTTGATCCTTATTTAAATGTTGACCCGGGAACAATGAGCCCCTTAGAGCATGGCGAAGTCTTTGTCAGCGAAGATGGGGCAGAGACGGATTTGGATTTAGGACATTATGAACGTTTCATGGATGTTAATTTAAATAAATACAGTAATATTACCAGCGGAAAAGTCTATCACCATGTGATTAGCAAGGAAAGAAAAGGAGAATTTTTAGGACAGACGGCACAGGTGATTCCTCATATCACTAATGAGATCAAGCGAAATATTTATTTAGCGGCAAAGCAAAGTGAATGTGAAGTCTTGATTTGTGAAGTAGGAGGAACAGTCGGAGATATAGAAAGTCAGCCCTTTTTAGAAGCTATTCGTCAGATCATTCAGGAAAAAGGAAAGCAGGACTGCTTATATATCCATGTGACACTAGTCCCTTATTTGAAAATGAGTAAGGAATTTAAGTCTAAGCCAACTCAGCATTCAATTAAAGAGCTGCAGTCTTATGGAATCATGAGTGATATACTGATTGCCCGCAGCGAGATGCCACTGCCTTCATCGATTTGCCGTAAAATTTCTCAGTTCTGCAACATCGAAGAAAGATGTGTCCTCAACAATTATGATGTGTCCTCTTTATATGAAGTGGTACCAATGCTTGAAGAAGCGCATTTAGCCGATATTGTCTGCGAAAAACTGCATTTAGATCCACAAATTGTTGATTTAAAGGAATGGCAGCAGTTAATTGAACGTGAAAAGAATGTTAAAGAATCAATTAAAATTGCGATGGTCGGAAAATATACGGAACTTCATGATGCTTATTTATCTGTGGTAGAATCTTTGCATCATGCCGGTACCGCTAATGATTGTAAAGTGGAAATTAAATGGGTGGATAGTGAAGCCATCACAGATGAAGCCTCGCTTTCTGTTTTTGAAGACTGTCAGGGAATCCTAATTCCCGGTGGTTTTGGTTATCGTGGAATCGAAGGAAAGATCAAAACAGCACAATATGCCCGCACGCATCATATTCCTTATTTCGGGATTTGTTTAGGAATGCAGATTGCCTGTATTGAATTTGCCCGTCATGTCCTAAATTACACAGATGCAACCTCGAGTGAATTTCAGACAAAAAGTGATCATTATGTCATTGATGTCATGGAAGATCAGAAGAATGTGGAAAATAAAGGCGGAACAATGCGTTTAGGCGCTTATCCATGCCATATTCAGCCTAACAGCCGTTTAGAAGAAATTTATCAGCATTCTGATATTATGGAACGTCATCGCCATCGCTATGAATTTAATAATGCTTATCGTTCATTATTTGAAGAAGCTGGAATGGCTATTGTCGGAACTTATCGTGATGGAGAGAATGAATTGGTTGAAGCAGTTGAATTAAAGGAGCATCCATTCTATGTAGCGGTTCAATTCCATCCGGAATTCAAGAGCCGTCCTAATCGTCCGCATCCCATATTTAAAGCATTTATCAAAGCAGCAAAAGCCATGTCTCAATAGAGAGATGGTTTTTTCATAAAATAAAGAGAATCAGTAGGCAATGCCTGTCATCTGTGATAAAGTGAAGATAACATTAGATAGATGGAGGTGGTCAACATGATTCTAGGTTATATCTGCCGTAGAGTCGAAGGCACTCAGCTTCGTACAGAGTCTGTAAAATAGGCTAGACGATAAGAAGAGAATTCCTCTTCTGTACGAAGCGATGATTAAAATCGTCTAATCCTATTCCTTTTAGGCTCTGTTTATTTTAAGAATCAAACTAAAATAAAGGAGCAAATAAAATGATAGAAATAGGAATGCACAAGATATGCAAAAACTTTGGATATAAACAGGTACTGCAAGATGTCAGCTTTGAAATTTTGACCGGTGATCATGTCGGTATTATCGGTAAAAACGGAAGCGGAAAATCGACACTGTTTAAAATGATAATGAAACAGGAATTTCCTGATACAGGGGAAGTTACGATTCGTAAACAGGCAACTATCGGCTATTTGGAACAGATCCCTACAATTGAAAATAAGGATACTACCACAAACGATCTGTTGATGGAATCTTTCTTGGAAATTCAAGAGGTCGAACAGCGAATGCGGGCATTGGAAATTGAAATGAGTCAGGACAGTACCAACGAATCCTTATTAAATAAGTATGCCAACATACAAAATCACTATATCGCTTTAGGCGGATATGAGGTTGAAGAAAAGTTAAATAAAGTCATTACCGGATTTAAGCTGCAAAGCCTTTTAGATCAGCCTTTTTCTTTATTGAGTGGAGGACAAAAGACCGTTGTTAATTTAGCGAAGCTGATTTTGAGTGAGCCGGATATTCTTTTATTAGATGAACCAACCAACCATTTAGATATTGTGATGCTGGAATGGCTGGAAAATTATTTGAATAAATATCAGGGAACTGTCGTGATTATATCTCATGACCGTTATTTCCTAGATCGAGTTACGAATAAAACGATTATTTTGGAAAGCGGGGAGAGTCGTCTGTTTCATGGGAATTATTCTTACAGTATGAAAGAACAGGAACGCTTGTTGCTGCTGGAGTTTGAACAGTATAAAACCCAACAGAAAAAGATAGAAGCAATGAAAGCCTCCATTAAGCGTTATCGTGACTGGGGTAATCAAGGAGACAATGAGAAATTCTTTAAAAAGGCGAAAGAGCTGGAAAAACGTTTGGAAAAGATGGAGGTTCTGGATAAGCCGCAGTTAGAAAAGAAGAAGATACCTGTTTACTTTACCGGAGAGCGAAGCAGCAATGAAGTGTTGAAAGTAACAGACTTCGGTATTTCCTATAGGGATGTAACGTTGTTTAAAAAAGCCAGTTTCACACTTTATTATCAGGAAAAAATTGTGCTGTTAGGAAATAATGGATCGGGGAAAACCTCTTTTATCAAAGCTTTGTTAGGGGATTTAACCGCATATGACGGTGAACTGAAAATAGCCGAAACAGCCAATATTGGCTATATTCCACAGGAAATTCACTTTGAGGATGACCGGGATTCCATTTTGCGAGCATTTCAAAAAGAATGTCCATGTTTTGAAGGGGAGGCCAGAAGCATTTTAGCTCAATATGCTTTTTATAAGGATCAGGTTTTTAAACGTGTGGGAAGTCTATCTGGCGGTGAAAAAGTGCTGCTGAAATTGGCGATCCTGATGCAAAATGAAGTAAATTTCTTGATTTTAGATGAACCGACCAACCATATTGATATTGAAACACGAGAAATTTTGGAACAGGCATTACTGGATTATAATGGAACATTGCTGTTTGTATCTCATGACCGTTATTTTATTGATAAGCTATCAAAACGCAGATTAGAAATAAAAGATGGATTGATCTATGATACATTTATTGAATATGAATAGACGCTACAACAATGTATCCCAGACTGTATGAGTTAAGCAAATTTGCTTAATTTATACAGTTTTTATGTGTACGATTAAAGAAAGTAAAAGAACATAAAAATAAGCATTAAAAGAAAAGTAATTGGTGATTTTGATGTAGCGGTAGAATCATGAATATTGGTTTATTTTTCATACATGTAAATTAAAAAGAACTGATTCTTTTGACGATTCAGAATCAGTTCTTTATTGATAATTTAATTATTTAACGACTTTCTTTTAAAAAATAAATAAAGCATTAAACCACTTGAAAATACTCCGACAACTAAATAAAGTTCTAAATCAGAACGATCTTTTGTATCTACATTTTCATAAGAGTCGTGATTAGGTTGTTGAGGAAGTGTTGGGGGTATAATTCCCTGTTTTATCCATAAAGCATAAAGGGTAGTATCTCCGGTCACTTTATCTGCAGTGAAATCCCATTGCTTAGTTAATTGTTCGTCAATAAACCATCCACCAAATATATATCCTTCTTTAATAGGTGGTGTCGGCTGTGAAAGCAAAGTGCCAAAAGGAATGTCAGTTAACGATGTTATAAGTGTACCGCCATTGCTGTCAAAGTAAACACTATATGTATTAATCGTCCACTGCGCATAAAGCGTGGTATCTGCAGTTACTTGATCAGCGGCAAAATCCCAAGGCTTTGTTAGCTGTTTATCTATGTACCAACCGTTAAATGTATATCCTTCTTTGATTGGTGGTGTCGGCTGTGAAAGCAAAGTGCCAAAAGGAATGTCAGTTAA
>NZ_JBKTEM010000003.1:116632-391264 GCF_047239305.1 Beduini sp.
CTTTGATTGGTGGTGTCGGCTGTGAAAGCAAAGTGCCAAAAGGAATGTCAGTTAATGATGTTATAAGTGTACCGCCATTACCGTCGAAGTCAACACTATATGTATTAATCGTCCATTTTGCATAAAGCGTAGTATCTGCAGTTACTTGATCAGCGGCAAAATCCCAAGACCTTGTTAGCTGTTTATCTATGTACCAACCGTTAAATGTATATCCTTCTTTGATTGGTGGTGTCGGCTGTGAAAGCAAAGTGCCAAAAGGAATGTCAGTTAACGATGTTATAAGTGTACCGCCATTGCTGTCAAAGTCAACACTATATGTATTAATTGTCCATTTTGCATAAAGCGTAGTATCTGCAGTTACTTGGTCAGCTGCAAAATCCCAAGGCTTAGTTAATTGCTCATCAATAAACCATCCACCAAACGTATATCCTTCTTTTAGTGGATCAGTGGGTTTACTTGCAAGATGATTATGAGTAATATGTTGGTTATCAATACTACTTCCGCCATTTGTTTCAAACTTTAAGGTGTGCTTTAGAATCGATAATTGTAGTATATTTGAATCTGCTCTGCCATCAAAGTCACCATCAATATAAGTGAATGGCTGTAGATGAATGTTTGATCCGTCATAATCATCCTTAACTTTTACTTTTAATCGCACTGTTACAAAATCTCCGGTATCTAATGGGAGCCAAGTATTGGAAGTTGTGAATAATGCATTGCGTATTGCAATATCTTGACGCCAAGGGGTTCCAGGATTAAAATCTGCTGATGTTGTAGCATCCTGAATATCAGCTAATTCTACGGCATCGTCTAAATCATGCACGCCAAAGTAAATGATATTATTTAAATAAGAACTGTTATTTTCAATAGTGAATAAAATTTCTAATTCATCTCCCGGCAAAATATCCTGTTTTTTAGCTGTATCTATTTGAATATTTGTCGTGTTGAAGCGAGCATATCCCTGAAATTTGTAATTGGTGATGCTCGGATCATAGTAGTTGTTTCCCCCAGGATCCATTGAGAGAATTGTACGTGTATAGGAATCTGTTGGGCGCATTAGTGACTTATCTGCCACTACTTTTGTTTTATACATAATATCGCTTACATCCAGTGCGCCCATCGTTTCGCCACCATCATTAATAGAATAGTTGATCGCTATATTGGAGATATTTTCAATTGTGTATCCATTATTTTCGGCGAATTGTTGCATTTCATTTTTACTGATTGTGATATTTTGATCTGTCTGTTCTGTGAATTGAGTACGCAAATAGACAATATCGATTGGTTTATCAAAGCTAACCCCTGGGTTAGGAATAAAACTAATCGTAATTTTTACATCTGTATCTCTAACATTTCCGCTAGCATCCTTTGCTAATGAGCGAGGAATAATGATGGTTTCAAATTCTTGTGATAAAGAGATCCATTCACGGTTGAAATATCCTGCTTGTCCATAGATATTTACTGTCAGCCATGACAGCTTTTCATACTGGTTTACTGAGGTAACTTTATCGAAAGATAATCCGGAAAAGGTATTAGTTAATATATCTCCTATCTTAACACTCTTTTTATCGATAGTTACGGTTGGATCAGCATAAATAAGATTGAACGTATCTGGTGAATTGTTACGTGCATTTACTGTTTTTAAATGAGGTAAAGCACTAAAAAGCAACATTCCCCAAATAACCACATACAAAACCGTTAATTTAATTTGCTTTTTCATTTGTATTCTCCCTTCTAAATAATTAAAGCTGTTGTGTAAATCTATTTTCTTTTTCAAGAGTATATAGCCAAAATATACAAGGTCTTCCTATAAATGCATAAAGAACTGTTTAGCTTCTTCTTCATCTTTGAATTGATAAGAGATTCTGCTGATATAACGAATCAATTCCTGCCATTCTTTTAAAGGATAGGCATAGCTGTCATAGCCAGCTGCGAGTCTTTGCAGGGATTCTAACAATTTCGGAGTGTGTAAATCAGAAACATATTCACACCCTAAATCATCAGCAATCACTTCAATTAAATGTTTTTTGATAGTCATTGTTTATATTCCCTCCCTAAATCAATATGTATATATAAGTCGTAATGTACACTTTATGAACGACATATTTTTTAGTGTGAGAATCCGTTTTTTCTATGAGAAATACAGTGCTTTATAGCGGTTAATAATCATTTGACTTTTCTTGTCGAATATGATTATATAATAATAGTGTGATCAATCTTTTAAACGGTCAGGTAGTGTACTACCTGATTTTCTTTTTTTGAAATTATTTATAATTGTTTATAAAAATAGATATTATGAATAAAACTAAAAAATGCTTCAGGATATAACTAAACAGAAAAAACAAATAGAGCTAAGGTCTCTATTTGTTTGATAGAAGAATCAAGGATTAATTTTTGGTTCGTTTTTTTATAAGGTATCGGATTTTTTTAACAAGCCTTTGATAATCTAAAATCCATACACCGGGATGAATTTTATTCATTGCGATCGATTGGTCAGACTTAGAATCATTAATTTTTTTGACTATATCCGGTGGTTTTTCTTCTAAGATCAAAAACCCATAGCATAAATTCCATGTCTTCTTTTTGTCTTTAGTAACATGTTGATTCATAATGAATCACTCCTTTCATCTATTATTCTAATGAAACGATGAGTGATACTATAAAAAGTCCGAGAATTCAGACCAATCTTTTATATTTAAGTTATAATAGATATAATGATATAAAGAGGTGGGTTATGGAAAAATATGGATGTACTGTAAGAAAAATACGGCTCAGCAAAGGCTTTAGTCAAAAAGAAATTTATACCGGCATTATAAGCAAATCCTATGCTATTGATTTTGAAAAGGGGCGCTATGATATAAAATTTTCACTAATGCTTCAAATCTTGCGGCGTTTAATGATATCCGTCGATGAACTGCTGCTGATGCATCGTGACTTTCAGGAAGCGACTAGCCACAAAGCATTAGGAGACATTGATGCGCAGAAGTTTCAATCGAATCAAAAATATGCCAAGGGTAGAGTGATGTTTCTGCAAAAATCATGGCAAGAAAAAAAGACATTGATGAGTAAAATCGAGTATGCTCAAATCATTACATTAAATGAATTGTATTTTAATACTGAATATGAACATTCGAAAGATTTTCAATGGGCAAAGCAGGTAATCCAACGTTATCTTTTTGATATTGAAACATGGACTTTTGAAGAATTTCGCCTTTTTTCGAATATGAGTTTTCTTTTTGGAAATTCTAAGATCCGAACAGATCTTTTCTTGCGGGCATGGAAATCTTTGGAAAAATATAAGCATCATCCTGATTTTTCTGTGTATCTCGCGCATTTATTAGCCAATAATCTGTTTCATCTTATCTATACTTCTCAGTTTACTTATGCGAAAAAAGCTCTGGATCGCTTGTCTGAACTAAGTCGGGAAGAAGAGATGCTGACATGGAGTGTTATAATACTGTTTTTAAATGGTTTCTATCTCTATGCGACAGGTAAGATACAGCAGGGAATAAAGGAAATAGAGAAAGCAAAACAGATTTATTCTCTTACTGACCGCATTTTGATGATTCAGCAGATCGATCAAGGGTTGTCGCTGCTGCAAAAAAAGCAGGATCATCCTGCTTCTTGATAAGCTGATTTAATTCTTAGTTCGTTTTCGTACAGGACGAATATACTTAAAGCATTGATTGGGATCATAATATAAATAAGTAATTCTGCCAATAGAAAGATCAAGACAATAGTCTGTACGATCATAATCAAAAGCTGTCATAGCTTTTTCGATCTGTTCTTCTATGCTGTGATTTTCCTGTTCATAATCGAAGGGTCCATGTTCAAAGACAATGTATTTAGCTTCGGGGATATCCACCATCAGCATTTGTGACGGTACTTCTCCTTGATAATCGATCGGTAGGCGTACACCGTAGCATTCTGTGCGTAAGAATCCCCAATCACAGAGTCTGCCTTCGGGATCATTCATATATGCCATGACCTGACCGCCGCCGCTGTTTGTCTCATTTCCACCTTCATCATCTAATTTTCCATTAATACTGTCAAGCAGTCCGCAAATTGTTTCCCTGTCCTGTCCGAGAATTTGATTTTGCTTTTCCCAAAAATCCCAATAACCATTGCTTTCATAGTTTTTAATGTGTAAAAACTTATGTGCTGAAATTGTGATAAAATAAATTTTAATATCCTCTTCAGATTTTACCATGCCAATCTCTCCTAGTCCTAAAAAGTAGAGGTCGAATGAAGTGATTTTCGTACGAAGAACGACGGGGCGGGGATTTTTTTGATAATCGCTTGGGGTCATGCCGTAAGCTTTTTTAAACGCTCTAGTAAAAGCTTCATGTGATGAAAAGTCATAGTTCAAAGCAATTTCTAAAAGTTTTTTTTCTTGATCTCGTACCTCTTTTAAGGCGAAAGCGAGTTTTCTAAGCCGCAGATATTCTCTAAATGGCATACCTGTTATTTCTTTAAATTTCCTTGTGGTGTAGAATTCAGAATAGCCTAATTTTTTAGAGAGTACATGGAGCGTCAGCGCTTCATTGTTATTTTTTTGAATACATATATCTATTTCATCAATAATCCACTGAATTTGTTTTTGCCATTCGTACATATTTTCACCTCGTTTCAACCACCCTACATTTATTATAATCAAGTAGGATCAGCGACACTTGATTTGACTTGCGTTTTATTTTTGTTAGTCAATATGATTTTATCCGAATAAAAATGCAATTGAAAGTCGGATCTATTCAATCGTGATGATACGTTAAGTTTTTCTTGGCTTTAACTTGAGACCCCTTTTGGATTCTCCAAGCTTTTTATATTCGGGTCCTTTTCTTGAATTAATCGTAGTCTTTTGGCGCGAAAATTGAAACCATCATGAGTGTCTGATAAGAAGAACTTTGTTTTATGGTGGACTCTATGGTGGGGGGCTATCATCGACTGCCGGATGTTTATCGATGATCCTTTGCAAAACTGAAAAATTAATCTCTCCGAGTTTTTATTAGTAAGTAAATTTTTAGATACGACAAATATCAAAGACTGTTTTTCTGCCACACTGGAACCGACTTCTAAAATAATGTTTAATCCCTCTTCTTCTATAGCTTTTGGCAGAAATTCACGTATTGTTCTTCTCTCTTTAATGACTGTTAATATTTCATTTTCTAACGTAAAATCATGCTCTTTCGATATTCTAACAGATTTTTCAAGCTTAAACAAAGGCAATTTTTGTAGTTTGCCCAGTATGTAAAGCTGGATATGCAGGGGATATGGTATATAATAAAAGAAAGCAAAAAGGAGGCTTAACACCATGGAGATACGTGAATTAAAATATTTTATTGCGATTGCCAGAGAGGGAAATATAACGAAAGCGGCAGAAGCTTTGTATATTACTCAGCCGACCTTGAGCCGTCAGTTAGGTATTCTTGAAAATGAGTTAGGTGTCCAGCTTTTTGAACGTGGTCATCGAAAGATGATCTTGACAGATAAAGGAAAGCTATTGTATCACTATGCTTTAGAAATCATGGAACTGCATCAAAAAGCGGAACGAGAACTGAAAGAGAAAGAACATATTGCCGGGGAGATCGTGATCGGCTGTGCGATTGCTTCTTCAATTGATTTATTTGCTCAGGTATTGCGTGATTTTAACCTATTGTACCCAGATGTTAAAATTAATCTTATCACAGGATCACGAGATCAGATCATAGAAAAAATGGAAATGGGAACGATCGATTTAGGGTTAGTGATCGGTTATGTAGGTAATGAACGCTATAAAAGTCTGAAACTAAGGGCGGTGGACCGCTTCGGATTGTTAATGAAGAAAGATTCTCCATTAGCGGCTCAATTATTTATTAAACCAAAGGATATTAAAGGAATCCCTTTAACCCTCCCCTTGTCAACGAACCATTTCAGCTTAGTCGATTGGTATGGTGGCGGAGTGGATTCGCTGAACTTGTATGGAACTCACGATATGCTGAATAATGCTGCCAGCTTGGTTAAAGTAGGAATCTGTTATGCATTGACGTTGGAAGCAGCAGCGAAGCAATATCATAATCCACACCTTTGTTTCAGACCTCTCGAACCTGAACTGCGCTGTGAATCTTTTGTCATTTGGAATGATGTACGAAGTTATTCACTGACTGTTTCTACGTTTATCGATTACTTAAATAAAAAGCTTCATGAATAGTGCTTTATGCACTGTTTTTTATTAAGTGGATACTTCTTGTGAGGACATTCTTTTACTTAGTGCTGTAAACAACGAACTCCGGGGATTATAAATCATTCTATTCATCCCTTCTTTACTATAGAGAATTTCTATATAAATATATCTAATATAGGTATTAGACATTTATTAATGAAAGACCTAGAATAGAGTTGTAAAGAGAAATGGAGGATATAAAAATGATGTTTACAAACAAGTCGTTAAAGAAATTGATTTGGCCTTTAATCATTGAACAAGTATTAATCATGGCGGTCGGTGTTGCAGATACAATGATGATCTCTTATGCCGGAGAGGCGGCTATTTCCGGTGTCGGGTTAGTCGATATGGTAAACAATTTAATTATCACGATATTGGCTGCAGTTGCTGCCGGTGGTGCCATTATTGTTTCACAGTATATTGGAAGTAAAGATAATAAAAATGCCAACTATGCTTCTAGTCAGCTATTAACCCTTACTTTTATTATTTCATTGGTTATCATGATCTTATGTTTAATCTTTCATCGGTCTCTGCTTAATATATTCTTTGGTTCAATAGATTCAGAGGTAATGAAAGCGAGTGTCATATATTTCTTAATTTCGGCGTTGTCATTTCCGTTCTTAGGAATCTATAATTCATCTTCCGCCTTATTTAGATCGATTGAAAAGACCAAAGTGACTATGTATGTCTCTTTGTTAATGAATTTAATTAATGTTGCAGGTAACTATATCGGCGTCTTTGTTTTAAATGCTGGTGTAGCGGGGGTTGCAGTTCCTACCTTAATTTCCAGAATCATAGCTGCTGTCATTATGTTTTATTTATCTTTTGATCATAAAAATCAAGTTTACGTTAAAGTGAAAGAAATCTTCGCTTGGAACAGTCAAATGATTAAAAGAATCTTACACATTGCGATTCCTAACGGTATCGAAAATGGGTTATTTACTCTAGGCAGAGTATTAGTGACGAGTATCGTAGCACTTTTTGGAACGAGTCAGATTGCAGCAAACAGTGTGGCAGGCAGTGTCGATCAGATTGCTGTGGTGGTCGTGAATGCCATTAATTTAGGGATCGTGACTGTCGTCGGTCAATGTATCGGTGCCGGGGATTACAAGCAGGCTTCTTATTATATAAAGAAGCTGATGAAGATTTCTTATATCGTCACCGGTATTATCGGTGGATTAGTTATTATTGGCTTGCCATGTATATTAAATCTTTATACTTTATCAAATGAAGCAAGAAATTTAACCTATATCTTGATTATCATGCATAATGTTATGGCTTTTGCCTTACATCCAACCGCATTTGTCTTGCCGAATGGTCTAAGGGCATCCGGGGATGTGAAATATTCCATGTATGTAGGAATTGGTTCGATGATTGTCTTTCGTTTAGGAGCCGCTTATCTATTTGGGATTGTGTTCAATCTTGGAATTATCGGAGTTTGGATTGCCATGGGTACAGATTGGCTGTGTCGATCAGTATTCTTTGTCATACGCTTGATTAACGGAAAATGGAAACAGTTTAAGATTATTTAGTGTAATGAAGTAATAGTTCTTGAAATATCATAAATAAACCTCAAAAACATTTTCTAAATCTCAATATTTAATACAAAAAAGCTCAAAGTATGTTACATTTTAAAGAGAGATTAAAAAAGGAGGGGTGAATCATGCTTTATAAAACAGAATATTCATCTTTAGTCGGAGAAATTCTGCTGGTGGCAGAGGATGAGAATCTAATAGGACTTTGGATTGTCGGTCAGAAATATTTTATGGGAGCCTTGAAAGAGGAACCCATCGAAAAGCCTGATTTTCCCATTTTTATAAAAACAAAACAATGGCTGGATGATTATTTTGCTGGAAAACAACCTGATATGGCATTGCTTTCTTTGAAGCCTAAAGGGTCAGATTTCAGACAGCTAGTATGGAATGTTTTATGTCATATCCCTTATGGTCAGGTAGTCACTTATGGGGATATCGCCAAAGAGGCAGCGCTGCGTCTGAATAAACCGACCATGTCTGCTCAGGCAGTTGGGAATGCCGTTGGACATAACCCTATTTCGATTATCATTCCGTGTCATCGTGTGGTAGGAACAAACGGCAGTCTGACAGGATATGCTGGTGGGATTGATAAGAAAATAAAACTGCTGGAACTTGAAGGAGTGGATACACGAGCTTATTTTGTTCCCAAAACAGGTTCAGCACTATAATAAAAAGAAGACAGCATTCTAATAGAATTTTCTTGTCTTCCTTTTTTTTATAAATACTCGAGTGCTTCTTCAAATGAGCATACTGAAGCATAGCGTTTATCCCATATTTTGGTTTCAAAATAATCAATCAAATCATGAGCCGATAAATAGTCATTATCAAAGGTAGAGGTCATCTGGCGAGGAATATGGATCGAATAGCCAAGTTCAAAAGCTGCTTTGATCGTAGCGTCAATGCAATACTCGGTTTGCAGTCCGACAATAATCAGATCGGTGATGGCTCTGCTTTGCAGATAAACTTGCAAAGAGGTATCTTTAAAAGCGCTGTTGTAATTTTTATCGATGATCTGTTCATCAACTGCGGGTGCAATTTCAGAATATATTTGCCAGCCAAGAGTACCTTTTTCCAGCTTGCTGCCTTTTCCATCATCATGGCGAACATAAATAATGTCTGTAGAATGGCTGCGACCAACCTTTAATAACTGTTGTATTTTATATATCAATTCATCTTTTTGAAAAGGCTGGGCAAGAATTAGATTAGCTTGTACATCGACAATGAGCAAGGCAAAGTTCTTTTTCATTATAGATCGTGGAAGATTGGCTTCATCTTATCGAATGTACAAATGTGTTTAAAGCCGATCTTTTTCAATTCTTCTTGTATTTCTTCAATATGGGCACCTACTTGATCTTCCTTATGTGAATCTGAACCAATCGTTAAAATAGTTCCACCTAGCTCGTGGTACAATTTCAATATATTTTTAGAAGGCATTAAATCTTTTAGTCCATAATAGAAGCTTGAAGTATTGATCTCAATGCCTTTTTTGTCTGCAATCACAATTTTGAGAATCTCAGTAATGATGTCTTTTGTTTTTTCAAAAGGATATTCTCCTACCAAGTCATAGCGCTTTAATAAATCTAAATGACCTAAGACACTGTAATCTTTGTATACCTTAATGACATTTAAGATTTCTTCATAATAGCGTTCATTATAGACTTGTTGGGATCTTCCTTTTTGAAAATCCTGAGTCCAGAACTCTTTATCTTCTACCTGATGGCAAGATAAGATAATAAAATCAAAGTCATAGCGATCAAATAATGTTTGAAAGGCAGGAATTGTATGGGTTTGAATCCCAAATTCCATTCCTTGCTTAATGGTGATCCGATCTTTATATTTAACTTGTAGCTGGCGTATTTCTTCAAAGTAACGAGCATAGTCGACATTAGCCACCCTGTTTTTTCTTTCTTCTTCGTTTAAACGCATGTAATCTTCATGTTCCAACTTTATTCCATAATCGACATGATCGGTAAAGCAAATCTCATTTAAACCAAGGTCAATGGCTTTTTTTACAGCTGCTTCCATCTCATATTGGGAATCATCACTGTAATAAGTATGCATATGGTAATCTGCTATCATCATCTTTTCCTCCTGTTATGAAGATATTATAACTTAAATGAAAGGAAATAGAAGTTATTTTCGATACTGGTAAATAAAATTATGACAAATTGTTTATTTACTAAGCTAATTTCAATGTCTGAAAATTTTCTGAACGAGAAAATGAAAGCGGTATAATGATAATTAGAGGTTAGGTACTAGTGAGCATTTTTATAGAAAAAAGAGTGAAGTTATTTAACCTGATAAAAATGAAAAGCGAGGAGAAAGTAAAATGACTGATGTTGCATTTGAAACATTTAGTGAAGAAGATATTCCGGAAATGACAGAAATCATGACACGTTCTTTCAATTGTGACAGTATGATGCACCTTGGAAAAAATGGCGGACCTACCGGATATGATAACGGTGAGTTTCTAAGAACTTGGGGATTGGATCCTCGTTCTACTCAATATAAAATAGTAAGGAACAATCAAACGATTGGCGGCATTATCTTATGGATCAATGACAAGACGAATATCAATACTTTAGGATTGATATTCTTAGATCCGAATCTGCAAGATGGCGGACTGGGATTAGAGGTGTGGAACAAGGTAGAAAGCATGTATCCTAATACCGTGAAGTGGTGTACGGAAACACCGATTTATTCTCGTCGTAATCATCATTTTTATATTAATAAATGTGGATTTCATCTGATTAAGATAAAAGATCCCAAAGACTATGAAAATGGCAGTTATATATTTGAAAAGGAAATGAATAAATAAAAGGAGGAATTTAAAATGGGATTTCCAAAAGGATTTTTATGGGGTGGCGCTACTGCAGCCAACCAATTTGAAGGTGGGTATCAAGAAGGTGGAAAAGGACTGACAACAGATGATGTGGTAACAAGCGGAACACATACAAGCCCTCGATTAATCACCTATACGCTACCTGACGGAACAAAAAAAGCGACACCGATGTTTGGGATGGGAGAAGTGCCTGAAGGGGCAAAATTTGAATGCCATGATGGATATTTATATCCTAATCATGATGGAATTGATTTCTATCATCACTATAAAGAAGATATCGCATTATTTGCGGAAATGGGCTTTAAATGTTTCAGAATGTCAATTGCTTGGGCAAGAATTTTCCCTAATGGAGACGACATGGAACCAAATGAAGCCGGATTAAAATTCTATGATGATGTTTTTGATGAATGTTTAAAATATGGAATTGAACCGGTTGTGACGATTTCACATTATGAAACACCTTTAGCTTTATCAAATAAATGGAATGCTTGGGCGGACCGCAGAACAGTGGCATGCTTTGAACGTTATTGTGAAACTATCTTTAACCGCTATAAAAATAAAGTAAAATACTGGATGACATTTAATGAAATTAACTGTCTTGGATTTGGTGGATGGATGGCTGCCGGAGTAGCTTCTAACGATCCGCAAATCATAGCTCAAGCAGCTCATCATCAATTAGTAGCCAGCGCTAAAGCTGTGATCATGGGACATGAGATCAATCCTGACTTTATGATCGGATGTATGCTGGGATATGGACCGACTTATCCTTATACTTGTAATCCTGATGATGTTTTAGAAACATGGAAAAAATTCAACGGCGTTTATTTCTATGGGGATGTTCAATGTCGTGGATACTATCCTTCATATAAACTAAAAGAATATGAACGTTTAGGAGTTCAGTTAAAGATGGAGCCGGAAGATGAGGAACTATTGAAAAAGGGAACCGTGGATTATATTGCTTTCTCTTATTATATGTCAAGTGTAGCTTCAGCTGATCCAAAGATGAAAGAAGAAGCAGAAGGAAACATGATTACCGGAATTAAAAATCCTTACTTACAGGCAAGTGACTGGGGATGGCAGATTGATCCGGTAGGACTTCGTTTGGCTTTGGACTACTTATATGATCGTTATCAATTACCATTGATGATCGTAGAAAACGGCTTAGGGGCACATGATAAGAAAGAAGAAGATGGCACTATCATTGATGATTATCGTATCCAGTATTTAGCTGACCATATTGCAGAAATGAAGAAAGCTATTGATGAGGATGGTGTAGATTTAATTGGCTACACACCATGGGGATGTATCGATTTAGTTTCTGCTTCAACAGGTGAAATGGCAAAACGTTACGGATTTATTTATGTCAATAAATTTGATGATGGTACCGGGGATTATTCAAGAGAAAAGAAAAAATCATTTGACTGGTATAAAAAGGTCATTGCAACAAACGGCGAAGATTTAAGCAATAATTAATAGATTGAACCATTGATTATCAATGGTTCTTTTTGTTTAAATCCCTTATATTCTCCATAGCGTTCACTTTATCTAAATGTTACAATAAAGAAAAGGAGGGAGAAGTTTGGATAAAAAGAAATTAACAATGATTGGCGGCGGTGTTGCTGTTGTCATTCTTTTGGCTGCCGGATATTTTCTGTTTTTTAATAAGCCGGATCCTAAAAAGATTGTCTTATCTTATGTAGAAGCTTTAAATAATGGAGAATATGAAAAAATGTATTCGATGATTACGAAGGAATCTAAGGAAGCCATCGATGAAGAAGCATTTATTAAGCGTAATCAGAATATTTATGAAGGTATTGGTGCGACGAATATTGTTATTACGATTGATGAGATCGCAAAAGGGGAAAAAGGAAAAACGGTCACTTATCAAACAACGATGCAAAGTGATGCCGGAGAGATTCAGTTTAATAATACGATGGATCTAATATCAGAGGGCGGTACTTATAAAATCGATTGGTGGTCAAAATTAATTTTTCCGGATCTAACTGTTAATGATAAGATCAATGTTGAAAATACAGAAGCAAGGCGTGGAAGTATTTATGATCGCAATCATAATGCTTTGGCTACTCAGGGAGAAGCAGATGAGATTGGCTTGGTACCGGGGAAATTAAAAGATAAGGAAGAATCAATTAAAAAGCTGTCTGAATTGCTGAATATCAGTGAAGAAACGATTAATACCGCATTGAATGCTTCATGGGTACAGGATGATTACTTTGTACCAATCAAAACTATGGTGATGGATGAAGCGTTAGAAAGTCAAGTGTTAGAGATCAGTGGTGTGCAGATCAATACCACAACGATTCGTACATATCCATATAAAAATGCGGCGGGGATTTTGACCGGTTATGTTCAAAGCATTACGGCAGAAGAGTTAAAAGAGAATAAAGGAAAAGGCTATACAGCCAACAGTGTCATCGGCAAGACCGGATTAGAGTATATTTATGAAGATGAACTGCGTGGAAGCAATGGCTGTGTTATTTCCATTATTGATCAAGATGGAAATACAAAATCAACAATTAAATCAAAAAAAGTAGAAGACGGAAAAGATGTGACACTAACGATCGATGCCGAACTCCAAAATACGATTTATCAGCAGTTTGACAAAGATTCGGGGACAGCTAGTGCTATTCATCCGTATACCGGAGAGGTTATGGCATTAGTCAGTGCGCCTTCTTATGATCCTAACGATTTCATTGCCGGGCTTACCAATACACAATGGGATGCATTGAACAATGACAGTCAAAAGCCATTGATCAATCGTTTTACCAGTACGTATGTTCCGGGGTCAACGTTTAAATCAGTGACCGCTTTATTAGGCTTAGAAAAGAAAACGATGACTGAAAGTGAGAACTTAGGAAGAGAAGATGGCTTAAAATGGCAGAAAGACAGCAGCTGGGGAGATTATTTTGTCACTACTGTTACGGATTACGGAGATGAAGTAAACTTAAAGAATGCCCTGATCTATTCAGATAACACTTATTTTGCTAAAGTGGCATGCCGATTAGGAACAGGGGCATATACCGGTGGATTAGATTCTTTAGGATTTAATGAAACCTTTAATGCCGGATTTAATTTTACGGCATCAACTTATGGAAGCAATATGAAAGATGAAATCACGTTGGCTAACAGTGGTTATGGACAGGGCGATGTCTTAATTTCACCGCTCCATCTTGCAAGTATTTATTCTGCTTTTCTAAATGGCGGAAATATGATGAAACCTTATTTAGAAAGCAATTCAACTCAAAGTGTATGGAAAGAGAATGTGGTTTCTAAAGAAAATGCTGAAATAATTAAGGAGGACTTGATTGCTTCTGTTGAAACTAAGGGAGTATCTGGCAGTGATGCTTATATCGAAGGTTTGAAGATTGGCGGAAAAACCGGGACAGCAGAAGTGGGAGACAATGAATTAGGCTGGTTTATTGGCTTTAATGACAATGGAGATCAATCACTTGTGATTGCTTTAATGTGCGAAAACGCAAAAGAACAAGGCGGTAGTTTGTTAGCAGTGCATAAAGTAAAAGCAATATTTGAAACAATAAAATAAAAACATCGGGAAAATTCCCGATGTTTTTTGGTAAAGGTCTATGCTTCTGCGGCAGAATCATTACGATACTTGTCACTGTGATCGACCAAGTCATCCTTATAATCTTTAAATGAAGATTGTTCATTTTGAGTTTGAGGCTGACTTTGTTGGTTCTTCTTGTGTTTTTTACTCATATCCATTCTCCTTTACTCTTTTAATATGAGTGAAAGTGACAGAGTTATACGTTATAACTGATTGAAAATTTTTGTTCCGGCTGTTTTTAAATAGAAGTAAGAAGCAAGGACTAACACCATCATTACTCCTAAAAATCCGTACAATACCATCATGTTTCCGGTGCGAATAAATAAATAGCCGGGAATAATGATCGTTGCCAGTCCGGCAAAGATGGAAATGAAGCTGGAAACACTCTGTTTAACGATCTGCACTTCATTTACCCAGTCGAATACAGGGAAATTAAGATTGATAATCAACCCGAACATTGAGAAGAATAGTATGCAGATAATCGCTAAAACTGCAGTGAAAAGAATTTGGAATATAGGTAATCGGAAGAAGAGACCTAAAACACCAACATTAACTAAGCATAAAGGAATTGTCACGATCATGTTGACACCCATTTTTGCTTTAAAGATTGTCATTGCATCAATGGGTAATGATTTGATAATCCATAACTGATCCCCTTCAATTGAGATACTGGCGGCAGTAGTTGATCCAAGACCAATCGTTGCACAGATAAATAGTGGCAGAATGCCGCTGAGCATTTCATTGATTCCGGGGATTGATAGCATTTGTTCAAGACCGTCAACCCCTTTAATTGCCAAGAATACAACACCTACCGTCTGCAAGACGATTCCCATAGCTGTATTTGTTACATAGATGGTAGAAGAAAAGTAACGTTTAACTTCTTTTTTAAACAATGTCATAAAGACTGAAGATGATTTTGTTTTTTCTAACTGGTAATGAGATACGGTGTTATGTTTTTTTACTAAACTGTTCAATGTCTGATATTGTGCAGAGACGAACCAGATAAAGACTGTAAATACCACAACATTAATAGCAATAAATAAAGCTGTCATTGCCCAGTTATTGTGTGCCAGTGCCTGAATAAACATACCGGTCAGAGGATAAATATGATTCAGCATATTGGTAATCATGGTTCCAATATCAATTAATTGTTCTTCTGTTTGCACAGAAAATGAGAAATACATAATTCCTAAAACTAAGACAAAAGTTAGGAAAATAGAAATTAAGTTTTTACTTCTGAAAAAACTGGATACATATTGAATGACGATCCCGATAATGCAGCCGATCACTAATGGGATTAGTGGAATCAGGAATGCAAATAGGAAATAAAGAATATAAAAAGTAAATGGAACAGAGATAAACTGAATATAAACAACTAAAGCCGGAATCATAACGAGTAAAGTCACAATAAGGTTTGTTGCATAAAGCATGGTCCACTTGCTGATCATAATGGTTTTATTTGAAATGGGCAAAGCACTCAAAAGATCGTAGTCTTTACAGTTGATGATCATTCCGACAACTTTATAGATCGAAGTAAACGTGATGATTAAAGAAGCGATTGCCATCATCGCCCCTAGCAGTAAATCCAGTGTGCCGGTCTGAAAAAGAATCGGTGCCATCGCATAGAAATACATATAGGCATATATACAAATGACAGCTGCGGCAATGAAAAGAGTAAAAGCAAAGCCCAATAATTTAAGTTTATTCTTTGTGTTTTTTACATGTAGCAAAGCATTTAAGTTAAAGAGATGAAGGAGATTGACTTTAAGCAATAATCCTAAGCTATTCATGATCCGTCAGCTCCATAAACACATTTTCCAAACTGCTGTTCCCTTTGACTTCTTCCATATCTCCGCAGGCAAGCAGTTCACCACCTTTAATGATTGCTACTTTGTTACATAATTTTTCAGCGACTTCCAATACATGAGTAGAGAAGAAAATCGCAGTTCCTTCTAAACACAGTTCATGCATAATATTTTTAAGGGTTAAGCTTGCTTTAGGATCCAGTCCGACGAATGGCTCATCAAGAATCAATAATTTGGGCTGATGCACTAAAGCAGAGATGATCGCTAATTTCTGTTTCATCCCATGAGAATAAGAAGAGATTAAATCTCCGAGATTCTGCTTGATTTCAAACTGAGTAGAATATTTATCAATCAATTGAAATCTTTTTTCACTGTTCACCTGATAGATATCAGCAATGAAATTTAAATATTGGATACCTGTTAAATGCTCGTACAGATCTGGGTTATCCGGAATATAAGCCATCATTTTCTTGCATTCAATTGGCTGAGACTGGATGGATTTTCCGTTAATCAGGATTTCTCCTTCATCAAAATTGTTGATTCCGGTAACTGCCTTGATCGTAGTGGTTTTACCGGCTCCGTTGTGACCGATAAAACCATAAATATCTCCGCTTTCTACAGTAAGATTTAGATGGTTAACCGCAACCTTGTTTCCGTACTTCTTTGTTAAGTTTTTAATTTGTAACATAAATGTACCCCCTTTAGATATTTAGATGATTGTCTAAATGTCTAAATACATAGTAGAATATTAAAATTAATATGTCAAGATATTTGGATTAGAATTGTGAACATGATATACTAATATAAGAAAGAAGGATGGAAATGAAATTATCTCGCAATGACGCATGCTGGTGCGGCAGCAATAAAAAATATAAGAAATGTCATTTAGAATTTGACACTAAGCTAGAACAATTAAGAAAGCAGGGATATAAGATTCCTACTAAGAAAATGATAAAAAATGAAGAACAAATCGAAGGAATCCGTCAAGCGGCAATCGTGAATAATGGATTGCTGGATCATATTGAAGCGCATATTAAAGCAGGGATGACAACAGAAGATATCGATCAGATGACAAATGCGTATCTTGCAAAGCATCATGCCCGTTCAGCGGACTTAAACTATCAAGGATATCCTAAAAGTATCTGCACTTCCGTTAATGATGAGGTGTGTCATGGTATTCCATCAAAAGATGTGGTTTTAAAAGACGGAGATATTATCAATGTCGATGCGACAACGGATTTAAATGGATATTTTGCTGATGCCTCAAGAATGTTCATGATTGGCGATGTCAGCAAAGAAGCGAGGAAACTTGTGGAAATCACACGCCTATGCCTATATAAAGGAATAGAAAGTGTAAAGCCATGGGAAAGCTGTGTAGGTGATATTGGTGTGGCAATTCAGGAGTTTGCGGAAGCTAACGGATATAGTGTCGTGCGTGAATTCTGTGGTCATGGGGTTGGACTGTCAATGCATGAAGATCCTTATGTATTCCACTTTAAACCGAATGAACCGACAGAAGTATTAGTGCCGGGAATGGTCTTTACCATTGAACCGATGATTAATGCGGGGAAAAAAGACATTCATTTAAAAGAAGGCAATGACTGGACAGCTTATACAGATGATGGCTCTTTGTCTGCACAATGGGAACATACACTGCTGGTTACAGATGAGGGTGTAGAAATTATTTCAAAGTAAAAAAATCGGGCTAACCCGATCTTTTTTTATATAAGGATACCGTTGCAGTGATCCATCTCATGTTGGATAATCTGAGCAGTATAATCCCTAAACGTCTTAATTTTCTTTTTAAAGTCGTAATCTAAATAAGCCACTTTAATTTTAGGATAGCGCAAGGCTTCTTTGGTTCCTTGATGAGAAAGACAGCCTTCTTGTACAGTATATGGCGTTCCCGTTGTTTTTATGATCTGCGGATTATACATGATAATAGGAGAACCTTGATCAGTAATAACAATAATATTTTTAAGTTCACCGATCATATTGGCAGCCATGCCGACACAATGCTCATGGTGAGCATTCAAAGTATCTAAGAGATCCTGAGCAATGTTTTTATCCTCATAGGCAGCATCAATAGATTTTTGGCTTAGCAGTATTTGATCTTTTACTATTTCTCGAATCATACATCTACCTTCTTTCCAAGTTTTTAATCTGCCAGTCGATCGGTTCAATCTGATGCTGAACTAAAAAAGTATTGGCTTTAGAAAAAGGCTTGGAACCAAAGAAACCGTAATCTGCTGAATAAGGAGAAGGGTGTGAGCTTTTAATGATTAAATGCTTAGAGGTATCAATATACTGAATCTTTTCCTGAGCATTCTTTCCCCATAAGATAAAGACTAACGGTTTTTCACGCTGATTTAAATAGCGAATAATATTCAGAGTCAATTGTTCCCAACCTAAACCACGGTGAGAATTGGCTTGATGGGCACGTACGGTTAAGACATTATTCAAAAGCAGAACCCCCTGTTTTGCCCATGATGTCAAATCACCATGATTAGGGATATAACAGCCCAGATCATCGTGACATTCCTTATAGATATTAACTAAACTAGGCGGAACGGTAATATTGGGATGAACCGAAAAAGCCAATCCGTTTGCCTGTCCCGGTTCATGATAAGGATCCTGACCGACAATGACCACTTTAACATTATCAAATGAAGTGAGATTCAGACTTCTAAAAATATCTTGCTTAGGAGGATAAACCGTTTGCGTTGCATATTCCTGATCAATTTTCTTTTTGAGTTCCTGATAATAGTTTTTTTGTTTTTCATGTTCGATTATTTCTCTAAATGTCATGGTATTCCCCCTTATATTTCCTTTTTATTATAACATAATCCAAAGTTTCTTAAAATGTTTTGTGTTTGTTAGCGTTTACTTTTAAAATAATCTTATTTTTTATTAAAAGACGATTGACGAATCATATTTTTAGGTTTATTCTAATAAATGTTCATATATAATATGAGGGGAGAGAAAAATATGAATGGTTTGATCATACTTGCGATCGCCATCATCGTTCTAGGGGGAGCCTATCTGTTGTATGGGAGATACTTGGAAAAAACTTGGGGGATCGATGCAGAGGCACAGACACCTGCCTTTAAAAAAGAAGATGGAGAAGATTATGTACCTACACCTAAATTAGTGGTATTTGCACATCAGTTTTCTTCTATCGCCGGTGCAGGACCAGTTACCGGACCGGTCATTGCTTTAATGTTCGGCTGGCTGCCGGCATTGTTATGGATATTAGTTGGGGGAATTTTTTTTGGTGCTGTCCATGATTTTGGCGCTTTGTATGCGTCAGTCAAAAATGAGGGGAAATCAATGGGGCTGATTATTGAAAAATACATTGGCAAAACGGGAAAGAAAATGTTCCTGGTATTTTGCTGGTTATTTACCTTGATCGTTATCGCTGCTTTTACCGATATCGTAGCCGGAACATTTGACGGTATCGATGCAACGGGGGTAATCAATACGGTCAATGGGACTACTGCTTCAATTTCGATGTTATTTATTGTTGTCGCTATCGTGTTTGGATTATTTATTAAATATAAAAAACCTTCACAGATTACGGAATTTATTATTGGCGTTATCTTATTAATCGCTATGATTGCTTTGGGGATTTTATTTCCAATGTGTGTAGATCGCAGCTTCTGGATCTTTATTATCATCGGTTATTTATTCCTAGCTTCTATTTTACCAATGTGGCTGTTGATGCAGCCACGTGACTATCTGACAACCTTCTTATTAGTGGGAATGATCTTAGGTGCTGTCATTGGTGTTTTTGCGGCAAATCCATCGATGGACTTACCGGCTTTTACCGGATTTGTTGTTGATGGGAAATTCTTATTTCCAACATTGTTCGTTACAATTGCCTGCGGAGCTGTTTCGGGATTCCATTCATTGGTATCCAGCGGTACTTCTTCTAAGCAGATCAGTAATGAAAAAGATATGAAGATGGTTGGCTTTGGAGCGATGCTTTTAGAAGCCTTGTTGGCGGTTTTAGCGCTAGTAGTGGTATCTTCTTTGGCAAGCGGGGGAGCTTTGCCAAAAGGAACACCATTTCAATTATTCTCTACAGGAGTTTCCGGCTTCTTAGGGAAGCTGGGAGTACCTAGTCATATTGCTACCTGCCTGATGGCGATGTCGGTATCGGCTTTAGCCTTAACTTCTTTGGATTCTGTGGCACGTATCGGGCGTATGTCTTTACAGGATCTGTGTGATAACGGCGGTAATGAAAAAGGCTTAGCAAAGATTTTTAAGAATAAATATGCAGCCACAATCATTACATTAGTGATTGGATACTTACTGGCTTTAGGTGGTTATAATAATATTTGGCCATTGTTTGGTGCCAGCAATCAGCTGTTATCTGCATTGGTCTTAATTTCATTGTCCGTATTCTTAAAAACAACTGGACGAAAAGGCTTTATGCTGTGGATTCCAATGTGTTTGATGTTGGTGGTAACCTTTACTTCCTTAGGACAGTCTATTTATGGCATTGTGATGGCATGGCTGACTACTGGGAGCATCGATTTGATGACACAGGGCTTACAGCTGGTCTTTGCCGTATTGCTTGTGATATTGGGGGCAATCGTTGCCTTTTCTAATTTCATAAAGCTAAAAGAGGCTTAATTGGAACTTTATTTTAAGTTCCTTTTTTATCTTAAATAATCGTGTGGGAAGTAGAATATCGCTAATTTTTACATTGATTGGCATACTAAAAGAAAGGGAAATAAAATCATCTGAAAATCAACCCTTTTTCATTATTATAAAATTATGTAGAAAAATGAAGATGAGAGTGATATAATCGCTTTTTGTGTGATAAGGAGGAATATGAGATGAGTTCAAAAAATGATTTGGCAACGGGAAAGATCGGGAAACTGCTTTTTAGTTTAGCCGTTCCTTCCATCATTGCTCAATTAGTGAATGTTTTATATAATATCGTCGATCGTATTTTCATTGGAAAAATGGCGGACAGTACGATTGCGATGGCAGGATTAAGCACAGCTTTGCCATTAGTGACATTAATCATGGCGTTTACACAGCTAGTCGGAGTCGGTGGAGCACCGTTATGTGCCATTAAACTTGGAGAAAAGAATCAAGATGGTGCCGAAGAGATTATGACAAACAGCTTTTCGGCATTGATTATTTCCGGAGTATTGATTACGATTACTATTTTATTGTTTCAGACACCGCTGCTGACGATGTTTGGAGCCAGTGTACAAACACTGAAGCCGGCATCAGAATATATTACAATATATGCCTTAGGAACAGTATTTGTTCAAATCGCCTTTGGAATGAATGCCTATATCAATACACAGGGATTCGCAAAAATCGGAATGTCTACAGTATTGATCGGGGCTATTATTAATATTATCTTGGATCCTGTTTTTATCTTTGGTTTTGGCATGGGGGTTAAAGGGGCAGCTTTAGCGACGATTATCTCCCAAGGCGTATCCGCTTTATGGGTGCTTCAATTCCTATTTTCAAAAAACAGTACAATCAAGATTCGTAAACAGTATATTATACCTAAGCTGAAGGTTTTAATACCGATTGTGTCTTTAGGTGTTTCACCTTTCGTTATGGCATCAACAGAAAGTTTGCTGCAGATTTCTTTTATTAATCAGCTATCCGTTTACGGAGGGACTTTGGCGGTAGCCAGTATGGCAATCCTGAATAGTATTTGGCAGTTTATTTCAATGCCAATGATGGGCTTATGTCAAGGGGCACAGCCGATCATGAGCTATAACTATGGTGCTAAAAATTATGAACGTGTCCGTCAGACCTTCAAACTTACTTTTAAATGCTGTCTAGGACTGTCTTTTACATTTGGTGGATTATTTATTATTTTTGCGGCACCGTTAGTCTCTGTCTTTACTAGTGATCCGACAACGATCCGTTTTGCCAGCTGGGCACTGCGCATCTATGTCTGCGGCGGAATGGTGATGGGAGCACAGAATGCCTGCCAGCAATCCTTTATGGCATTAGGACAGGCTAAAATATCATTACTGATGGCATTGACCAGAAAAGTCTTTTTGTTGATTCCATTGATCTATGTACTGCCGATCATCATGGGAAACAGTACTATTGCGTTGAATTTAGCACACCCTGTCGCAGACTTAGTACAGCATGCCGGAAAGGTATTTGCCATCTATTTTGCAGAACCGGTATCCGATACATTAGCTTCACTTATTACGACACTGATGTTTGTTCGTTTCTATCGCAAACATTTATCTGTTAAAGCTTTGGAACATGAAACTGAACAATAACGTTCAGTTTTTTTATTTTTATGGTAGACTAATAAAGAGGTGGAACGTATGAAAAAAATATTAATCGTAGAAGATGATGACAAATTAGCAAACGAACTGAAAATATTTTTAGATCGGCAGGGTTATCAGGCGGAATATCTGAATGATTTGAGTGATCCTTTGCAAAGTATATTGAACAGTCACAGTGATTTGGTGCTGCTGGATATCAACCTGCCTCATCATGACGGGCAGTTTCTTTGCAAGGAGGTTCGCAAGACATCGGATCTGCCTATTATCATTATTACCAGTAAAAATAATGAGCTGGATGAATTAATCAGCATGAATTACGGAGCTGATGATTTTGTGACGAAACCTTTTAATACGCAGATCCTGTTAGCACGTATTCAAGCGGTCTTAAAACGCAGTCAGCCTGCGGTGAATCAGCTGAATTACCGGGATTTCACATTAGATTTGAGCCGTTATACGATAGAAAGAGAGCATCAGGAACTTGAGCTTACCAAGAATGAATTTAAAATTTTATACTGCTTGCTGAACAATCAGGGAACAATCGTATCTCGAGAAGAGATCATGTCTTATCTTTGGGACAGTGAGCTGTTTGTAGATGACAATACATTGACTGTGAATATTAATCGACTACGCCGTAAATTAGAGGATATCGGCTTAAAGGACATCATCACGACAAGACGTGGATATGGGTATATTTTAGAATGAAATGGCGCACCTATCTTTACGAACACAGTCTCCATTTAATCATCATGGTCTTTATCATCTTTACCATTGAAATCTTTTTAATGATAGCCAATGTCCGTTTATTTCTCCATCTTTATTTAGGTATTTCTTTGATGGGAGGCTATCTAATCTGTCTGTATTTAGATTATAAGAAACAGGAACGCTATTTTCATCTCCTGTTTAAACATCTTGAACAGCTCGATCAAAAATATCTGCTGCCCGAAGTGCTGGAAAAAGGAACGGATCAGCTTCAGCGCTTGTATAAAGATGTGCTGTATACGATGGAAAGTTCGATGATTGCGAAAGTGAACCGCTATCAAAATATAAGCAAGGAGTATAAAGAATATATTGAATTATGGATTCATGAAGTTAAAACTCCTATTGCGACAAGTAAGATGATTATTGAAAATAATCCATCGCCGGTTACCCGCAATATTAATGAAGAATTGCATAAAGTCGAAAACTATGTGGAACAGGCTTTGTTTTATGCCCGTAGTTCGGATGTTGAAAAGGATTTTACGATCAAGGAAATGAATCTTAAAAATGCAGTGAACAATGTCATTAAACGAAACAAAATAGATTTTATTAACCGCAATATCAAGATTGAATTAAAACATTTAGATCAAGTTGTCTACAGTGATCCTAAATGGGTGGAATTTATCATGCATCAGATTATCGGAAATGCGATTAAATATGCAGATAAACCAGAGGCAACAGTATCGATTGATACGGTGATGTATGCCAATCAAATACGCTTGATGATTAAAGATAATGGATGCGGAATATTGCCGCAGGATTTAAACCGTGTCTTTGAAAAAGGATTCACCGGCAGCAATCAGCGAGATAATAAAAAAGCGACCGGTCTGGGGCTGTATCTTTCTAAGAAGCTCTGTCTTCGTATTGGGCTCGATCTGCAGATCGAATCGATTAAAGATAAATATACGATGCTGACGATTATATTCCCGGTCGGCAATATGACAAAAATGTAAGATAACTGTAAGCCTAATCGATGGCTCCTATACAGTAAGATGGGTAGAATATAGGTGTAAAAGGAAGGAGCAATCATTATGGAACAAGTTTTACAAGTAAATAAAATAGAAAAATATTATGGGAATAAAGGAAATCTGACCAAAGCGATCAACCAGATCAGTTTCTCAATTTCAAAAGGGGAATTTGTTGGAATCATGGGAGCTTCGGGATCAGGGAAAACAACGTTACTGAATTGTATCTCTACAATTGATCGTGTTTCGGCTGGAAGCATTATGATTAACGGTAAAGATATTACTAAAATGAAAAAATCACAGCTAATTAAATTTCGTCGTGAAGAATTAGGATTCATCTTTCAGGATTTCAATTTACTCGATACCTTAACAGCTTTTGAAAATATTGCTTTGGCACTGACAATTCAAAAAGTAAATGCCGCTCAAATCCAAACCCGCGTAAAAGAAGTGGCACAGCGATTAGGTATCGAAGAGATTTTAAATAAATATCCTTATCAGTTATCGGGAGGACAAAAGCAAAGAGTGGCAAGTGCCCGTGCGATCATCTCAAATCCGAAACTGATCTTAGCGGATGAACCGACGGGAGCTTTAGATTCAAAATCAGCACGTATGCTTTTAGAAAGCTTTGAAGAATTGAACCGCAGTTTAGAAGCAACAATTTTAATGGTCACTCATGATGCTTTTAGTGCCAGCTATGCGCATCGTATCATCTTTATTAAAGATGGGGAAATCTTTAATGAACTCGTCAGAGGAAATGACTCACGTAAGGAATTCTTTGATAAGATCATTGAAGTAGTAACCCTATTAGGTGGTGAATTGAACGATGTTATTTAAACTATCTATTCGCAATATGCGAAAAAGCATTAAGGATTACATGATTTACTTCATGACCTTGGTACTAGGTGTCGCAGTCTTTTATGTCTTTAACTCACTGGAATCTCAGCAGGCAATGCTTAGCCTCAGCAGTGATACTCGTGAAATCGTAACTCTGATTACAGAATTGATTAATTATGTTTCGGTCTTTGTCTCAATTATCTTAGGCTTCTTAATTGTTTATGCCAATAACTTCTTAATCAGGCGACGTAAAAAAGAGTTTGGTGTCTATATGACATTAGGAATGGGAAAGAAGAATATTTCGGTTATTCTTTTAATTGAAACGATTTTAATCGGATTGTTATCATTGGTGATCGGTTTAGTAATCGGAATCTTTGCTTCACAATTAACCTCGATTGTTGTGGCAAAATTATTTAGTGCCGATATGACACAGTATCAGTTTGTTTATTCAAGTTCAGCGACAGTTAAATCAATTCTTTATTTTGGCATCATCTATTTAATTGTTATGGTATTTAATATGATTTCGATCGGTCGCTATCAACTGATTGATTTGCTTCAGGCTCATCGTAAAAACGAAAGTATTAAAACTAAAAATCTGGGAGTCTGTGTTCTATTATTCTTAGTTTCTGTAGGAATGCTGGCTTTTGCTTATTATCAAGTAACTCAGGTGTTTAACGGATCGCAGGTCGATCTGTTAGGGCAGATGATCCTAGTCGGGTGTGTAGGAACCTTCTTACTGTTTTATTCATTATCAGGATTTATTTTACGTATCGTTCAAATGAATAAAGGACATTACTTAAAAGGATTAAATTGCTTTGTCTTGCGTCAGATGAATGCTACGATCAATACAACCGTTGTTTCGATCAGTATTATTTGTTTGCTGCAGTTCTTTACAATCTGTATCTTATCGACTGCTTTTGCTATCAATGAAACTCTGAAGAAAGATTTGAGAGATTTGAATCCGGTAGATGTTTCGATTACGTCTTATGTATCCATGGATGCAGGCATTCAAGGCAATGAATCCGATGTTTTTGAAGTGTTAAATCAAGTTGGCATTACGCCGACAGATTTTTCTGAATATACGTTTGCCAATGTATACAGTGCTGATATTTATATGAAGGATTCATTAGCTCCGATCGTTGATGAGATTCACAAAAGCTTCCCTTATCTGCAGTTAGATGAAGCACAAGAATCATTTATGAGTGTCAGTGACTATAATAAGATCGCAAAGCAGTTTGGCAATGAACAAATTGAGCTTGCGGATAATCAGTATGTCGCTATCGTAGATTACGATAATATGAAAAATTTACGTGATCAGTCAATGGCTATGGGGACACCGATTACCATCGATGGTCAGTCTTTAGTACCGAAGTTTAATCACTGCGTTTATGGATTCGTCGTCAATTCAGCCTCACATATGAACATGGGAATTATTGTCGTTCCAGATCATTATGTGAAGAATATGGAGCTTAGAGCGATGCATTTCAATGCCGATTATGCCGGTGATAAAGAACATACAAAAGTAATGGAAGAAAGATTTAAAACACTGGAAGAAAACGGTGATCTAGCGGGAATTATCTATTCACGCATTGCCATGCAGGAAAATGCAACAGGCTTAACCGTATTATTTATCTTCATTGGACTTTATTTAGGTATTATCTTCCTAATTTCGGGAGCGGCGATCCTAGCTTTAAAACAGTTATCTGAAAGTTCAGACAACGTCGAACGCTATAAGGTATTAAGAAAGATCGGTACAAGTGAACGAATGATCAATCACTCTTTATTTGTACAAATTGGAATCTTCTTTGCGATGCCGCTAAGCTTAGCCTGTATCCATTCTGTTTTTGGGATTCAGGTAGCTAATAAGCTCTTAGCTTTATTTAATCAAAATGATATGCTGGCACCGATTGCCATCACAGCATTATTTATTATCATGATCTATGGCAGCTACTTTATCATTACCTATTTAGGCAGCCGTTCCATCATTAAAGAAGACAGCATGGTGTAAAAGTCATAGAAATATGACTTTTCATTTTGTCTAAGTCAATTTTGTTTGGCGAACACTCAATAATTTGCTATAATGGGTTTAGACAAAAGACAACACACATAAAGAGGTGGCAAAAAGTGGAACAGGCTAAAAATGATCATATCAAATTATTTGGGTTATTAATGCGAAAGCATGAATATCTGTTACATAAGATATGTCATAAATATGGAATTTACCGTGGACAGCACCATATTTTAATGGCATTGGAGGAAACACCCGGCTTAACTCAAAATGAGCTGGCAGCAAAGATTAATGTCGCCAAAGCCTCGATCACAACCTCGCTGAACCGGATGGAAAGAAACGGCTTTGTGATCAGAAAAAAGTCAACAGAAGATGGTCGCTGCAATCTGATCTATATTACTGAAAAGGGAATAGCGGCAAGCCATGGCTGTGATGAAGAAATTAATCAATTAAAAGAAGCATTGTTTTCCAAGATCGACCAGCAGGAATTATCACAGGTTAATGAGATCTTGTCTAAATTGCTAGCTGGTTTGGAGACGTTGGAAGAGTAGAGCGTTCATAGCGAGGGCAATCTCGCTTTTTTATTTGATGGGACTAAAGGAGATAGATTATGAATGAAATAGAACGTTATATCGATCACTTACTGCGACCGTATCAAAATATTATTGATGTCAGTGAAAAGAAAAAGCAGCTGATGGACGGACTGGATCGCCAAACAGAGATGTTTCGTGAGCAGGGCTATGACCATGATGAAATCGACGGCTTGATCAAGCATTCACTGCATCGTCTTTGGCACCAGATCGAAAAAGAAATTGCCGTGGATAAAGTGAGCTTTGTGAAAAAGTCACGTCTGCATTTTATTACTTACTTGATTGCGGCACTGATCTTAATGATTCCCGGTCTTTTAGCCGGTGGTAAGCTATGGATTCCCTTAATCGTATTAGGACTGATTTTTATTAGTTTTCTCAGTTATCTGATGGCTGATCGCAACAGTGGTTTGATCCATATTAATATCTATTTATTGAATCATCGAAAAAGAGAACTCTTAGCGGTTTGGATCGTGTTTCTCTTTATCAACAGTGTGGTCTGTATCACTGAATATCAAGAAGGCACCCTTAGTCTTATCCAATACATGATTGACTTGTATTTTCCATTAGTTACCTTGCTGATTCCGTTAAGTCTGTATAAACTTGATTGTGTCATTAAAAAATGTATCAAATATTAGATTCTTCACGAACCTAATATTTTTTTATTAACCGAATGAATACGGTCGGTAATGTAAGCTCAATATAAACTTTAGTATCCTAAATAAAACGCATATAAAAATAGTATTTAAATGGGGGCTATCAAGAAAGCACCGACTTGTGAACTCTATGTAAATATTGACTTTTTCAGAAAGTTTAGCTGCCAAAAAAAGGAATGACTTTCAATATTTTGGTGCCTGAAATTCTTATAGTGAAATAAAACAATACAGACAGATATAAGGGGATACCATTCATACAAATAGAGTAAGGATAGAAAAATCTATATGAGAGTGCTATAATCTAAGCTAACAAATTAGAATTTTACGGAGGGGTTACTTTGAATTGTATCATTAGAAAAGTAAAAAATGGAGATGAGTCTATTCTTGCTTATGTTCAAACAGAAAGTTGGAAAGCAGGATTTAAGGGGATATTGACTGATGAAGAATTAGTCAGATGTACTGATTTAACAAAAACAACCCATATGTATAAAAAGATTTTAGATCATCATATTGGAAACGGATATATCTTGGAAGTGGATGGTATTGCACATTGCATTGCCTATTGGGATAAGGCAAGAGGGGTCGATGAACCCGATTGTGCTGAATTAATTTGTATTCACAGTCTTCCAAATAATTGGAGGAAAGGGTTTGGAACAAAAATGATGGAACAAGTACTCGAAGATGTAAAAAATGCAGGATATAAAAAAATTATGCTGTGGGTTTTTAAAGATAACATGCGAGCAAGAGGCTTCTATGAAACAAGCGGCTTTATTACAACAGAAAAAGAAAAGCCAAATATGATTCCTATTGAAATTATGTATGAAAAAGAATTATAAGTTCAATTTATGCAGTGGTTTGGGAGATTACCAAAAGCAAAAATCTCTCATGTGGTCACAGACAAAATGAATAATTTTTACGAATAGGATCATCCTTTCTATGCTTGCTGAGGAATTTTTTCTTGAAACGGAAAGGTTAAACAGACCTCAGCTTGCTTTGAAATATTACACAACTATCGAGTATTTTCATGGGAAAAGTAAACACTTTGCATTATTGGTTTTAGTGTCTGTAATGACGTTGCATGCAAGGTTTATTAAGCCTCTGATATGTAACATAATAGTGTAAACAATAAATTGCCTTTGTGGCGTGATCATATTACCTTTGATTTTAAGCTGTTTTATCAGGGTATCATGAATTTTTATGGGGGATTACAAGAAGACTGTCATATACAAAATCAAAAAATAAGTAAATAGGCAAAGATTTTAAGTTTATTATTATTTTTATTTGAAAATCCTTGACTTCGAGTGGACTCGAAGGCGTAAAATAAAACTGTAAATTATATCAGGGAGGTATAGAGATGGAATATCGTAAAATTGAGAAATTAGGGGTTGCCCCATCATTGTTAGGATTTGGATGTATGCGTTTCCCCATTAAAGAAGATGGGAAAATCGATGAAGCAGAAGCTGAAAGAATGATCGATCACGCCATAAGCAACGGCGTAACGTATATTGATACAGCTTATCCTTATCATAGTGGCGACAGTGAACCCTTTGTTGGCAGAGTATTAAAGAAATATGATCGCAAGAGTTTTTATTTAGCGACCAAATTGCCAATTTGGAATATTGAAACATTAGAAGACGCTAAACGTATCTTTGAAGAACAAATGACTCGTTTAGATGTAGAGTATGTGGATTTTTATTTACTGCATGCTTTAGATAAAGGAAGATGGGATAAAATCTTAGATTTAGGGATTTTAGACTATTGTGAAGAATTAAAGAGACAAGGGAAAATTAAATATTTAGGATTCTCATTTCATGATGATTATCCTGTATTTGAAGAAATCTTAACCTATCGTGACTGGGATTTCTGTCAGATTCAATTGAACTATATTGATACCGATGTGCAGGCAGGGATTAAAGGCTATGAACTAGCAGCCAGCCGTAATATCCCATTGGTAATCATGGAACCAATCAAAGGCGGATCACTGGCAACGCTGCCGGAAGATATCGCTTCTATCTTCAAGAATTATGACGAATCAAAAAGTCTTTCTTCATGGGCATTGCGCTGGATCGCCAGTCTGCCAAATGTAAAAGTGGTATTAAGCGGAATGTCGACTTATCAGCAGGTAGAAGATAACTTAGCAACATTTAATCACTTTAAGCCGCTAACGACTGAAGAGAGTGATCTTGTAAATAAAGTAGCAGAAACGATTAAATCACGTACAAAGAACGGATGTACAGGCTGTGCATATTGTATGCCATGTCCATTTGGAGTAGATATTCCTAAGAACTTCCGTTTATGGAACGATTATGCGATGTATGGGAATGAAGATGCCGCTAGAAAACGTTATCATGATATGGATGAAAAACAAAGAGCCGATCAATGTAAGCAATGCGGAGCTTGTGAAAAAATGTGTCCGCAGGCTATTAAGATCAGAGAAGATTTAAAACGTGTTGCTGCAGAGATGCCAAAATAAGGAGAAATTATGGAAGTAGTTGTTATTGACGGACAAGGCGGAGGGATTGGCAGAAGTGTTATTGAAGCAATACGCCAAAGCCTTCCCGATGTCTTTATTATAGCAGTAGGAACCAATGCGGTGGCTACAAGCAATATGTTGAAAGCCGGTGCTCAAGTAGGCGCAACCGGTGAGAATGCAGTGATTTATAATGCTCAGAATGCTGAAGTTGTCATTGGACCGATCGGAATCGCATTTGCGAATTCCATGTATGGAGAAATCAGTCCGAAAATGGCACAGGCGATCGGTACCTCAGCGGCTCATAAATTACTGATCCCGGTATCAAAATGTCCGGTTACCATTGTGGGAATAGAGAATAAAAATATTAATGAATATGTCCATCAATGCATTGAGCAATTGAGTGAATGGAGCAAATAAGATCGATATAATCAATGAATTTTCTTTCGAAGCTTTTTGTCATGACAACGCTTACGGTATTCATTGACAAACGCCATCTTTCCATGTAAAATTAGACATGTAATTAAAGAACTTTAACAGATAGAAAGGAAGTATTTAACCATGGATGAAATGGAAACAGTAATCATTAACTTAATCGTAAGCAGCGGTAGCGCTCGTTCTTCAGCAATGGAAGCAATCCAATTTGCTAAAGCAGGAGAAATGGATAAAGCTCGCGAATCATTAGATCAAGCTAAAGAATCAGTAAACGAAGGACATCATTCACAAACTGAATTGATCCAAGCTGAAATCAGAGGGGAAAAAGCACCTTTATCATTATTAATGGTACATGCTCAAGACCACTTAATGACTTCATTATTATGTATCGATTTAGCAGCTGAAATGATCGACCTATACGAAAAAGTAAACGGATAATAGAGCTGTCAAAACAATAAAACAATAGGGAAATGGCGAATGCTGTTTCCTGTTTTTTTATTCTTTTCATACTTTTCTTTCACATTCTAAAAATTATCTTTGACGAAGTTAGAAATATGTTACTCTAAAAGGGGTGACAAATATGAAGATAGGAATTATTGGCACCGGAATGATTGCAAAAGCATTCATAGATGGCGCAAGAAAAAATGATTTAGAAATCCATGCCGTTTGTTCGAGAACGATGGAAAAGGCAAAAGCATTTGCAAAAGAGTGTCAGATTGAAAAAACATATGATGATTATCATCAGATGATAGCCGATCCAAAACTGGATTTTATTTATGTGGCGACACCAAATGGTTTACATTTTAAGTACTGCAAGCTGGCTTTGGAAGCGGATAAGCATGTCATGTGTGAAAAGCCGTTTTGTTCGAATGCCGAAGAACTAAAAGAATTGATCAGGATCGCAAAAGAAAGAAAACGTTTTTTATTTGAAGCAATTATTAATATACATTTGCCTAACTTTAAGATTTTAAAAGAAAAAATAAATGAGATTGGACGCATCAGAATGGTGCAAACTAATTTTAGTCAGTATTCTTCTAAGTATAATGCATTGTTATCAGGAGAGACACCGAATGTATTTAATTTGGAGTATGCCGGCGGCGCGTTGCTGGATCTTAATATTTATAATATTCATTTAGCGGTTTCATTGTTTGGAGAACCTATAGAAGTGGATTATATTGCGAATCTTCATCAAAATGGAGTTGATATTTCTGGTGTGCTGATCTTGAAATATGAAGATTTTATTTTCAGCAGTGTCGGAGCAAAAGATTGTTCAGGACATCGCTTTGTTTCTATTCAGGGAGAACAGGGCTGTCTGTATAGTCCCAGCTCACCAAGCGGACTGACACAAATTGATTTAGTGAAGAAAGATACGCAAACCTTTAATGAGCAGACAGAACGCAACGGCATGTATTATGAATTGTTAGATTTTAAGGAGATTTATGAGCAAAAGGATTTAGAAGCCTGCTTTAAATTATTGGAGGAAAGCTTAAAAGTAATGGAAATAGCGGATAAAGCGCGAAAAAAAGCGAATATTATTTTTCCTGCTGATCTTTTATATTGAACTTAATAGTAAACTTGAGTATAATACACTTGTAAGTAGAGTTTAAAACCACATTATATAGTATTGGAAGGTAATTCATATGGTAAAAATAATTGCGGATACATCAACAATGTTTTCTCCAAAAGAAGGAGAAGCACTAGGAATCGATATCATTCCTTTAAGTGTCAGTATCAATCATGAATCTTATGCAGAGCTTGTTGAGATGGATAGTGAGACTTTTCTAAAAAAAATAAAAGAAGGGGGCGTGCCCTCATCTTCACAGCCACCGATTGGAAAATTAGTGGAAGCATTTGAAAAATATCCTAATGATGAAATCTTAGGCATCTTTATGTGCGATGGGTTGTCAGGAACATATCAAAGTGCAGTCAGTGCCAGTCAGATGGTTTCTAATCAGGAAAACATTTCAATTGTAGACAGCAAGACACTGTGCGGACCTCATCGTTATTTGGTATTAAAGGCAAAACGCTTAGCTGACGAAGGAAAGAGTAAAGCTGAAATTCTTGAAGCCCTGCAGGTATCTTTGGAAGAGAATCGTTCGTTCCTGCTTCCTCAGGATTTTGATTTCTTAAAGCGCGGTGGACGTCTAACCCCTATTGCGGCAACTTTGGGTGGTTTATTAAAGATTGTTCCGATCATGACGCAGACAGAAGACCGTAAGCGTTTGGAAAAACACGGAATAGGCAGAACCTTTACATCGGCTGTCAGTAAATTATTCGGAGATATGGAAAGAGATCAGGTTGATGGAAATACATATATTACGATCAGTCATGGTGGTGTTTTAAAACAAGCGGAAACGGCTGCAAGTAAGATAAAAGAAAAGTTTCCGACAGCAGAAGTGGAAATTTTTGAATTAACCCCTGCCTTTATTACTCAAGGCGGACCAGAATGTGTTGCGATCCAATGGATAAAAAAATAGTTCCTATCAATAAGATAGAAACTTTATAGCTGATAATGCTTCATTTTTATAATGAAGATTACCGGCTTTTTTTATTTTCTTTAGGCGTTATAGAATGATAAAATCTCTCAAAGAAATGACAATAAAGAATTACTGGATTTCATCCTCCTTGTTATTTTTCTGATGTTCAGCTTTTTTATGTTTATACATCAAAGTATCCGCTTGATTAAATGCAGATTGCAGTGTATCTTTATCTGTACAAATATACCACCCAATCGCAAGACCGATGTTGATTGACCAATCCGGCTTGCTTTCACTAAAAACAAGATGAATAGTTGTTTCTAATTTTTTCATCATCTTTTCATCAGCGTGAGGAACTAAAACCGCAAACTCATCTCCACCAATACGATATACAGTTCCATTTCGTTCAACCGCCTTTAATAATGCCTGTGCAGATACTTGAAGATAAGTATCACCGTGATCATGGCCCAGTTCATCGTTTACAGTTTTAAGATTATTAAGATCCGCGACTAGAATTCCTATATCCGAAACCGTATGTAGAGCCGCTAAATTTTGTGTATCCACAAGATAGGCATTGCGATTTTTAAGCTGTGTCAGATGATCGGTATTCGCCATATCACGATAAAGCGGGTTGGAAATACGACGGAAGAAAATAACGGCAAAAACAATCGATAATAAGCAGGTTCCTAAAATAATAATGGGAGTAAATAGGCGGAGATTTTTATATGTATTATAATGTTTGGCAGCATCAAATTCGATGCCAACGACACCTACCACATCGTTATTTTGTTCTGAATGGATAGGAAGATAGGCGATAAATATTTTTCCCCATTCGGTTTCTTTGATATTGCTTGGCATGATTGTTTCTCCATTCATGGCTCGCTGCAGTTCCGGGATAATTTCTTTTTCAATTAAATCCCCGGGATGACGAAAATCTTCAGCTTCTAAAGGCAGTCCGTCAATAAGATAAATGAAGTCCCCGTTTTCTATTTGGGTTGCGGTATAAAGATAACGCACATCTGTTGCCTGCTTAACATTCGCAAAGATCTGACGGCTGTCTTGATATAATGGAGTATTCATATCCTCTATTGAGCGAAGCTGTGAAAACGCCTCTCGATCAAGTGAATCTTCCAAATAATCATAGATTGCCAACACACGATCATTTAATGAACGAATCATATCGTGATAGGTGCTGAAATAATGTACGGCAAACACACATAAACATGAGACAGTGACAACAGCCGCAGTAAAAATAGATACCTGAACATCCATACGCCGTATTGGTCTGCTCATCGAGTTTCTTTTAAACAACATGATTCCTCCTCATTAGACAATTTTCACTTTTATTTTTTGAAAAAAATATTATAATTACTAACATCATTGGTTCTTATAATCTTTTCTAACAGTAAGCCTTCATTAAGCTAAATAATAATTTTCATTGCCAATCAAATTTAGATCTTCTATCTTATATTATACTATAATTATAAATCGAAACAAACATAAATATTAACATAAGGACAAAGAGGGATTAAAGCATAATGGTTTATTTTGATAATTAATCATGAAAGTAATAAAAAAACGATGACTAAGCATCGTTAATTCGTTTCAGCAGGGATAACTGAACCATTGCTGTAGGTATTTTCTATAAATTGTTTGATTTCATCAGACTGCAATACTTCTACCAAAGCTAAAATACGGTCATCATTTTGTAAAGTCTTAGTTGTTGCCACAATATTGACATATGGATTATCCTGTGAGGCACTCTCTAAGATCAATGCATCCTGGCTTGGATTTAATCCGCCTTGAATAGCGTAATTTCCGTTGATAGCCACTAAATCCCCTTCATTGCTGTTGAAAGTGGTGACTAACAGTTCCGGTTTGATTTCATTAAATTTCAATGCTTTAGGATTATAGTCTTTATTATTTTGGATTTCACTGATCGTTAAATCGAAAATGTTTTTACCTTCGGGAATCTTAATCAGACCGGCATCCGCTAAAATAGCTAGAATACGTCCGTTATCGGCAACAGAATTTGAGATGATTACCGCAGCTCCATTCGGGATATCCTCTAATTTGCTGTATTTTTTAGAATAAATACCAAAGGGTTCGATATGGATTCCCCCGGCATTTACTAAATCATATTGATGTGTCGCTAATTCTTCTTCAAAGAAGGGTAAATGCTGGAAATAGTTAGCATCCACTTCGCCGTTATCTAGGGCTTTGTTGAAAATGTAGTAATCATCTAAAACCTTAATCTTTAAATCAATATCGTATTTTTCCTTTAAAATAGGCTTAGCTGCTTCCAAAATTCTTGAATGAGGATCTGAGGTAGCAGAAACGATTAAAGTATTCGCAGAACCGCTGTTTTTATTAGCGCAGCCTACTAAAGTGATAAATAATAAAGCAGTAAATAATAATGTAGTTAGTTTTTTCATGTTGTTTTCTCCTATCTTTTATCTGTAGTTTTCACAATGCGATCGCCAATCATTTGGACAATGAAGACAATGACTAATATTAAGAAAGTTGCAATGTAGGTCATGGTCGGATTATTTCTGGCGATGCCATATAAATACGCTAAATGTCCCAGACCACCGGCACCGATGGCACCCGCCATGGCTGTATAGCCAATGAGGGTAACTCCCATGATGGTCATGTTGGAAAATAAAGCCGGTTTTGCTTCCGGCAACAGGATTTTTGTCATAATTTGCCAGTTAGAGGCTCCCATTGCCTTGCTTGCTTCAATGGTTCCTTTATCTACTTCATTGAAGGCAACCATGCACATGCGGGCATAAAAGGGCGCACTTGAAATGATCAGAGCCGGTAAAGCTGCCTTCGCTCCTAAAATTGATCCAACTAATACCTTTGTCAGAGGAAGAAGGATAAATAAGAGGATAATGAAGGGGATAGATCTTAGGATATTTACTAGAAAATTAAGGGTTCGGCTGATGAATCGGTTAGGATAAAGACCGTCATCTTGTGTAATATATAGGAGGATGCCTAAAAGCAGTCCCAGCACGATCGCTGCAATTAATGAGGTAAAACTCATAAATAAAGTATCCCTAAGTGCAATCATAATACTTTCCCAATCAATTTGATTTCCCATTTAAATCACCTCCACTAAAACATTTTTTTCTTTTAAAAACTGGATAAAGCACTGATGCTTTTGATCATCACATTTTGAAGCATGGATATACATCATTCCAAAAGACATTTCCTGTGTATTTGTCAGCTTTGCCTGAACGATGCTGATATCCAAATCACTGTGGCGAATCGCCTGCGACAAGATCGGCTGGCGAGAATTTTCCTGAGTGAATGTCAGTTTGTATAACACGCCGTCTGAATAGATTGTTTTTAAATCAGTTTCCTGATTATAGCTTTTTTCTTCACCGACAAAACGTTTAGTGACCGCATGTTTTGGTTTTAGGAAAATATCTTTCATTGAGCCTTCTTCAACAACCTTTCCTTCGACCATCACAGCAACACGGTGACAGATCTTCTGAACCACTTCCATTTGATGGGTAATCAAAACGATGGTTAAATGCAGCTCCTGATTGATCTTTACCAGCAAATCTAAAATAGATTCGGTTGTATCGGGATCAAGAGCAGAAGTGGCTTCATCGCAGAGCAAAACGGTAGGACGGTTGGCTAAAGCTCTGGCAATGCCGACACGCTGTTTTTGTCCACCTGACAATTCACTTGGATAACTGTTTTCTTTTCCGGTCAAACCAACCAGTTCAATCAGTTCCTTTGCTCGGATTCTGCAATCTGTTGAAGAAAGCCCGGCAATTTCTAAGGGCAGTTCAATATTTTCAATCACAGTCCTGCTCCAAAGTAAATTAAAATGCTGAAAGATCATGCCAATCTTCATTCTTGCTTGGTTCAATGCTTTCTTGTTTAGCTCTGAAATATTCTGCTGATCGATCCACACTGTTCCCATTGTCGGCTTTTCCAATGAATTGATCATTCGCAGCAGTGTTGATTTACCAGCGCCGCTGTAACCGATAATGCCATAGATTTCACCATCCTGAATCGTCAAACTGACATCGTCAACAGCTTTGATTGTCTGCTTTTTGTTTTGATAAATCTTGCTGACATTTTTGACTTCAATCATAAAATTCCTCCTTAAAATATAAAAGCTCGTCCTAATAAAAGGACGAGCATGCTCGTGTTACCACCTTAATTCATTATGACCTCACAATCATAACCTCATCGAGTACTATCATACTCTAGTGCGGTAACGGGCACTCACGTCATAGGCTAAATATCACCCATGCAACTCCATGACCATCTTCGCTTACCGCTCCCTGTTCTTTTCCACCAGCCAAGAACTCTCTATGAGGTAAAAGTAAGTTACTCTTCATTTCATCGTCGTTGTAGTTATCTTAAAGCAATTTTTTAAAGATGTCAAGAAAATTAATTCATAGTTATATAGTGTAAATTAAAAAACATTCTGTTTATCAATAGAATTAAATAAAAATTATATATGAATCTGAAAATTACCAAAATCAAAGAGACCGTTTCCGCTTCTTTAGTAAATGCTGATCCTCTAAACTTTTAAAGGCTTGATAGATATCTGTGATGATAGAAGGGGCAATCTGTAAGTCGTGATGAGAAGGCGGGATTTGTTTTATGTTTAATTGTTTTACTTTTGCTTGGTAAAATTGTTGTTATGGACGTATTAAGATAAAATCTTTTAAATAGGCAAAGAATTCACGAATATAAAAATTAATGATGGTTGGCAAATGGCTTGGTGCACTGTATCCGTAAGCATCAATGCCTAGACGGCTGGCAATCAGCTTTGCCCTGCTCATATGAAAGTCATTGGATATAATCATGACCTTATCATTGGCTTGGATATACTGCATAGAGAACTTAAAGTTTTCGTAGGTATTGGTTGACTGATCTTCCTGAATGATCTTCTCTTTAGGAATGCCGTGCTTTACTAAATATTGATACATCGCCGAGGCTTCACTGATTGTTTCTCCTTCTCCTTGACCGCCGCTTACAATCAGAGTTGTTTCGGGAAACTTTTGATAATATTCAATCGCTGTATCCAAACGATAAAGTAATGAAGTGGTGATCTGATCGCCTTTTAATCCGGCACCTAAAACGACTACTTTATCGGCTTGCAGCTCATCAATATGTACAGCACCATAAATAATAACGCTTTCTACGATTATAAATAATATTAAACCGGCTGTAAATAAACCATATAAAATATATTTTAACCAGATCGGCAAGACGGCTAACAGCTGATCGTGCTGTCTGATCTGGAATATGCCGTAAAGTATACCAAGAATACAAGCAAATCCAAGAATTTTGGAAAAGGCTATATTTCCATAAACAATATTAATAACGATTACGTAGAGTAAAAGTAAGATAGATAAAATTAAAACGCCACGATTAAAATACTTCATTGGCATCACTCCTTTTAATCAGTGTAACAGTAATTTTGTCGTTCTTCAACAAAATATTGTTTACGATTGTACTTTTCAAAAATTCAGGTATAATTGAAAATATATGATAATAGGGGGATAAAAATGAATAAAGGAGCAGCAAGATTAAACGAAGTAAAAGCTTCAAAAATTCGTGCAGTCAGTGATAAAGCGAATGCTTTGGAAGCTCTTGGTCGTTCAATTATTCGCTTTAGTACAGGGGAACCGGACTTTGCGACAGTGAGCTCGATCAAGCAGGCGACAATCCAAGCCATAGAAGACAATTACAGTCATTATGCTTCAAATCGGGGGGATTTGAAACTGAGAAAAGAAGTCTCTGAACTTGTGAAATGTCACCATGGAATCCACTATGATCCTAGTGAAGAAATACTGATTACCAGTGGAGGTTCGGAAGCCATTAATCATGTCATGCTGGGGCTGATTAATCCAGAGGATGAAGTCATCGTCTGTACACCGGCTTTTTTAAGCTATGAAAATATGATTCATATGGCAGGGGGCATATTTGTCGATGTCCCGTTAAAAAAAGAGAATGGTTTTCAGCTGGACATAGAAGATATAAAAGAAGCCATTACACCAAGAACGAAAATGATCGTTATTAATAATCCGTGCAATCCAACAGGAGCAGTTTACGACTCGGTGTCTATTCAGGCTTTATGTGATATATGTATCCAACATGATCTGCTGGTATTTTCTGATGAAATCTACGATCAGTTAGTGTATGATGATCGAAAATGCAGATCGTTTGCTGCATATCCGTCAATGAAACAAAGAACGATTATGATGAACGGCTTTTCTAAAGCCTATGCGATGACCGGATGGCGTTTGGCATATCTGTGTGCGGACAAAGAACTGATAGAACCCTTATTAAAAGTTCATCAGTACGCTACCACCTGTGCACCCACCTTTATACAGGTTGGTGTCGCTAAAGTGATGAATAACGAAACAACACGAAAAGAAGTACAAGAAATGGTCCGACGTTTTGATCAGCGTCGGCAGAAAGTGATGCGAATGCTAAAGGAAATACCGGAGCTTGATTTTGTGATACCGCAAGGGGCATTCTATGTTTTTATCGATGTCTCTAAGACCGGATTAGACGGTCAGCAATTTGCTGATGCCTTGCTGGAGGAAAAAGGTGTAGCGGTCGTTCCCGGCAATGCCCTGGGCAGTCAATGTAATGATTTTATTCGCTTATCCTATGCAACAAGTGATGAAAATGTTATGATGGGAATGCAGTTAATCAAGGAATTTATTAAGGAATTATAGAGAGGATGATAGGGTGAACTACTTATTTTATCGACTGGTTTTATTTGTTAATTCTTCATCAAAAGATGATTTAAATTATACAATTGCTGATTTTATATTAAAGAATATTTCTGAAATTGCCGAGATGAACATTGTAGTATTCGCAAATACCTGCCATGTTTCACCTGCTTCGATCAGTCGCTTTTGTCGTAAATTAGGATATGACGACTATATCCATTTAAAGATGGAGTGTGCCAAATATACAAGTTTAAAAAGCACCGATTATTATGAACCTGTCATGCTTCAAGATCCTAAAAAAGCCAGTGCGGTTTATTTGAAAAAAGCGGGTATGCGTTTAGAAGAACAGATTGATTTGCTTGACTGGGAAGTGTTGGAAGAATTTGTAGATGATATTCATGACAGCAGCAATGTTGCTTTTTATGGATCCCATTTTTCTCACAGCATTGCTCAGCTGATTCAGGCAGCATTGCTGTCATGTAATAAATATTCAATCGCCAAAAATGATTCTGATCAGCAGATCAAGATTGCTGAAAGTCTGAACGCTGACAGTATTGCCATTACGATATCTGTTCGAGGCAACTACCTTCGCGGAACGCCGCGTTTAAAGCGTGCGATTGAAAAATCGGGAGCAAAGTCAGTTTTAATTACAGCGAATCATGATCCTAAATTAGTGAGTGAATTTGATCGTGTCATTTATATTTCTTCAGATGATGATCTTTATATGGGACGTTTCATGCTGCTGTCATTTGCAGAGTTAATCTCTCAGCTTTATGTCACGCGTTTTGGAGATCATCGCCAAGGATAATCGTCATGATTATCTTTTTATTTTGGATTTAATGTCACTGTCTTTACAAATACCCATCGGTAAAATAAAATGACGGGAACTATAGGGACATGGTATACTTAAAAGGAATACAATTATTAGGGGGCGATAAAGATGGAAAAGAAAGAAATCATAAGGTATTTTTATGAGGAGGTCGTATCAAAGAACCTGCTTGATGAGCTTGGGCAATATGTTGCTGAAGAATGTGAGATAAGAGTAGGGGATCAGAACTTTCCGTTGGGCATTGAAGGAATGAAAACACATCTTATAGAGGTGAAAAAAACATATCCGGATTATACAATGACACTTACTCGCCAATATGTGGATAAAGATTATGTCGTCTCAGAATTTATTATGGAAGGAACACATAAAGGGGAATGGATCGGGATTAAGCCCACCCATAAAAGACTAAAGTTTACAGGTGTAGATATTGATAAAGTCGTAGATGGAAAAATTGTTGAGCATGGAGGTGCAGTCAATACATTTGATACCTTATTCGAGCATCATTTAATCCAACCGACACCAAAGGAGGAACTATCATGATCACTATCAGAAATGAAGAAGAAAAGGATTATTCAATCGTAGAAGAAATGACACGCAAGGCATTCTATAATTTATATATTCCGGGATGTACTGAACATTATTTGGTTCATATCATGCGAAAACATAACGATTTTATTCCGGAATTGGATTTTGTATTGGAGTTAGATGGGAAGATTATTGGAAATATCATGTATACGAAAGCAAAGTTAGTGGATGAAAACGGACAGGAAAAAGAAATTTTGACATTTGGACCTTTGTGTATTCATCCTGATTATCAACGCAAAGGCTACGGTAAAAGGCTGTTGGAGTATTCTTTTAATGAAGCCATATCTTTAGGCTATGATGTCATTGTCATCTTTGGAAGCCCGAGCAATTATGTTGCACGTGGATTTAAAAGCTGTAAAAAATATAATATCTCTATAGAAGGCGGTGTCTTTCCTTCGGCAATGATGGTAAAAGAGCTAAAAGATAATGTTTTAGACGGAAGAAAGTGGACTTATTATGACAGTCCTATCATGCAGATCGATGAAAAGGAAGCTCAGAAATTTGACGATAGCTTAGAAAAGCTGGAGAAAAAAACACTTCCTAGTCAAGAAGAGTTTTACATTCTCAGTCATTCATCACTCAATTAAAAAGAGCGCTGATTTCAGCGTTCTTTTAGATAGCATTCGATTTCTTTAGCGGTAAGCTTTCTTACTTTAGTATGGGGATATTCCTGATAGGAATCCATTTGAAACACAGGCACCATTTTTTCACAGTGCTTGTTTTTATTTTTAGATAAATATTCTTGCAAATCAGAAAAGTGCGCAAATATTTTATAGGAAATTCTGCCTTGATCGTTTTTAATCTCATAGATCCCGCAGGCAGTCTTCATTGTATAATCAGCAGTTCGTAAATAAAGTTTTGCGACAGCTAAGGACTTGAATGGAAAGTTCCATCGTTGCAGACCTCGTTTTGGATCACGTTCAATGCAGATGCAGCGACCGCAGGTTCCGCAAATATATTGAGTATGCTGATTTAAACAATCAAGCGGGTGAAGCAGGGGGGTAATCCTAGGCTCATCACAGTAGCATTCTTTACACATCATATCCCTCTTTTCTTTCTTTCATTATAGCATTCAGTTTTTTGAGTTTCAATAAAACAGAAATTGGGTTTTAAAAAGCACCCTTAGTAGGATGCTCTCTTTTCAAGTTGTTTTAAGTGACGCTGATAGATCAGATATAATCCTTTAAATGTCAGATCACTGTCATATTCATCGATAAGATCGGTTTCCGCTGAAATAACGCGTCCTAAACCACCGGTCGCAATCACTTTCATCGGGGTGCCGATTTCCTTTTTTACTTGCTTGATAATATTTTCAGTCAGTCCGATATAGCCGTAAATAACTCCAGCCTGCATGCTTTTCACAGTATTTTTAGCGAGGATCGTATCCGGTTTAACAATTTGGATTTCCGGTAATTGCGCAGCTTGTGAAGAAAGTGCCTGTGCGCAGATTTCTAAGCCGGGAGCTGTGATCCCATAAAGGAACTCTCCTTTTTCATTAACATAATCAAAAGTAGAAGCGGTGCCAAAATCGATCACTAATACAGGACCGCCGTAAGTATAGTATGCGCCGGCGGCATCGACGATGCGATCCGCCCCAACTGAACTGGGATTATCCGATTTGATGGCAATCCCGCTTTTGATGCCCGGTCCGATGAGGATTGGCTCATGATGCAGGTATTTGATGATAGCACTGGTAAATGAGTGCATGATTTTGGGAACGACACTGCTGATAATGACATCTTCCACATCTTCGATTGAGGTGTCAGAGGCATTGAAGAAGCTCAGCAGCATAAAGCCGTATTCATCACTTGTTCTTTGCATTTTAGTGGTCAGACGGTAATTGCCGATAATCTTTTTACCATCAAATAAAGCAATCGTAATATTTGTATTTCCAATATCAACAGCGACTAGCATAATGATTTCTCCTTTTCGATTTCAATCATTGTTTCTAAGATGATCTTAGCTAATTCTTTTTTACTCATCAGTTCATATTCTTTTTGATACTGCGGAGTAATAATAGTAGCGACATTCGTATCTGTCTGGAATCCGGCTCCATCTGTAAGCAGATGATTGGCTACCAGCAGGTCACAGTTCTTTTTTGATAATTTAGCAGCAGCATTCTCAACTAAGTTTTGTGTTTCCATCGCAAAGCCGCAGATTACTTGATGAGGCAGGCGATGCTGACCGATATACATTAAAACATCAGGGGTTGAAGTAAAGGTCAGTGTCAGCTGCTTATCTTGTTTTTTAATTTTATGGGGCTGAACATCCTCACAGCGATAATCACCTACGGCTGCAGCTTTGATAATATAGTCATAATGCGGCAGGATTTCTTTAACTAATTCAAATAGTTCCTGTGCGGTTGTAAAATAAAGCATTTTAATGCCAATCGGTTCTTTAAGAGTCACAGGTCCGCTTAATAGAGTTACTTCTGCACCTAGCAGCCGTGCCATTTTGGCGATCTCATAACCCATTTTACCGCTGGAATGATTGGTGATAAAACGCACCGGATCAATATTCTCTTGTGTGGGACCGGCAGTTACCAATACCTTTTTACCGGTTAACGGCTTATTTGTGATTAAAGCAAACTCAATAGCGTCAAGCAGAATTTCAGTTGAAGGCAGCTTTCCTTTTCCACTGTCCCCACAGGCTAAACGTCCGCTGCTAGGCTCCACTAGAGTCATGCCAAAATGTCGGCAGCGTTCCAGATTATCTTGTGTCATCGGATTTTCATACATATGGGTATTCATAGCCGGGGCAAGTATTTTTGGGCAGGTTGCCGCTAAAAAAGTAGAGGTCAGCATATCATCAGCAATCCCATGAGCAATCTTCGCTATGATGTTTGCAGTTGCGGGAACGATCATGAAAACATCTGCTTTTTTTGCGAGTTCGATATGCTTGACTTCGCCGTCTGTCGTTCTCTCAAAAGTATCTAAATACACTTTTTTCTTTGTCAGAGATTCAAAGGTCAAAGGGGCGATAAATTCTGTGGCGTTTTTGGTCATGATAATATCCACATCATAGCCAAGCTTGATTAGCTGACTGGTAAGATCGGCAGCCTTATAAGCCGCTATTCCACCGGTAATTCCTAATAAAATATTTTTTTTCATAGTGTCCTCCATAAAAAAATGGCGTAAACATCCCTTTACGCCTGAGTTAATGAACCACTATCGCTCGTAAAAGATGCCATGTGTTTTGCCATTTATTCATTTTTAACTATCTCTATTATATACAAAATCTTCCTAAAGAACATCTTTTTCTTTCATTTTATAAGAAATTTAGCTATGATTTATCTATAGAGGAGGTTTAAAAATGGATGATGATAAAAGAAACGATCAGGATCCTATCGATAATGATAATTTAAATGAGGATTCAAAAGAAGAAACAGAAATAATAGAAAAAGAGGAAACGGAAGAAGAACCCGCTACAGAAGAAAAAAATGAGATTGAGGTTCATTCGGAAGAAGAGGAACCTAAAAAACCAGTCAGTGAGATCTTGTATGAAACCGGGAAACAAGTGGGACATGTTTCTTTAAATTATTTTAAACATATTGCCAGTTTTATGAAAGATCATGTCGGAGCCATCCAGCATATTTTTGGTTATTCTTTTAAGACACATATTCTAATAAGTGTCATTAATGGCTTTATATTATCATTGATTCCATTTGTACTGGCAATTAAAATGCAGTTATTCGTACATAATATTGGCTATGGAAAATATTTTCAGATCTGGGGACCTTTCTTAGAAATGATGCTTGCAGTTTTTATATTAAGTCTGCTTTTCCAATGGCTGATTGCTTTTGTTTTAACCGCAGTAGAGGGAGTCGTTGAACATCATAAGGTTTCACTGTTTCGCTCACTAAAGGCAACTAATATCTTTGGGATTGTGTTGGATCCATTTATTGTCGTTGGGTGCTTATTGCTGTTATTGCCGCTTAATAGTTTCATTGGTTATTTGATTCTTTTTATATTTATCAGCGGATTGATCTTTGCCAGTGTTATGTTTATTAAGACACTTGTTTTATCAAGGATTGTCAGCGGCGATCACTTAATCAGTATTTTAGTACTGTCTTGTGTCATTGCCTTTATACTGATGTGCTTTATTTATATTATGGGAGCAATCAGTTATAAACTGATCTTTAAATTGTACGGGGTTTATCTCATGGGAATGATTACCGGGTTTGGTATTTAGGAAACGATATGTTTCCTTTTTATTTGTAAAGAATCTTTGATATGTTTATAATAGAAGTATTGAAAAGAAGGTGAGAAAATGGATGAAACTTTTTTATTTAGGACAAAGAAAGAGTATGAGCAAACGCTACAGCGTTATCTGAAAGAAAAACAATATCAGGAAGCTCTTTTATATTTAGAGACGATTGCTCATCAGGTTGTGGATTCCATTTGGCTCAACTTTACAAGAGGACAGCTTTACAACGCTTTAGAACAATATCATTTAGCTCTGCCTTATTTTTTAAAAGCCAGTCAGCAGGTCACTGAAAGCATTACTTTATACAGTGAGATTGGTTGGACCTACAATCGTTTGGAACAGTTTGACGAAGCTTTATTCTACTTAGAAAAATGTGTGTACTTAGGAAGAGAAGATCAATGGCTTTTCAGTGAACTCGCTTATACGTATTTAAAAATGGGGATGCAGGAAGAAGGCATTATTTATTTACTGGAAGGACTGGAACTACATCCGGATGACCGCTGGACTTTAGAGCAGCTTGCCAACGCTTACAGTGATTTAGGCGATTATACTAAAGCTAATAGGATGAATAAGCGCTTATTGGAATTAGGCAGAGATGAAATGCTTTTAGAAGATATCATTATCTTAAATGAGATGAATGAAACAATGGAAGATCAGCATACTTACTTGGAAATGCTGGTTCAATATCCTGAACACCATGATTTTGTCTGTTATCATTTTGGAGTCTACTATAATTTGATTGAAAATTATCAGGAGGCAGTAGATAAGCTGGAAGAAATAGTTGAGGATAACCGTGACGGGGAAACTTGGATTGAATTAGGTTATGCGTATCATCAGCTTTATAGAATCGAAGATGCGATCTATGCTTATGAAAAGGGATATTCGATCAGTCCGGATCATTTGTTTTTATTAAGTGAGCTGGCTTATTTATACGGTGTATTGGAGGATCACGAGCAGAAATTATTTTATTTAGATAAAGCTTTTGCACAAGGCAGACGGGATCTGTGGATCTATTTGAATTATATTCGAGTATATCTTTATGGTAAAAAGGATTTAGAAAAAGCCTATTATTATTTATCTGAAGCCGATACGATTGCCTCAGCGGATGAAGAATTACAGCTGTTGTGGAGCGAATATGACTGGATTATGATGAATAAAGAGATGGCTCAAAATCGCTTGTTAAGCATTTTAGCGAGACGTCTCAACCAAGCTTTGCCGCTTTCTTTTTATAATGTCAGCTGGGAAACAGAACACAGTCGCTTATTAGATATCCCAAATTTAGAAAGAGTGTACCAGTTTAGTGAAGGACTAGCCTATGTGGAAACAGATCAGCATGGCGGATTTATCGATCAGAATGGTCATTTTGTGATTGATCTTCACTTGTCTATAGATGAAACTAAAAGACAGGATACCTACATGTTTCATCATGGTTATGCGATAATCAATCAAGAAGGTGAGCATCTTTATGGTTTGATTGACTGTCAGGGAAATATTGTTTTAGACCTCATTTATGATGATATTAGGATTCATCATGATCATCAGCGTTTGGTTTTAGGACCTATTACCATTTTTAAATTTGACGATCAGCATTATGTTTTTGAAGAAGAAGTAGGAGATTATGCTGAAGGGGTTGTGCCGATGAAAATGAACGGACACTGGTACTATTGTCATTTAGATAAAGAGATCACATTGTCACAAGGGTTTGATGAAGCTCAAGCCTTTCATGAACATATGGCGATTGTGAAAAAAGGAAATTATTATGGAGTCATTGATTTAGAGGGAAATATTCTGCTTCCGTTTGATTATGAGACTTTGATTTGGGCAGACCATGATCTGATTGCAAGGAAAGAGGATTACTATGGAGTAATCAGTCCGCAGGGAGAAATCAAGATTGATTTTATTTATGATCAGTTGAAAGACGGCTATCAGGACTATTATCGTGTACTCAATGAAAACGGCTGGGGACTTATCCATGTAAGCGGAAAGCTGATTATCCCATGCCTTTATGATGATTTGCTGCCGGTATTTGAGGATAGGGTACGTGTAGAAAAAGAGGGGTATTACGGTATGTATTCGGTATCTGGAGAGCTTGTTATTCCGATCATCTATGATACGTTAACGATCTGTAAGGGACAGCATATTATTGCCGGAGTAGGTTATCGTTATGGCTATATGAACGCATTAGGTGAACTGTTGACACCGTTCATGTTTCAGACTGCCACATTGCCTGTGGAACATCTTTTATGTGTCTCGTTTCAAAACCGGTTTTATTTAGTGGATGACAGGAGGAAAAAGGAATGAAAGCTTTCATAGAAAAATATTGTCAGGAAAAAGATATTCAAGCAGTTAGTGTTTGTATTCATGACCATAATCAGCCTGTTTTTTCTTATAGCTTTGGAAACAGACAATGCGGTTTTTCGGATCAGGTAAATGGGCATACACGTTTTACGATAGGATCTATTTCTAAATTGTTTGTCACTGTCGCTGTTTTACAACTGGTCGATCAAAATAAGGTAGACCTCGATCGTCCGGTCTGTGATTATGTGTCAGATTTTATTATGAAAGATCGCCGCTATCGCCAAATTACTGTTCGCATGCTGCTAAATCACAGCAGCGGACTGCCTTCTACCTCTTTCCGTGGTAAATATACGAATCATTATTATCCGCAGTATATTTTTGATATGCTGGAGATGTACCGTCAGCTTCCTTTAAAGAGTGAACCGGGCAAGTACAGTGTTTACTGCAATGATGGCTTTGTATTAGCACAATATCTGGTAGAAACTGTAAGTCAGATGTCTTTTCGAGATTATTGTCTTACTTATATTGTTAATCCTATAGGAATGAAGGATACAGAATTTCCGGGAGCGGTTTTAAATGAGGACACTTATGCTCATGCTACCAACGATTATGAACGTGATTTTAATCAGGAATATGTAAATGGTATTGGCTCTGGTGGAGTATACAGCACAGCTGAGGATCTTTGCTTATTTTTGGATGCCTTAAACGACTATCGGCTGATCAGTCAAGAAAGCTGGAATGAAATGAGCAGCATGCAGTATGTAAACCCTATTCAGACTCTATCGCTTAATGCCAATGGTTATGGCTTAGGCTTTGACCATATTGCACTTCCGTATTTTGAAGCAATGGGCTTTAAAGCAGTCGCCAAAGGCGGTGCAACATTTGGTTATATGAGTTATGCTTATTTGTTGCCAAAAAGAAAACTCAGTGTTGCTGTCCTTAGCACTTCTAAGGAATCAGGAGTAGCGGCTCTTGCAAAAGAACTGGGAAAGATGTATCTCCAAGAATATCAGGAAGAAACAACGCTGATGATACCCAAACAGGCTATACAGATTGAAGGAAGCTATGGAGCCGATAACCGTGTCTATCAGATTCAATATAAAAAAGAACAGCTTAGTTTAGCTTACTATCAAATGGGCAAACTGACGACACCGGTTTTATTAAATAAAATGGAAACAGAATATGTTTATCCGGGACAACTATTGGGCTTTGATCATCCTCGTTTTGGTTTTATAGATGAAAATGGTGAAACCTATATGTATGTGACTTATTTAGATGGAAATGTTGAAATAAGAAGTGTCATTGGTCAGAAAATAAAACGGGGAGAAGGAAAGAAAATGTCAATTCCCGGGAAATATTATCTAAAAATGAATGAATACATAGACCAACGAACATTCTATACACAAGATTTGCAGGTCATTGCGCCAATCATGATGGAGACATTGGATGTGGTTTTATTTCCTTTTCCGCTTCGTATCATAGATGAGCATCACGCTGTGCCATTTATCGAACTGCCGGGGAATTATTCTCGTGAAATGTGCGATCTTATTATTTTAGATCAAAATCTGCTGCAGTTAGGTCCATATCGCTATATCAATAGTGATCAAATCAAAGCATTGCCTGAATCTTTCACATTAATGAATACAGATACACACTGGTTCCGTTATGAAAATCAAGAGGTGATTCAGCAGCCGGAGCATGTCCGTGTAATTGGGGTCAAAGTCATGGAAAATGAAGCTAAAGTAAGCTATGACAGTTTGTATTGTGACCACATCTTAGATATTGATTATATTGGTTTTATGGGAAAGGTGGGCGATGTTATTGAGTGGAAATAAGAAAAAGATCTATCTTCGCTTTGGACTGGTCGTTCTCTGGATGATCGTAATCTTCATGTTTTCAATGCAGAACGGCGATCAGTCAAGCGGCACCAGTGGTCAGCTTTTGGCTAGAATCGGAGAGTGGATCGGGATAGATCTGATTCATCTGCCGATCATGGATACGCTTCAATTTATCGTTCGCAAAAGTGCCCATATGTTTTCCTATTTTGTTTTAGGGATTTTGTCTTATCGGGCAGTCATTTTGCTTCAGCCTCTAAAGCCTTATCGTTATGCAGCCTTGATTACCGTCATCTACGCCTGCAGTGATGAAGTGCATCAGTTATTTGTTCCCGGGCGCAGTGGACAGATTCAGGATGTTTTCATCGATTCCTTAGGAATGTTGGTTGGCTTTGTACTGATTTATTTTATCAAGCGTATAAAGAATAAAAGAATGAACCATAATTAAACTATGAAAATAGTGAAAATCATGGTTCTTTTTTTATTGGAAATATTAATCTTATGCGATATCACAAATGATGTGAATAAATTATGGATTACTCTTTTTTTAATTTCCCTTTCCCTTGCTTATAAAAATAAAAAGCAGTCTTTTTTATTGGTTCTGACTTTTGCTGGTGATTATTTCTTAGCCTATCAGCAGGATCCCATTTTAGGCATTTATTTCTTTATTTTAATGCAATGGCTTTATTTCGGGATTAATAGCTATTATATTATCGGGATTGGATTACTGCTGCCATTGCCGATTGTCATTAAACTGGCAGCCATTTATATTGTGATGCTGTTAGGGAATATCAAAAAGCATTCAACTTTAAAAATCGGCTTTCTCATTCTTTTAATAAGTGATCTTTGTGTAGGGTTATACAATATTTTTGGAAATATCCTATATGTTTATCTGACTTGGATTCTGTATGTTCCCGCACTTTTGCTTTTACATCAGAATTTATGGTGGGATTCAACGGCTTTTTATAAAAAAAGGGGATACCTTGATGAAGGAAAGGGAATAATACAGAGTGAAAAGATTTATGAAACATAATTCTTGACAATTGCATAAATTAGATTAGAATAAAAGTATAAAAACAAGGATTTAGGATATGTCTATAGATAGATTTCTTTAGAGAGAAGACGGTAGGTGAAAGTCTTTGAATATATGTATAGGTACTCCCTAATAGTTGCCCTCGAAAGAGATGGCCGTTGATCACGTTACGATATTGAGGCATAGCAATATGCAAATAAAGGTGGTACCACGAGATTTCGTCCTTTGACGAAGTCTCTTTTTTATTAAAAAGGAGGGGGTTAAATGTCGGAAGCAGTATTAGAATTTCCAAGTATGAAGCATAAAGATATGATTAAAGCATATCAGGAAGAAACATTTGCGGCGGGGGAATTCTATATCAATGGAGATGGCGGATGTCATCAAAACGAAGATTATCAGGACTGGTTAGAAAAAGCAAAGAACTATCATTTAGGGGTTCAGCTGCCAGACGGGTATGTTCCCGCCACCACCTACTTTTTAGTAGGTGAAAATAAAATATTAGGAACGATCAATATTCGTCATCGTTTAAACGAAGGCTTATTAAAAAGCGGAGGGCACATTGGCTATAGTGTGGCTCCCAGTGAAAGAAAAAAAGGCTATGCCACAACCATGCTTAAAATGGGGCTGATGATCTGTCATGATTTAGGCATTGATCGTGTCTTAGTGACATGTAATAAGGAGAATATCGCTTCTCGCAAAACAATCGAGAAATGTGGCGGTCAGTTAGAAAATGAATATTATGATGAAGATGAATTACAGACTTATTTACGCTTTTGGATAGGAGAAGATAAAAATGATTAAAATAACTTTTTTAGACGGAAACGTCAAAGAATTTGAAAAAGGCATCAGTGCCGGAGAAATCGCACAAAGCATTTCTTCAGGACTGCGTAAAAAAAGTGTTGCCGCAAAGGTAAACGGTGAAATGTATGATTTAAGCAGACCGATTGAAGAAGACGCTAAATTGGAATTGATTACAAATGATATGATCGATGCTTTTGATATCTTAAATCATTCGACTGCTCACTTAATGGCACAGGCAATTAAGAGTTTATGGCCTGACGCTAAATTCGGTGTCGGTCCCAATATTGAAAATGGTTTTTACTATGATGTCGATGTAGAACCGGCAATCGTTGAAAGTGATCTGCCAAAGATTGAAAAGGAAATGAAACGTTTAGCTTCTAAAGCTGAAGTGATTACACGTAAAGTGGTCAGCAAGGAAGAGGCTTTGGAAATGTTTAAAGAGGATCCTTATAAAGTAGAACTTATCAAGGATTTAGAAGGAACAATCACTGTTTATTCACAAGGAGACTTTACAGATTTATGCCGTGGCGTTCATTTGCCTAAGACAAGTGATATCAAGCATTTTAAATTAATGTCATTAGCCGGAGCTTACTGGCGTGGAGATTCAAATAATAAACAATTGCAGCGTGTTTATGGAACAAGCCATTTTACTGCAGAGGGCTTAAATAATTATTTGAAATTCTTAGAAGAGGCAGAAAAACGTGATCATCGCAGATTGGGAAAAGAATTAGAATTATTCTTCCTGTCTGAATTTGGTCCGGGGTTCCCTTTCTTCTTACCAAAAGGAATGGCTGTTAGAAACGAGTTGGAAAATCTATGGCATGAAGAACATGCTAAAGCAGGATATCAAGAAATCAAAACACCGATCATGCTGAATAAAGAACTATGGGAGATTTCCGGACATTGGTTCAACTATCGTGAAAATATGTATACTTCAGAAATCGATGACGTGGAATATGCGATTAAACCGATGAACTGTCCCGGATCTATTCTGGTGTATAAAAATGATTTGCATTCTTATCGTGACTTCCCAATTCGCATGGGAGAATTAGGGATTGTTCATCGCCATGAATTCTCAGGAGCATTGCATGGGTTATTTAGAGTACGTAACTTTACTCAAGATGACGCCCATATCTTTTTAACTCCGGATCAGATCGAAAGTGAAATCATTGGTGTTATTGAATTAATTGATAAATTTTACAGCGATATCTTTGGTTTTGAATATCACATCGAACTTTCAACTCGTCCTGAAAAAGCGATTGGTTCTGTGGAAATCTGGGATATGGCAGAAAAAGCATTGGCAAATGCTTTGCAACACAAGGGCATTGAATATAAATTAAATCCGGGAGATGGAGCTTTCTATGGACCTAAACTGGATTTCAAGATTAAAGATGCGATTGGCAGAACTTGGCAATGTGGAACAATTCAGTTAGACTTTAACTTACCTGAACGTTTTGACTTAACTTATATTGGTGAAGACGGTCAAAAACATCGTCCGGTAATGATTCATCGTGTTGTTTATGGTTCAATGGAACGTTTCATGGGAATTTTAATTGAACATTATGCCGGAGCTTTCCCAACTTGGCTTTCACCGGTTCAAGTAAAAGTGATTGCAGTCAGCAATGAACATCATGGAGACTACGCTAAAGAAGTAGCAAATGTTTTAAAAGAAGCCCATATTCGTGTGGAAAATGATATTCGTGATGAGAAATTAGGCTATAAGATTCGTGATGCTCAAGTGCATAAGATTCCTTATCAATTAGTATTAGGGGATAATGAGGCAAAAGAAAAGACAGTAACTTACCGTGCTTATGGTAAACAGGAGCAGATTACTGTCAGCTTAGAAGATTTTGTAAGCATGATTCAAGAAGAAATTCAATCAAAGAAGCATAAAGATTAATTATAAAAATCTCACTTTATCATTATGAGTGAGGTTTTTTTCTGTTTCTGAAAAAGAATTCTGAAAATGAAACCTGTACCAAAAAGCGAAATATTTGAGTGTAATCCCTTACAAGCTGATATTATAGTACCATAACAATAAGGGAGGAAATTGAAGAATGAAGTTTTTAGAAGAAAAGTTCGTCCCTCTTGCAGCTAGAGTCGGTTCACAAAGACACTTAGTTGCAATCAGAGACGCCTTCGTTGTTATCATGCCAGTTACAATCGTTGGTGCGGTTGCGGTATTGATCAACAACATCCAAGGGATCTTCTCTAAGAATGGGTTAAATGTTGTAGCCATTCAAGAGGGATATACAAACTTTATCACGTCTACAGGTATTAAAGATGTCATGACAGCAGTTAACAAAGGATCTATCAACATGATGGCAATCTTGTTAGTCGTAACATTAGGATACCAAATGGCAAAAGGACTAAACGGAGATGGGATTGCCACTTCAGTAGTAGCCTTAACTTGCTATTTAGGATTAGCACCAGCAGTGCAGACATTAACAAACAACTACTCATGGGCTGACAAAGCAACAAATGTAGATGTGTTAACAGCAGATGTAGCTACTGGCGGACTAGCAGCGAACAAACTGGATTCAAACGGGATGTTCGTTGGGATGATTTTAACAATTATCGTAGCAGAAATCTTTGTAAGATTATCAAGAAACGATAAATTAAAAATCACATTGCCTGATGGAGTACCACCAGCAGTAGCAGGATCATTTACAGTATTGATCCCAGCAATCATCACAGTTATCTTAGTTGTAGCAGTTGGTATTTATATCGAAAAATTCTCAGGAATGAACTTATGGGTAATTATTCAGAAATTCGTATCAGCACCATTAAACAGTGTAGCCGATTCATTAGGAACAGCAATTTTAATTGAATTCTTAATCGCATTCTTATGGGTATTCGGGTTGCATGGGGCAAATATCGTTAACTCTGTAACTACTCCAATCTTAACACCAATGTTACTGGAAAATACAGCTGCATTCGAAGCAGGAAAAACAGGAAAAGAAATTCCTAACGTTATTGCCGGTATGAACTGTTTCACTCGTGTTGGTGGATCAGGATCAACTTTCGGATTAATCATCGCTGTATTGATCTTCAGTAAAGTACAAGCAGAACGTACAGTTATCGGAATCTCAGTAGCACCAGGATTATTCGAAATCAACGAGCCTATCACATTCGGTGTACCTATCGTAATGAACCCGGTATATATGTTACCATTCATCATTGGTCCAACTGTATTAGGTGCCGTTTCATACATATTAATGGATTTAGGTATTATTGAAAGAGTTGTACTGTCAGCACCTTGGGTAACACCGCCGATCTTGTTCCCATTCTTGGCAACAGGCGGAGGTATCAAAGCCGCTGTTTGGGCAGCGATTGAAATCGTCTTATTAGTGTTATTATGGACTCCGTTCGTAATGATCTCAAATAAACAAAACGCTCGCGAAGCTTAGTCATTGTCAGCGTCCCGTAAAATTTTGCTCAGAGTCTGTTATATTAAACATTCTCAGATTAGAAGCCAGAGTTTTTCTTAACGAAAGACACTGGCTTTTTAGTATGCTGTTCTATTTCTATTATTACGTATACAAATACGTTATAATTAACTTGACTTTCCGGTGCAGGGGATAGTTTATAATGTTTATTGAAAGAGGATTCTATGTATAAAATAAGTCAGTTTTCTAAAATTACAGGATTAACTGTTAAAGCCCTTCGTTATTATGATGAAGAGAACTTATTAAAGCCCAGCTATCGAAATGAGGAAAATCAGTATCGCTATTACTGTGATAGTGATTTGCAAAAGGGGCTGCTCATTAAGTATTTAAGATTCCTGGATTTTTCCATCATGGAAATTAAAGAATGTATAGAAATGGTTGAAAGTGAGGAAGATTTAGCTTATATCCTGCAAGAAAAAATAAACATTATTGAAAAGAATATCTCAAAAGAAAAAGAATTGATTCTAAAAATGGGCTTAGGCATCCCATTATTAGATAAAGTGTTAAAGGATAATCCTTATCAGGTAGAGAGGGTTGAGATTGATTCGGTTTTTGCTGGCGCACTTCGATTCACCGGAAAATACAGTGATCTTGCTCATTATGTACCAAAGCTTTATAAAGCGGTGAAAAATAATAAGAATGGACGACATTTTAATTGCTATTATGATGAAGCATGTACCGAAGAAGCAGACATTGAACTATGTATACCAATTAAAAAACAAATAAAAGACTCTAATATAAAATGCAAATGGATCCCTAAAATAAAGGCAATTCGGACTATTCATTATGGAAGCTATGAAACAATGCATTTAGCTTATAAGGCACTGTTTGAATATGTGAATGCTCATGATTTAACAGTATTGACACCTTCAAGAGAAATCTATATCAAAAGTCCAGGGATGATCTTTCATGGGAATCCAGCTAATTATATTACAGAAATTCTTTTGCCTTATGAGATAGATGGAAAGGCGTTATAATGAAAAAAGTGATTGAAAATTTTATCCCGTTAGGTGGGAAGCATTGTATCACCAACTCTTTGAAACAGATTTTTTCGTATTATGGGTATCCTCTGTCAGAGGAAATGATTTTCGGAATAGCCTCTGGATTATCTTTTCTGTATATCAATCAATCTCACTCACCGATGGTGAGTGGAAGAACTAAAGTATTTGAATTTGAAAAGAAACTTGCCAAACGCTTGAATATCACAATTCAATGTAAGCATTCAAAGGATTATACCAAGGTATTAGAGATAACAAAACAGATGATTGATAACAATGATCCAGTTTTAATCTATGCAGATATGCCTTATTTAAAATATCTTGGCATGGAACCGGACAGTCATTTTGGCGGACATGCAGTAGTGTTATTCGGTTATGATGAATCGATAAAAAAATTTTGGCTGAGTGACCGAGATAATGATGATTATCTTATTCAGATTCCAGAAGGGCAAATACATCAGGATTATCATTTAGTAGATTATACTGAAATTGAGAAAGCCCGCAGCAGCTCACACAGACCTTTTCCTGCCAACAACAAATTTCTAACATTTGACTTCACAGGATATAGAGCTATTGATTCCACAGTTATAAAGGAAGCAATCAATGAAACTTGTGAAACGATGCTGAATCCTCCAGCACAGCACTTAGGGATAAATGGCATAAAGAAATTCTCTAAGGAAGTATTAAAATGGCAGCAGTTTAATACCGAGAAACTTAAAACTTCCGGTGTAGCCAACTATTTTCAAATAAATAAAGATGGTGGAACAGGTGGCGGAATTTTTCGTAAAATGTATGGAGAATTTTTAATAGAAGCAGTTCCTTTTGTCAACAAGGATGCTTTGCTTACTATAGGACAAAAATTCATCGAGCTTTCTAAGAAGTGGGATGTGATCGCCAATGATATGTGGGAATTATCTCAAACTGCTGATATTTCCCTTTTGAAAAAGATGTCTAAGTCAATTTCAGAAATCTATGAAGAAGAAAAGGAATTATATTTATCTTTAAAAGAAGTAGTACAGTGAGTAATACTATTTGAATAAATAAAAGGGAGCGCAGGATTACTTTCATGAGTAAACTGCGTTTTAATTTCATTCTCTGCAATAAGATTATAAGACGATTATGAGGTGGTGGCATTTACTGAAAGATGATATAATAAAAATATGATTATGTTTTGAATGGAGAATAAGGGATGAAGAAAAAAGTATACATTTGGTTAGGGGTATTTGTATTTGCTATGATCTGTTCGTCAAAGCTGAATACCGTAGTGAAAGCGGAAGAAAATCTTTACAGTGAGATGACAGTATTAGACATTAGCAAAGGGAAAATATCTATTGATGTGGATCATATCAGCGGCTATGGTGAGGATGGTTCTGTCATTACTGAGGTCAATCCTAAAGGATATCATATTATTTCAAGTAGCAATAGTACGTCAAATAAAATAACTGTACAAATGGGAGTACGCACAACAATCGTTGCAGATCATTTAAATATTGTGGATTATTCTACTGATATAATAGAACCATCTCCTTTGTTTATTCGACCGGGTGCATCAGTAACGCTTATTTTAGAAGGTGAAAATAAATTTAAAGGGGCAGATTATAATGCTGCTATTGGAGTTCCGCAAGCGAGTGACGGCACAATGGCAGAATTAATCATTGAGGGAAGTGGTTCAGCAATTTGTCGTACCGGTAAAAGAGGAGCAGGTATAGGTGGAGGGCAAAAATGCGGCTATACAGAAGGAGCCGGTATTATCACTATCAATAGTGGAGTGATCGATACTGTTGGAGGAGATTATGGCGGAGGTCTTGGCAATGCTGAAAGAAATGGAAATAAGAATTGTCAAATTACAATTAACGGAGGAATAATCAAAGCGTCATCCAATAACCAATCTAACGGAATAGGGGGATCCCGTGATAGAGAATCCGGAAAAGCCGATATTATTATTAACGGCGGTATCATTTATGCCAGCGGACCTAATAATGCGATACGTGGTGAATCTATTCAATATAATGGTGGAAATGTTCTTGCTTTATTAAACGGCAATAATACAAATTGGCAGCAATTTAATGTATCTCCATTGGATCAGTCCAGTAATTCTGTTCGTTTTGCGTCTGTTCAGCTGGATAAAGTTGATCGTTCTAAAGAGCTTTCCATTACTTGCGGTGATCATGTTTATTCAGTAACGAGTGATGATCAGGCAAGAGTTAATATTCCTTTATTTCAAGGCGATGGAAATATCATCTCACTTTCGAGTACAACAGGGAATGTTTATGGTTTAGACTATAGTATGCTGACTTCATCTACTATTGTTACAGATCGTCCCTATTCTTATCCTGTACTAACGATTACTCCTGATCACAATCAATCTATTCAATATGGAGAAACATTTACCCCATCATATAAAGTGTATCAAGAAGATGGAAGCATATTTGATGATACAGACAATATTTTTTCAGGAAGTTTAGATTATCAGGTGACAAATAATTGGTATCCTCAAACTGTTGAAATAACAAGCGGAGATATACAAATAAATTCTTCATCTTATTGTTTTACATTGACACCCGATATAACAGCGGTAATCACAAAAAGAAAAATTGCTGTTTCAATTAATGATTTGGAAGTCTTAGATGGTATTTACAGTCGTTATGACTTGCCTTTTCAATATCATTTAGAAGAAGGAACTCTTGTTTTGGGAGATACTTTAGAATCGATTATGAATTCTATTAATGCGGCACCAAATGACGGCAGTGATTATTATCATAAAGGAATTTATCCTAATCTGAAAATTTATTTTAATAGTTCAAAATATGAGATTACATTAAAAGGAAATAATCCTACATTGACAGTCTTAGAAAATGAGTGTCTGTTTAAACAAGGAGATCGCCTGCAATTTGGACAAGATTTATCTCATCATCCTGTAAAATGGATTGTTGCTAATGAAATAGGAGAAAATATACTTCTTTATTCAGAGAATGTCTATGACCAGTTTACTTTTGAAGAAGCTAAGCAGGTGAAAGATAATGCAATTCATTATATATTAAATAAAATTCCTACGCTAACGGATGTATCCTATTTTATTGTAGATACCAGAATAATGGATAATAGTATTGTAAATGAGTTGTTTTTAGATTCATCGTTTGAACAGCAAGCAAAAGATGCAGAAGGAAATCCTGCCAAATATTGGTTGTTTACTGAAGATTCTTATCCATATCAAGAACAGCCGGTATATCGAGATGAAAATGGTGAAATGCAGGTAGCTGCTGATGATACACTAACAGCAGGTGTACGTATCATGATGCTCATTTCAACGCGAACGCATACGCTTCCGCAAATTACTTTAGATGAATCTTTAACACCACGTATTGAATATGGCATGATTGAAGAAGGAACGATTATTGGTCAAGTAAAAGACGGCGCCGCAATCGTTGAACATAAAACAGAATCATTTAGTTTAGTTTCAGCATCAGATGATTTTACATTACAGGAAGATGGTACCGTCATCGCAAATCGAAGACTGAAAGCCGGAGAGTATTTACTAACAGTTTGTTCAATAGATGATACCGGCTATGAAACAAAAAGTTGTATTTCATTTACTGTTGAACCTAGACAAATAGAAATCTTGCCGCAATCCAATATCAGTTTTTCATTGGGGGAAAATCTTCCGGCAATTCCTTATAGTTATGACGAAAGTCGCCTGCTTCATGGTGATGTAATAATTGGATCTTTGGCAATTGAAGGAGAACTTACACCGGGAGAACATAAAATCACTTTAGGGACATTAAGTGCTGGCGTAAATTATCGTTTGGTCTTGTCAAAAGAAGAAACAATTACGATCTTAGATAAACCAAAGGTACCAACACAAAATGAAAATGATCATCAAGATCGAAATGATGAAGCAGACGAGGAAACGATTATTGAAAAAGAAAAGGAAAATGTCTTGACCGGAGATCAGCAGATTCCTGCTATTATTTTTTTTATGATACTATTATCAGGGTCAGCGTTTTTCATTATTAAAAAAATAAAGCAAACAGACGATAGCATGTTGAGATAATAATCAATGCATCAGCACCTTTGTTTTTCTTTCTTTAAGATTAGTGTATAATGGAAAAATAAGGAGGGGAATTATGAAAGAGTTATTAGAAAAATATGCACGTTTAGCTGTAAGAGTGGGAGTGAATTTACAGCCTAATCAGTATTTAGTGATTACATCTACTTTGGAATATCCAGAATTTACACGTATGATCGCTAAAGCTGCTTATGAAGCTGGAGCAAGCAAAGTGGAAATTGAATGGAATGATGCAGAAAGTCATCGCCTAGATTACCTTTACAACAGTGACGAAGAATTGGCAAATATTCCAAAATGGAAGATTAAGCAAAAAGAAGAACAGATTAATCGAAAGTGTGCCATGATCAATATTGCCTCACCTAAACCATCGTTATTAAGTGATATTGACAGCAAGAAGATTCAGATTGAGCAACTGGCATCTTCAAAAGCCTTTCAGCCATTCCGCTATTATAAATCAACTAGTCAAGGACAATGGCTGGGGTTATGTGTACCTAATGCGGACTGGGCGGCTTTGGTTTTCCCGGATTTGGAGCCGGATGCCGCTGTTTGTAAACTATGGGAAGCGATATTTGAATGTTGTCGTATAAATGAAACGGATGATCCGATTGTATTATGGCAGAAGCATGTTGATACAATTTTAAAGCATCGTCAGCTGTTAACCGATCATGCCTTTGAATCTTTGCATTTTAAAAACAGTTTAGGAACAGATTTAATAGTTGGATTAGTAGAAAATCATCAATGGTCAGGTGGGCAGGAAATGACACCGACAAACATTGGCTTTACACCTAACATGCCAACAGAAGAAATATTCTGTATGCCGCATCGTTTGAAAGTTAATGGAAAAGTAGTTGCCACAAAGCCATTAAACATACAGGGGAAATTATGCGAGGATTTCTATTTTGTCTTTAAAGATGGAAAAGTGATCGAAGCAGAAGCAAAAAAGAATCAGGAAGCGTTAGAAAGCCTATTGAATATGGATGAAGGCGCACGCTATCTTGGAGAAGTGGCATTAATCAGTGATCATTCACCGATTTCAGATACTGGATTGATTTTCTATAATACATTGTTTGATGAAAATGCTTCTTGCCATTTGGCTTTAGGAAACTGCTATGGCAGTAACCTAAAAAATGCTTCAAACATGTCAAAAGAAGAAATGGAAGATGCCGGAGCCAACTTCTCAATGATTCATTGTGACTTTATGTTTGGAAGTCCGGACATGGAAGTTATTGGGACATGTGCAGATGGAACCAAAATACAATTATTTAAAGATGGAAACTTTATTATTTAAGAAGGGAATCTTTGTGATTTTCTTTTTTTATTTTTAGAAAAAGAAATATCAAAAATATGTACAGCGACTATACTTATAAACAAAGGAGTGTTAGGGTATGAAATATATATTTTTTGATATTGATGGAACACTGGTTTCAATAAAGGATGGGAAAGAGTATATTCCTGAATCAACAGTAAGAACTATTAAGGCATTGCAGGATAAAGGGCATGTGACAGCGGTTGCTTCCGGACGTTCGATGCTGACTGTAAAGCCGGTAGCAGAAAAGTTAGGTATTCATTATATTGTGAGTGATGGGGGACATGGATTGATGATTCGCGACCAGTTAATTCATGTGGAACCTTTAGATAAACAATTAGTTGTACGCTTGTGTGATGAATTATTAGAGAAGAAAGTGCCTTTTGCTTTTATGATTGATCATTCGGGAAAACTGCATGCTAATTCAACCATGCTATGCGGACAAAAACAAATTGGGTTTGAAACTTTCCCAGTTGAAATAAACGAGGCTTTTGATCATCGTCAAAATGATGCCTATAAAGTCTTTTTAGGATTGCAGCGTGGTGATGAAGATAAAATTCAGACGATTGATGCCCATAAGATCATGCGCTATGTTGATGAATGCATTGCTTTTGAACCGGACAATAAATATAAGGGCGTAAAAGAGTTGGTGGAAATGGAAAACGGCAGTATTGATGATATCATTTTTTTTGGCGATGGTCAGAATGATGTTGCGATGTTTAAAGAAGTTCCGTTTTCTATTGCGATGGGGAACGCTATTGACGAATTAAAAGATTTAGCCTATTATGTAACTAAAAGTGTAGATGAAGATGGCATTGAATATGCCTGTAAACATTTTAATTTGATTGATTAGGGGGAAAACTATGCCATTTGGGGTGATTGTCAATACATTGGCTGTATTCATCGGATCGATGATTGGCGGGTTACTACGTCATTACGTACCGGAACATCTAAAGGAAACTTTGCCTAAAGTCTTTGGCGTGTGTGCGATGTCTATCGGGATTACTTCTTTAGTGAATGTTCAGACATTGCCTATTGTGATTATGTCGTTAATTATTGGTACGGTGATTGGGGAAATGCTTCACATTGATCGTTATGTATCTTGTTTTTTTGAAAGGATACTGAAACGCTGTTCTTTTAAAATAGAAGGAGATCACGGTGCATACATGGAAATGTATCTGCTGGTTGTAGTAATGTTCTGCATGAGCGGAACCGGTATTTTTGGTGCCTTGGTTGAAGGAATGTCAGGAGACTCTACGGTGCTGATGTCTAAATCTATTTTAGATTTCTTTACAGCTATTCTTTTTGGAACGACACTGGGGTATGCTCAGGCATTGATCCCGATTCCTCAGTTTGTCATTTTATTTGCCTGCTTTTTAATAGCGAAGGGGATTCTTCCTTATGTCAATGATGTCATGATCATGGATTTTAAAGCGTGCGGTGGGCTGATGACAATTATTTTAGGCATGAGTGTGGCTAAAATACTACATATTAAAGCGATTAATCTTATCCCGTCTTTGGTGATTGTAATGCCATTAGTTGGCGTATACCAAATTCTTTTATAGCATTCAGATAATGTCTGAATGTTTTTTATTTACTGCTTGACACATAATACTATGTAATATATAGTATTATGTGATAGGAGGGATAAAATGGATATTCAGCTAAAAAAAGGCTTGCTCGATATATGTGTTTTAACCGTATTGAAACGGGGAGATTCCTATGGCTATCAAATCGTCAAAGATGTAAGTGACTATGTTGAAACAAGTGAGTCCACATTATATCCGATATTAAAACGTTTAGAAGCAAATGGCAGTTTAACCACTTATTCTGTGGAACATCAGGGACGTCTGCGTAAATATTATCAGATTACAGATAATGGAAAAGAAAAAATAAAAGAATTTCTTGTGGAATGGAAACAAGTAGAAAAAATTTATCAATTTATAAAGGAGGAGAATGAACGTGAATAAACAAATGTTTTTGGATACACTGGATAAAGCTTTGTTTAAGCTAAGTTATTCAGAAAAGAAAAATATATTAAACTATTATGAAGAACTGATTGAGGATTATAAGGAAAATGGCTGCAGTGAGGAAGAAGCAGTTGCTCGCTTGGAAGAACCAAAAGAAATTGCCGATAGAGCGGTCAGTGAATCACAGCCTGCTTTAGAACAATCTGCCCCTCCTACGGTTTTAGTAAAGACGTTAATTATTTTAGGCTCTCCTTTATGGGTAAGCATCTTGCTAGCTGGGGCAATGTTTATCTTATCAATCCTAATTATTATTTGGTGTTTGCCTATTGTTACGGTATCTTTTGCTTTTGCAAGTGTCGTTGGCGCTCTTATTGGGATCTTTGGCGCAGTTCCAGTCATGATAACAACATTTCTTTATGGCATCTTTCAGCTAGGTGTCGGTATCTTTTGTGTTGGGTTAAGTTATTGGACGATTCGTTTAGCTCAAAAATCGATTGATTATTCAAAAAGTGCAAGCTGGCGAATTATTGACAGTGTCAGCAGTGCATTTAGAAATGGGGGGTGTTTTTCATGGATCAAGATAAATGGATCAAAATAAGTAAGATGTGTATGCTTACGGGAATTATCATATGTTTGCTTGCTTTAATTGCAGGTGGGTTTGACATTCCTCGATTCTTTGATAATCAAGGGCATCGGGAATGGTATCGCATAGGAGTTAAAATCGATTAATCCTTGATTATGCTGTCTATACTTTAATAAAAGAGAGTTCAAATGATAGATTCAACTGCTGGTTTCACGATTTACAACTAAGAGTCGGGAAATCCAACCGCCAGTCTCTTCTTTTCTAATGAGTTCCCATTTATAATCTAGGTGTAAGTTGATTACAGAAAGAGGTAAATGTATGAAAAAAACAATGGGTGAAAAAATTAATGATCTAAGAAAACTAAGAAAGATGACACAAGATGAACTGGCAGAAAAGATGGGAGTCTCATCTCAAGCCGTCAGTAAATGGGAGAAGGATATAAGTATTCCTGATCTTCCTGTTTTAGTTGAATTGTCAGAATTCTTTAACATATCCCTTGATGAATTAGTGAAAGAGCGTGATGAGACAGTCCGCTATGTACCGATGGAAGCCCGTAAAAATATTAATGAGATGTTTCTGCGTGTCAATATTTTGTCAGTAGATGGAGATAAAGTAAAAGTGAATCTGCCATTAGTTTTCGTTAAAATGGCAGCCGATATGAAAATTGAACTGCCTGAATTTAATGGTAGCGAAATATTAAAAGGACTGGATTTGCATATGATTATCTCCTTAATTGAAAATGGTGCTATTGGAAAAATCGTAGAGATTGAAAGCAGTCAGGGAGATATCGTTGAAGTGATGGTGGAGTAATGAAGATTCGAATAAAATCCAAAGGATTCAGGCTTTGGCTCTATCTTCCTTACTCCTTATTTTTAAATCGATACAGCTTTTCTATTTTGTTTTATTCCTTAAAAAGATATGTCTATATCTCTCCAATAGGGCAAAGAGATTTTCTAAGACAGATAAAAAAATATCGCAAACAATTTAAAGGATTAACATTAGTAGAAGTACATTCCAGTGATGGAGATGAAATAATTATTCGTTTATAGATTATAATAGAAACCGATGACACTAAAACCCTGTTATTGGTTTTTTATTTGTGTGTTGTCTTATTGACAGCTAATTGTAATTAGCCTATAATAAAAGAAAGCTAATTATAGTTAGCCAGAGAGGTACGTTATGACAACAAAAGAAAAGATATTAAAAGAAGCATTAACTTTATTTTCAAATAAAGGGTATAGTGCAGTTTATGTCGGAGAAATAGCTGAGGCAGTAGGCATCAAGGCTCCCTCATTATATAAACATTATAAAAGCAAACAGGATATTTTTAATGCAATCCTAGAAGAAATGAAAAAAAGCTATGAACAGCAAACCACTCAATTGAAGATGGAGGGCAGTCAGCCGGATCAGGATATTGCTGTGTTCTCTATAGTAGATGAAGAAACCTTGGTAAAGATGGGAACCGAGTTATTTCTATATTTTCTGCATGATGAATATGTAAGTAAATTTCGCAAGATGCTGACGATTGAACAGTTTCATGATTTTGAATTAGCTGCTTTATATTCAAAGCAGTATGTGGAGGGACCTTTAGCTTATCAATCCGGATTATTTTATTTGCTGGGCCTTCAAAATAAATTGAAAGATAATGATCCAAATATCATGGCAATCCATTTTTATTCACCTATTTATTTGATGCTGACCTTATGTGATCGTGAGCCGCAGAAAGAAAAGGAAGCCTTACAGATAATTGAACAGCATATTCGTCAGTTTAATCATTTGTATAAAAAGGAGGGATCGGAATGAAAATCGTTTTGATTCATGGGCAGAACCATCAAGGCAGTTCCTACCATATTGGTAGAATAATTGCGGAGAAGGTGGGGGCAAAAAATGAGATCAGTGAATTTTTTCTGCCAAGAGATTTGGCGCATTTTTGTTTAGGCTGTTATCAATGTGTAGAAGAAGAACAGCACTGTCCTTTTTATAAAGAGAAAAATAAAATAATGAGTGAAGTTGAAAAAGCAGATTTACTGATCTTAACAACGCCTACGTATTGTTTAAGAGCTTCGGCGCCGATGAAAACTTTTATTGATTTAACTTTTACTTACTGGATGAATCATAAACCTAGAGCAGTTATGTTTCAAAAAAAGGCGGTTGTGGTTTCTACTGCGGCAGGAACAGGCACAAAATCAGCAATAAAAGATATCACGACAGCATTGACTTATTGGGGAATTCCCAATATTGAGCGTTATGGGATCAGTGTTCAGGCGATGAATTGGAAACAAGTTTCACCCAATAAAAAATTGAAAATAGATAAAGAGACAACAGCCCTTGCAAATAAAGCGAAATATAAAAAAGCAAAGGTGGGGATTAAAACAAAAGCTATTTTTTATATGATGCGTTTTATGCAAAAGAAAGATTGGAGTGCTTCACCTATGGAAAAAGATTACTGGAAGGAGCAGGGATGGCTGGATAAAGAACGTCCTTGGAAAAATAAAAAAGTATCACCCCACTAGAGATGATACAAACGAATAATTTTTATTTAGCGATAATGACACCGGGCTCTGTAGACTCTAAATGCGTTGAGAAGAACACTTTCATAGCATCAATCATATAGGCGGTATCTTTTGCACCGGCAAGCTCAAAGCTTGAATGCATGGCTAGCTGAGCCAACCCAATATCAATAGAAGCGATGCTGACTTGATGAGAACTGATTGCCCCTAAAGTTCCTCCACCCATTAAATCAGAGCGGTTTGTATAGTGCTGGTAAGGGACACCTGCTTTTTTACAGCATTCAATAAATAATGCCGCAGATAATGCATCGGTCGTATAAGATTGACGAGCACTGTATTTAATAACCACACCATCATTCATATATACACGATTGTGAGGATCTGAAAGATCCTGATGATTCGGATGCACCGCATGAGCATTATCAGCAGATACAATCATAGAAGAGGCTAAGGCACAATGAAGACGTTCATCATTTCCGCCTAAATTTTGATTAATGCGTGATAATGTATCGATTAAGAACGTTGAAGCAGCACCTTGTTTAGTAGAACTTCCCACTTCTTCGTTATCTGCCATATAAAATACATTGATCGATTGATCTGCTTTTCCTTCTAAAAATCCTTTTAATGTGGCAAATACGCATTGAAGATCATCTAAACGAGGAGACCCGATAAATTCTTCCTCTAATCCAATCATTGTTCCTGAAATACGTGGATAAAGATAAAGATCAGATGAGTAGACAGCATCAGGTTCTACATTTAAACTTTCCGCAATCAATGTCTCAAATGATTTTTCATCTAAAGCTGTACTTCCGGCTAAAGGCAGCATATCAATCTGCGTATTATATTTTTTACCATTGTTGGCTTCACGATCTAAATGGATAGCGAGATTAGGAATAATCAGCAGATCCTTATCGATATTTACTAATTTTGTTTCAAAGCGATCGTTGTTTTTTATAATGGCTCTTCCGGCAACTGATAATGGACGGTCAAACCATGGAGCGCATAAAGCACCGCCATACATTTCAACATTTAATTTATGATAGCGATTATCACTGACAATACGTGATACCGGTTTAATTTTAAAGGTTGGAGTATCGCAGTGTGCAGCACTTATATTGAAGCTATATTGATCCAACTGAGTCCCTACAGTAAAGGCAATCAGTGCGCTTGTGTTTTTAGAAACATAGTATTTTCCACCGGGTTTCAGTTCCCATGAATGACTTTCTGTCAGTTCTGTATATCCGGCTTGATTAAGCATTCTTTTCACGGTATCATTAGCGTGAAATGAAGTGGGTGAATCGTTAATAAAAGAGATTAATTCTCTTGATATTTCTTTATACATTCTTTATCCTCCTTATATGTTTCCTATTATAGCATAGAACATAAAAAAATAATTCTTTATATTTGTTTTTTGCAACAAATATAATATAATAACACAAAGAAAAAAAACAATTTATATTCATCGGAGGATAAGAGTGTGAAGTTTACGAAAATGCATGGAATCGGCAATGATTATATCTATGTAAATGGGATGAGTGAGGATGTCTGCTATGACAGGGAATACATTCAAAAAATCAGTGATCGCCATACTGGTGTAGGATCGGATGGCATGATCGTGATTTTAGCTTCAGAACATTGTGATTTTAAGATGCGAATGTTTAATAAAGATGGAAGTGAGGGCAAAATGTGCGGCAATGGCATTCGCTGTTTCGCTAAGTTTGTCTACGACCATGGCTTGACAAACAAAGAGCGAATCACAGTTGAAACGTTGGGCGGAAACAAGATCGTCTATCTTGATATTGTGAATGGAGAAGTGCTGTCCGCTAAAGTAGATATGGGAGAACCAATCTTTGAATGTTCAAGGATACCGGTTGCCTTAGAATGTGCACAGATGATCGATGCGCCGCTTACTATTAACCACGTTACTTATCAAGTCACATGTCTTTCGATGGGGAATCCCCACTGTGTTATCTTCGTAAACGATGTTATGGGTATGAATTTAGATAAAATTGGACCATACTTTGAATATAGCCTCTATTTCCCAGAATCAGTGAATACCGAATTCGTTGAATTAATAGATGAAGAAACGATTAAAATGAGAGTTTGGGAAAGAGGCTCAAAAGAAACGCAGGCGTGCGGAACCGGAGCTTGTGCTTCTGCTGTGGCAGCAATGCTTTTATCCAACCGCAAAAGAAAAATAACCGTGCAGCTATTAGGCGGTGATTTGGATATTGAATGGGCAAAAGACAATCATGTCTATATGAGCGGTCCGGCGGTAAGCGTTTATCAAGGAGAAATTGATTAGGAGGAAAATGATGGATTATAACAGTGCAGAACAGATTATTCAATATATTAAGGAAGCAAAGAAAAAAACACCTATCAAGGTGTATATTAACGGAACCCATTTACCAAAAGATTCACATCTGAAGATATTTGGAAATGAAGAGAGCTGCTTGCTGATTGGTGATCAGGAAGATGTTAGTGCTTATTTGCAGGCAAACAAAGATAAAATTACGGATTCTTATATGGAATGTGATCGCCGCAATAGTGCTATTGATTTATTAGATATTACTTCAATCAACGCCCGAATTGAACCGGGAGCTATTATTCGTGACCATGTAACCATTGGCGATCAAGCTGTGATTATGATGGGAGCAATCATTAATATTGGCTGTAAGATCGGTGAAAATACGATGATTGATATGGGAGCTGTTTTAGGTGGACGTGTAGAAGTTGGGAAACGTTGTCATATCGGCGCCGGAACTGTGTTGGCTGGCGTTATTGAACCGCCTAGTGCAATGCCGGTCATCATTGAGGATGATGTCATGATTGGTGCAAATGCGGTTGTTGTGGAAGGTGTACATATTGGTAAGGGAGCCATTGTCGGAGCGGGAGCTATCGTACTAAATGATGTTCCTAGTGGAGCAGTAGTAGCCGGCAATCCGGCAAAGATCATTAAGACTCATAAAGATGAGAAAACTTTGAGTAAAACCCAGCTGTTAGATGATTTAAGACAACTATAGAAAGAGGATAAATAAAATGGAGGAACGGATTAAACATTGGCGTCAGCAGTTGCATCGCATTCCCGAGATCGGGTTGAAAGAGTATAAAACTGCCCAGTATTTACGTCAGCAGTTAACGATGATGGGATATGCTTATGAAGCAATTTTGGAAACCGGAACATTGGTTTATATCGATGCTCATCAATCTGAAACAATGGCTTTTCGCAGTGATATTGATGCTTTAAATATTGTGGAAAAGAATACGATTCCTTTTAAATCTGAGCATTTGGGTTGTATGCATGCCTGCGGTCATGATGGGCATATGGCAACGTTGTTAGGTTTTGCTAAGTGGCTGAAAGATCATAAGAATGAATTACGTTATAATGTACTGCTGATTTTTCAGCCAGCAGAAGAATCTCCCGGTGGCGCAGGACTTTTGGTTAAAGCAGGCATCTTAGAAAAGTATCGTGTGAAAGGTATCTTCGGTTTGCATTTAATGCCGGACATTCCGGCTGGGAAGCTTGCCTGCCGCCAAGGACCGTTAATGGCAGAATGCGGAGAACTGCATGTGACGGTTCGCGGTCAGAGCTCTCATGCGGGATTGTATCATCAAGGCATTGATACGATCATGATTGCCAGTCAGCTGATTGGTCTGTATAAAAGTATTAAAGTAACATCGATCTCCCCTTTAGAGCAAGGACTTCTCCATATTGGCATGATCGAAGGCGGAAGTGCCAATAATATTGTTGCCAACAAAACAACGATGCATGGTACTGTGCGTACTTACAGCGATGATGTTTTTAAAGAAATCAGTTCACAGATAAAAAAGATCAATGCCTCAATGGAGAATATCTATGGCTGTCAGATTGAATGCGTCTGTGATCCGATGTATCCACCGGTTCTTAATGACCATACGCTTTATCAGCAGTTTAAAGCAATTGCCTTTCAAGACGGGGATATCGAATTAAAAGATCCGTTAATGTTAGCAGAAGACTTCTCTTTCTATCAGACTAAAGTTCCGGGGATATTTTTCTATGTCGGAGTTGGAACGCCTACACAACACAGCGGACTTCATACAGAGACATTTAATTTTGATGAAAAATATCTGATGAGAGGGTTAGAAACATATATTGCGCTTATTCAAAATATTGAATTATAGGTTCGTTTTCAGAACCTTTTTTCATATCCGGAAATAAAGCCGGAATTATATAAAATTCTGTTACGATTAGACCGAGGTGGAAATATGAAAGACATTAAAATGATATTGTGCGATATTGATGGAACTTTACTGGATGACCATCGAAAGATTACTCCGGCAACCTTAGAAGCCATCAGTAAATTAAAAGAACACGGCATCCTGTTTGGAATTGCGACAGGGCGTTCTCCGATTGCCGTTAAACAGTTGTTAGGTGATTGGGGAGTAGAAGCCTATACTGATATTTTGATGGGATTTAATGGTTCCCAATATTTTGATTATGCATTAGATAAAGAAGAGCGTTCACATTTAGTAGAAGGATCTATTCTAAAAGATATCATGAATACCTATAAAGACTTCGATATTAGCTTTGGTATTTTTGATGACTATGAATATCATGTGACTCGAGATGACAAAGTATCTAATGGAATCGCTAAAAATAATAAACTGAAATTATGTGTCGATGATTTATCTGCTTATACCTGTACCAATGCAACGAAGATGCTGGCAATGGGAGTACCGGAAGTAATTGATGAAGTAGAAAAATATTGCTTAGCCCATCCTGATCCGCGCTACCGTGGAGTGCGCAGCACAAAGGAGCTTTTTGAATTTTTAGAACCGCATGTATCTAAAAGCTTTGGCATTGAACGTATTGCTAAAAATCATGGATTTACACTGGAAAATGTATGTGTTTTTGGTGACGAGTTAAATGATTTGGAAATGATTCGTGACTGCGGTGTTGGTGTCTGCATGGCAAATGGGAATCCAATTGTTAAAGAGACTGCGGATTATATTACGAAAAGCAATAATGAAGATGGAATAGCCGTATTTATTAATGAACACATATTAAAAGAGGGATAGTGCTATCCCTCTTTCAGCGTTTCATATAAGTCTTGTCCGTGGGTTGCGACTTTGACTTTATTGAAAAGATGCGTAATCGTTCCTGATTCATCTGCGACAAAAGTTGTTCGTACCACACCCATATAGGTTTTACCGTATAGTTTTTTCTCTTGCCAAACTCCAAATGCCTGAGCGATCGAAGTATCTTCATCACAGATAAAATCAAGCATTAAATGGTTCTTTTCTTTAAATTTAGCTTTTGATTTGGCGTTTTGCGGACTGATTCCTAAAATAGTATAACCAAGATCTTTCAAAAGCTGATAATGATCATTAATTGAGCAGGCTTCTTTCGTACAGCCCGGTGTAGAATCTTTTGGATAAAAGAATAAGATGCTTTTCTTTCCCAGTAAATCATGCAGATTTCCAGTTTCTCCATTATCTAACTGATAATCTAAAGATGGGATTTGATCTCCAATTTGCAACATGTTGTAACCTCCTGTATAGAAATAATTATATAGTTAATAAGAAAAAAAGACAATGAATGTGCAACAGGTTCTAAGCATAGAATGATAATAGGTGGTAAAATGGCTAAAAGAAAAATAAGAAAAATGCGTCTGGCAGTGTTGATTGGAAGTATTGCGGTTATTTTAATAGCTTCAGTGGCTGGCGTATCTATATTTTTATTAAAAAAGAATAAACTTCTCACAACATCAAAAGTAGAACTGTGTATACATGAAACTTTTGATTCTAAAAGTTATTTGAGAAAAAAATATCAAAATAAAGATATAAATATTGCAGGTGAGGTCCAGACAGATCAGTTAGGCGAATATGAGCTTACATATACGTTTGAAGATAAGCAGGATGTACTGCGTGTTTTCGTTGTGGATCGCTTAATACCGGAAGTGACGCTGAAAGAAGCGACTTTTATTCAGGGGGAATCTGTTCTTCCTGAGGAACTTATTGAAAGTATTCATGATGATTCAGCAACGACAGTGACGTTTGATCAGGATTATGATTTTAGTGAGTTAGGGGATTATACAGTAAAAGTCATCGTTACTGATGAGTGGGATAACCAGGTAACCAAGGAGACAGTGATTCATATTGAAAAGAAAGATGGAACACCGCCAGTCATGCAGGGACTAAGCAAAATGACCGCACCTGCCAGCAGTCCCATCAATTACTATGAAGGGGTAAAAGCAATCGACAATCAAGATCCTGATCCAGAATTTACGGCAGATTTCAGTAAAGTCAGAGAGAGTGTCCCGGGTAACTATGAAATTTATTATACGGCTAAAGATCGTCAGGGAAACGAGGCGGTCTATACTCGTGAGATTGAAATTACGAAAGTCAAAGATGCACAAAAAGTGGTGTATTTAACGATTGATGATGGTCCTAGTTTTAATACTCCGGAAATCTTATCGATTCTTAAACGCTATAACGCTAAAGCGACTTTCTTTGTTACCGGTATGTGTCCGGAATATTACAGCTATATTAAAGAGGCATATGATCAGGGACATGCCATCGGCATGCATACGTATTGTCATGATTATGATAAGATTTATTCAAGTGATGAAGCCTATATTGAAGATTTAAATAAAATCACCGATGTGGTAGAAGCGCAGATTGGCTATCGTCCGAACATCTTTCGTTTTCCCGGAGGAAGCAGCAACACGGTCAGCAGTCATTATAATAAGGGCATTATTTCCCGACTAAGTGATTACTCAAATCGCAATGGGATGATTTATTATGACTGGAATGCCGATATTGGCGATGGCAATGCCGGACTGACAGCTCAGGATATGATTACGCGTGCAGTCGAAAGCGGGGATGGTATCACACGTATTGTTATGCTGATGCATGATGGGCGTGGGAGTACGGAAAGTGTTAAAGCCTTGCCATCAATCATTCAGTATTACCAAGATCGTGGTTATGTCTTTAAAGCTTTAGAAGATACTTCGCCAACCGCACATCATCGTATTTATAACTAACACCTCCTAAGGTGTTTTTTTGCTAGATATAGTAAAAAACTATGACTTGTGACACAATTTTGGTATAATTATAAATATTGTGAAGACTAAATAAATATGGTTTAATAATAAGGAGAATTTTATGAAAAAGAAATATATGTTTTTTGATATTGATGGGACTTTAACCAATGACAATCCAGGCGGGGTTATTCTTCCTTCGACTCGACATGCTTTAAAGAAGCTTCAGGAAAATGGTCATTTTGTTGCGATTGCAACCGGAAGGGCACATTGGATGGCGATGGATGCCGCAGAAGAAACAGGAATTCTCAATCTTGTTCATGATGGTGGAAATGGCATCACAATCGATGGGAAAGTGCAATGGATTCACCCATTAGATCGACAAAAGGCTTTATTGATTATTGATGAGGCATTAGCAGGTGGCTTTCATGTGGAAGTTGTGATTGATGATACGCCTGCTCACTATACTAAAACACCGCCTAAAGAAGAGGCGGATTGGTGTGAAATCATTGTGGATCCAAAAATGGATTTTCATCAGTTGAAAGAAATCTATAAAATTTACATCACGATGACACAAGAGGAAGAATCAAAGCTAAAGCATTTGAAAACATTGGGGTATATGCGTTATCGTTCGGATGGCATTATCGTAGAACCGGATGATAAATATCATGGTATTGTGGATCTTGTCAAGCTAGTTGGCGGAAATGAAGAAGATATCGTTGTATTTGGTGATGGTCATAACGACTATACCATGTTTAAGCAGGCACCGATGTCTATCGCAATGGGCAATGCTATCGATGAATTAAAAGAAATTGCGACATACATTACAAAATCCAATAAAGAAAACGGGATTGAGCATGCATGTCAGCATTTTGGCTGGATTGATTAGAAAGGAATTTGTATGAAAATTGATGAACTATTAAAAAAGAAAGCAACGATCTCGTTTGAGATCTTCCCACCTAAAAATCAGGACGGAAATATCGACTCTATTTATCGTACGATTGATGAATTATCTCATTTAAATCCTGATTTTATTTCAGTGACATACGGAGCTGGAGGAAGCTCTAAAGGAAAAACGGTGGAGATTGCTTCTAAAATAAAAAATGAATATCATATTGAAGCAGTGGCTCATTTAAGCTGCATTACCTCTACCAAAGAAGAAATCAAGACAATCTGCAGAGAACTGCAAGATAACCATATTGAAAATATTCTGTCTTTAAGAGGAGATTATCCTGCAGATCCGGAGTTTAAACGAGCAGAACAGCCGGATTTTATGTATGCGAGTGATCTTAGTCAATATATTCATGAAGAATTTGGGGATGCCTTTTGTTTGAGTGGGGCATGCTATCCGGAAGTGCATCAAGAAGCGGACAGCTTTGAACGTGACTTGGAAAATTTAGTTAAAAAAGTAGAAGCGGGAGCTAAATATCTGATTACTCAGATCTTCTTTGACAATCACTATTATTATCGTTTAGTAAAGGAAATTCGCAAAAGAGGTATTGAGGTTCCCATTTTGGCTGGGATTATGCCGGTGACAAACGCTAAAGGACTGCTTCATACAGCGAAGCTATGCGGCTGTAATATCCCTTATGATCTTTCGACGATGATCGAACGCTATCGTGATAACCCTAAAGCCATGCGTGAAATCGGCGTACAGTATGCGACTATGCAGATTTTAGATCTCATCACCAATGGAGTAGATGGGATTCATATTTATACAATGAACAAACCAAGAATTGCCAAGAGTATTTTTGAGGCAATCCCAGAAGTTTTAAAAGGAATGAATCCATGAATGAACAGGCTTTAAAATATTTAGGCTATATGACGCAAACGATTACTCCGGAAATGGAAGCGATGATGGAGGAATGCACGAAAGAAGTAGAAAAGTACGCAGAATTTAAAGCGGTGTATGAAACCTTTACATTAGCTCATCGGCCATTATCTATTCCGGCGATTGATTTGAATTTAGACTATCCGGCGTTGAATGGTTTGCTAGAAAACTGTTCTCAATGTATTCTTATTGCCTGTACTTTAGGTGCCGGATTAGAACGCCGAATACGTTATTATGGGAAGTTTGATCAGGCAAGAATGATCGTAATGGATGCTATTGGCAGTGCTTATGTAGAAGCACAATGCGATGCATTTGAAAAAAATTTGAATCTAAATCAGCGCACTTATCGCTTTTGTCCAGGATATGAACAAACGCCTTTATCCATCAATCGAAAGATAGCTAAAGTCTTGGAGATTCATAAAAAAATAGGGGTAGAATTGAGTGAAAGTGACTTGATGATCCCCCAGAAATCAATGATTGGAATTATCGGAATCGGTGATTCTAATCATAAAAAAACATGCAGAAACTGCATTCTGAAAGAAAACTGTGATTTCAAAAGGAGGAATACAAGATGCTACAAGATCGATTAGGAAAAGATTTACTGATCTTTGATGGAGCGATGGGAACCCAACTGCAGGAAAAAGGATTAAAAGCCGGAGAAATTCCTGAAATGCTGAATATAACCCATCCGAAATGGCTTCAGGACATTCATGAAGCATATTTACGAGCGGGAGCGGATTTCATTACAACTAATACCTTTGGAGCGAATCGTCTGAAAATGAAAGAAGCCTCTGCTTCATTAAAAGAGATCATTGAGGCGGCTATACATAATGCTAAAGAAGCAAAAAAGAACGTAGGGAAAGAAGCATATATTGCTTTAGATATCGGACCGATTGGAAGTCTGATGGAGCCTATGGGAACTCTTACTTTTGATGAAGCTTATGATATTGTAAAGGAACAGATTTTACTGGCAAAAGATGAAGTGGATCTTATCTTGTTTGAGACTATGAGCGATCTTTATGAAGTAAAAGCAGGGGTTTTGGCAGCGAAGGAAAATTGTGATCTGCCGGTTTTTGTGACTATGACCTTTGAGGCAAATGGACGTACACTTTCTGGAAGTACACCGACAACCATGGTGAATGTTTGCAGTGGCTTAGGGGTGGATGCCATCGGGGTGAATTGCTCACTTGGTCCTGACGAACTAAAACCGATTATTGAAGAAATCCTTTCGGTTTCTCATTTACCTGTCATGATTCAGCCTAATGCGGGATTACCTTGTCTAATAGATGGACATACGCATTTTGATATTACCCGTGAGCATTATTGTGAATCTGTCTTAACTTATGCTCAAAGCGGAGTAAGCATTATTGGCGGCTGCTGTGGAACAACCCCGGCCTTTATTGAGCTGTTAAAAGAAACATTGCCAAAACAGGCATCACCACGCGTGCTTCCTAAAAAGACATTGATTTCCAGCGGAACCGATACAATCGAGTTAGGAAAAAGTATTACAGTTTGCGGAGAACGTCTGAATCCAACCGGAAAGAAAAAATTGAAACAAGCTTTGTTAGATCAACAGTATGAGCGTGTTGTCCTAGAAGCGATCAATCAAGAACGTGCCGGTGCTCATGTATTAGATGTTAATGTCGGAGTTCCCGGAATTGATGAGCCTTTGACGATGAGGAATGTGATTAAAATGGTACAGGAAGTGGTCACGCTGCCTTTACAGATCGATAGTTCTAATATTGATGCATTGGAAACAGGCTGCCGTTATTATAATGGACGTCCTTTAGTCAATTCGGTTAATGGTAAATCAGAATCGATGGATTGTATTTTTCCAATCGTTAAAAAATATGGGGGGATCATTATTGGCTTAACTTTGGATGACCAGGGAATTCCCGATCGAGCGGAAGAACGTTTTGAAATCGCTGAAAAGATTATTGCGAAAGCCAAAGAGTATGGCATCTATGAAGAAAGTATCGTGATTGACTGTCTGGTCTTAACGGCGTCTGCCAAACAAGCTGAAGTCATGGAAACAATCAAGGCTGTTCAGATGGTTAAGACACTTGGCGTGCATACGGTATTAGGGGTCAGCAATGTCTCATTCGGTCTTCCGGATCGTCCATTGCTTAACCGTACTTATTTGACGATGGCAATGACAGCCGGTTTGGACCTTCCGATTATGAATCCGATGGATCAGGAAATGATGGCAGTCATTGATGCTTTCAATGTATTGCATCATAATGATGTGGATGCTGTGCAATATATTGAACGACATGTACAGACTAAAAAGAAGCTGATATCATCAAACACATCATTTACTTTAAAAGAAATTGTGATGCGAGGAATTAAGGATGAGGTTGTTCAGGCAACACGTACACAGCTAAAAGAAAAAACAGCGATGGAGATCATCAATACTATTTTAATTCCTGCCTTGGAAGAAGTAGGGAACGGGTTTGAAAAAGGAACTGTCTTTTTGCCTCAGCTCATTCAATCAGCGGAAACAACCAAGATGGCTTTTGAAATATTAAAAGAAACGTTTAAAAATGATGCTGAGACTTTAAAGGGGCCTATTGTCTTAGCGACAGTAGAAGGGGATATTCATGATATCGGAAAGAATATTGTTAAAGTCGTTTTAGAAAGCTATGGCTTTCAGGTCATCGATTTAGGGCGTGATGTAAAGGTTGAGAAAGTGGTAGAAGCTTACCATCAATATCAGCCTAAGCTAATCGGACTAAGTGCCCTAATGATAACTACTGTGGTATCGATGGAAAAGACAATCGCTTTATTAAAACAGATCGATCATGTCTGTCCGATCATGGTAGGCGGTGCTGTACTGACACCTGAATATGCAATGCAGATTCATGCCGATTATTATGCTAAAGATGCTTTGCAAAGTGTAGAAATAGCACAAAAAGTGATTGGCTGATATGAAAAGAAAAATATTTGTCTTGTTGCTGATTGGATTATTTTTATGAAGCAGTCAGATGAGTTATGATAAGGATTATTTAACTAAATATAAAACGTATTTCCACTTCGTATTTAAAGACTGTACTGTCATTAAGAATGAACGTAAAGAATATAATTCTTCACCGATTCCGGCACATGGAGAATTCAATCAGTATGAGATTTCTTATCTGGCAGATGATGGACAAACTTATAGATTATCTTTTGATAATCGGAAAGATTTTCACTGGGTGATCTTAGACCATGCCAAAAGACGCTCTGAAGAAGAGGTATCGCAATATTTTGAAAATGTATTTCCTGGATTCAAGGAGAGTAAAGCGTTAAATATCTTTTATAGTCTTGAAGTACCTAGAGATAAAGATGGCATAATAAATATAGTAAAAAGATGCTTTCCGGAAAAGGACTTCAGTTTACTCATTTTGATATCTCAACTTTAAAGAATTATCAGATTTCTTTCTCAATTATTAATTATGATATGCAATCCGGTCAGGATTAAGGCAGTAAAGAGGAATTCAAGCAAAACCTTTTACCGGTGTTTGAACAATTAGCAGAATTGTCTCAGAATGATCAATGGGCGGCACATATCAATATTGGGGATAGTGCAGATAACTGGATAAAATATACTGCAGAATATAATAAAGATACCCAAACAATCGTATATAATGAAATAACACCATAGCAAAGCTATGGTGTTGTTTATTTAAAAAGATGAACTTCAATGCGGCGTCCTTCGTTTCCATTAGCCGCTTCATAACAAATTAAGCAGACCTTCATTCGGTGTGTCTGATTGTCATATTTTAAAATATTATAGCTTAAATACTTCATTCGGCTTTCTTTTAAGTAACCGCATGAAGAACCGCAGGAAACAACGTAGAACTGATGATATTTTCTAAAATAGGGAATATGCTTATGCCCATGCAGAATGTATTGAACATGGCGCTTTTCTAACCAATCAATCAAAAGATCTGAATCAACCAATTCTTTTGATGTTTCCATAATCTTGCTTAACACTTTTTTCTCATTCCATTTTTTCTTTAGAAAGTCAGCTTTGTCGATTGGGAATACATGATGATGAATCATAACCATTAACTGATAGCTGTCTAAATCTGTGATTGCGGATAATTCTTCATCAATTTCCTCGAGCTGCTGAATACCTACTTTACCACGGGCAAGATTTCCTTCATAGGCAGAATTAATCTTAATTAAGATAATCTTTTCTTTTTCCAGCACTTTAATATTTTCACCAAGCAAGTATGCCACCACTTTTGCTTTTTGGACACGTAATAGATTTAATCCATGTACGATGACATCATGATTTCCTAAAATAAAAGAAATATCAGCCTTATAGCGCTTTTTCAAATCATTCATCAATCCCGAAGCTAAGTACATGTTTTTACGATTCGGACTGTTCATCAGATCTCCGGTAATGAGTATTTTTGTTTGGTTGTCCTTCGGCAAAGAAGGATAAAGATTATCTAACGCTCGTATCAGTGCGGCAGCACCGGAATTATGTTTTTTAGATCCTAAATGCAGGTCACTTAAATGAATGAAGAAAGTTTCATCCTGCTTCTTTTGATTTATCTTCTCATTAAGAATAACAGCCTCTATTTCCTCTTTAGAATGAATAGGAATGAAACAGATTTCATCATCATGAATTTTTAAAATGCCAGGCCATTGGTCAGCATTAAACAAAGCCTGCATGAGGCTGTGTGCGGGATTTGAAAACATATAACGATCTTCATCAAACGGCTCCTGCGGATAAAAAATCATACCGGAACACTGCTTTTGCAAGGCTTGAATATAGCTCTTATCTATAAAGCATTGGTTGATTGGGTTCTCTTGATCTTTTCCCGGAAAAAGGAGATAGTGAGTCTCAGAGCGATTCTTGACTATAAATGCATCTAATTCTCCTTGTATATCCATTCTCAGCAAAGCCTCAATCTGAATAACTTCTTTACGTCCGGTTAATAACGGTAAATCATCTTCTTTGATTCTTTTTAACCATTGAAAATCAATATTTTGATTCATCATCCATTTTTTCATTTCATGATGTGTCTGAACGCTTGAAAATAAAGTCGTGATAAAGACATCCGGATTTTCATAAAGCAAATGAATGATTGCATTAATAAAATCAAATGTCATACTTATCACCTCCATGCCTTTTATTATACACAATTTTATACTAAAATAATACTAATTGAGGTGGTTTTATATAGGGTGAAAGTAAAATGAAAGAATTCTTATGCACTTAATAATAAAAGACCATGCCAAAGAGAATGACATGATCCTTCAGAGAATTAAAAGAAGAATTATTTCCATGCATTTGTTTTCAGCCAGCTATGCAGCTGTTTGATAGTAACATCTTGTTTTGTTAAAGAAAGTTGATCAAAGAACTGCTCCTGAAGCTGCTTTGCGGGTGGATCAAAATGAATTCTGTATTGATGGTCGTTCAGCTGCCGAATCCCGTAGATGCCATGAACGCTCTCAATTTTGGAAAGTTTCATTTTAATTAATGGTGAAAATTCCAGCAGATACTCTTTTTGGTAATTTGGCACAACTCTTAAATAACGGATCGCAAATATGGCAGTGAAAAGGATACCGCCAACAATTAAAAACATAATCAGCCGATTCATAAGTACGCCTCCTTTAATCTTTGAAAATAAATTCTATCTGATACTTATATTATATCATATTCTAATATTTTTTACTAAAAGATTGTGAATATCGTAAATAAACGCTATAATTATATGAAAAAGGGGGAGAAGGAATGAAAACAACGTTTAATTACGACCATTATTTCTTATATCAGGAATTATCTGATCATTTAACGGAGCTGGAAAAGAAATATCCGGACATTATGCATGTGGATATTATTGGTACTACACCTAAAGACCGTCATGTTTATGCCGTTACGATTTCAAAAGGCGACAGTGATAAAAAGCCAGCCTATTATATTGATGGGAATACCCATGCCGGAGAAGTAACCGGATCCATGGCGGCAATGCATACGATTGATTATTTAGTTACGAATTATAAAGAGGATAAGAAAGTGACAGATTTGATTGATCGCTTTACATTCTATATCATTCCACGTATTTCACCAGATGGGGCGGAGGCTTATTTGACAAGTGAAACGAAACTGCGTTCAGTAGATCGTCCTTATTTAACTGAAACTCAGGAAAACGGGCTTTATGATGATGATATTGATCATGACGGGGTTTTACGAATGATGCGTGTCAAAACACCTTATGGTGCTTGGAAAGTCAATCCGGATAATCCGAATGTGATGCTGAAACGTCAGCCGGATGAATTTGAAGGAACTTTCTATAATGTTTATCCTGAAGGGCAAGTAAAGGGCTTTGATGGGGATCATTTCAAGAATGCCAATCCATTATGGGGACTGGATTTTAATCGTAACTATCCTTTTGGCTGGTTCAGTGAAGTAAGACAGCCCGGTGCCGGACCTTATCCATTAAGCAATATGGAAAATAAAGCGGTGGTAGATTTTGTTTTAGCTCATAAAAATATTGGCGGGGTAGCGACGCATCACACCTTTGGTGGTATGATTCTGTGTCCGCCGGGAACTCGTCCTGAAAAGACATCATCTAAACTCGATCAGAAAATATTAAAGGAAATCGGAAAGATGGGAACCGAAGAAATGGGTTATCCGGTGGTAGCCATCTTTGATTCATTCACAGAAGATCAAGCCAGCTATTCTTCCGGTGCTTTTGATGACTGGTGCTATCAGCAAAATGGAATTCCTGCCTATACAACGGAACTTTGGAATATGGTGAGCCGTGCCGGAATCAAGCAGACTTGGCCGAGCCTGCCAAAAACAGATAAAGAAATGGCAGAGGAATATCAGAAGTTAATTGATTGGTGTCAGGAAAATGCTCCGGAAGCCTTTAAGCCTTGGCAAACTTGTTCACACCCTCAGTTTGGTGAAGTAGAAATCGGTGGTTTGGATATGAAATTCAGTTTGCAGAATCCACCTGTTGCTTTCTTAACACAAGAAGTAGAAAAGACAACGCGTTTTTGTTTAAGAATGGCTGCCACTTTGCCACAGTTAACTTTCGATCATGTTGATACAATAAAAATAGGAGAAGGCACATATAGAATTGAAGCGCATATTGCCAATAAAGGCTATCTGCCAACCTATTTGACGGATGAAACAAAGAAAATGAAAATTGTTTCACCAGTGAAAGTGGAACTGCTGGAAGAAAAAACAAAAGCCGTAAGTCCTACTGAAATCGATTTGGGAAATCTGGAAGGATTCTCAGGTGTTGCGACAGATTATTTCTTTGATCATTCTATCAATACATTTGATTATGAACCGATCATGAAAAGAGCCACTTTCTTCGTTGAAGGAAAAAGTGGCGATACGCTAAAACTAAAAGCGTCTTGTCATAAAGGCGGAACGATTGAAACAACCATTACGCTAAACGATTAGTAAATAAGAGTGATCCATACCTTTTTAATGAGGGAGGATCCTTTTTTTATTTCAGATACTTTCTGATGATAGTAGCTTTCCATCTTCGCCAATTCCACAGCGGTGATTGGATGCGGTGAAAAGCGAACTTTTAATACTAACTGATAAATATCTTCTTCTACCTTTGGTGTTAATCGAAGCAGGCGCTTGTAGTAGTGCAGAATATTCTTTTTTGCATCAGAAGAATGACAGTCTTTATACAACCACCAGCGATAGAGTCCATAGGCAAGCAAAATAACCGGAATCACAATCAGCAGATATAAAGGAGCAAAAGAAGTTTTAACGTTGACTTCGGTGTTTATATCGCCGGTATTCGTTTGATTTTGATTATTTTGATTTTGCTGTGAGGAGGTATTATTTTCTTCTAAAGGACCCGTGATCTCCTCCTCTTCATTTTCGATGGGGGCATATGTTGCCGGCGGTGTAACATCAAAAGGAATCCAACCGAAATTCTGGAAATAAACTTCAACCCAAGCATGAGCCTGATTATCTCGAACCAGAGCCGTTCCGTCTGTAAAGTCCTGACTGTTTAAAGAATAGCCTTCCACATAGCGAGCAGGAATGTCAAGGGCACGAAGCATCAATGTTGCTGTAGTGGCAAAATGAACACAGTAGCCACGTTTATTGACATTCAAAAAGTATTCTACAAAATCCTGATCTTCCGGAGTTAAGCCGGGAGACAAGGTATAGTCTGCACTGTTTTTGACGATGTCTACTACTTGATCCACAATGATGCCAGTAGAATCGAAAGGTGAGATTTGATCATCTAAATAATCCAGTAAAACTGAACGGGTATGATCAGGAATCTGTAAATAATGGCTGCGTATATAGCGATATTCTTCATCAACACGGAGAATGGGTGTGCTTAAAACATCAAGCGGAACGTCCATATACTGAATTAAATAAGTAGAAGCATTAGGAGTGAAGTAGAACCCCTTTGCTTTAGAATCTAAATTATAAAGACCGCTTTGCCTTGAGATAAAATAAGGTATATACATAAAATTATCCAAAGAGGAAGTATTTTCAATCACCATTGTGCGATTTGTATAATCAAATGTAGGATAGACTTCAGTTAATAAATCTTCCATTGTAGAAGTGGCAGTCATTTCATGTTCGCGATAATCAACGGTTAATTCGGGATTACTCCATTCGTTGTTTTGATATTTCATGAATGAAGTCCCTTTTAATAAAGTGGTGACAGGTTCATCAGCCTGTACGGTTAAATCTACTTTACCTGTATAATAGCGATTCCCGGCAGAAAGCAGGTTAGAACGATTGGCATCACGCTTGCTGAAAAGGTCAAAAATCAGATTAATTCCTTCTTTGCTCAGGTTCTTGCGGATATTCTCTGCCCATTCATTTCGCTGATAATTATTTTCCGGATAATAAGCTTGAATACCAAAAAGCAAACAAAAGACTAAAAGAAACACAATTAAAGGAAACGACTTGGCAGCGGATTGGTTTTGCTTGCGCACCTTCAAGCTCATTAATAGAGAGACAAGACTGGCAAGATAGAAAAATAAGAGCGTACGATGAGCTTCAATATTGAAAAGTAAAGGAATGCCGATATAAAGCAGTGAAATCAAAAACGGCAAAATGAAATGCTTTGCTTTTTGTATGGCTTCGGTACTTAGAAAGATAAAGGGAACAAACGCTATAATTAAAAAATAATTACAAGCTAATGCAGGCTGATTCCCAAACGGAATCGCAAGACTTGAAAAACCAAACTGAGAATGTGCATTGTAAGCTTTGATAATTGTATTGATCGTAATACTAAACCCCTCTTTTAATAAAGGAAAACTTACTATCATGAGTAAGATATACAGTATAAAAAGGATTTTGAGCGGTTTCTTTTGCTTATAATAGAGAAGAAAATAGAAAATGACTGCGATTATTCCGCTGATGATGAAGGTCATCGATAAATCAAACGTAAACTTCAACGGAGACAGCATATTTAATAATGCAGCGATGATAAAAGACACAATTAGAAATAAATCAAGAGCGATGTTCATTGTCTTCACCTCCGATCAAGATACCATTTTCACTGATTCCCCATTCATTTACATGATAGTGTTCACTGTAATGTGTTTGATCAGAAAGATCTGAGAATATGTATTCTTTTTCCAAAGGAAAAGTCAGCAGCTCCTGAAAATAGGTTTCGTATTGTTCAAGTCGGACAAAGGAATGGGTGATGACATCATGATGGCGCAATACTTTATATTGAATGTCAAAAGGAATTTTCTGAAGACATAAATAGGTTGCCAGTGAATGAAATAACGATAAAATCCGGTCATTCTGATCGGCTTGGTGGGTCAGACAAAAAGTAAGCAATATATGATCGTCAATGGGCAGACTTCCTTCTTTAACCATTAAATTCCTGCTTTTCATAGAAAGCTTCCAATGAATTCTGTTTAAGGCATCCCCCTCTTGATAAGAACGTATATCAAATAATTCACTGTAATCATCACCGGGATGATGGGGATCATAGTAAACATTTTGATGGGTTTGGCAGTTTAGCTGTTCGATTGTGGCTTCAATATTTAATAAAGGCGGCAGCACCATCAGAGACAATGTTTGCCTGCTTCTTTTTTTAAGAGAAATCAAACTGAAATAATCACTGAAATAAACATGATAAATTTGAATCTTGATATTACCGCAATGCTGAGCGTTCAAGATAATATGGATTTCTTCATCTTCGAAAGCATAGTCTTGACTTTGATGAATGGTGCTTAATGGCTGATCATATAGAAATGAAAAAGTAATTTTTCCGACCGGGAATAATTTTGTCTGACTGCGTTTGATCGTTACTTTGGCTTCTTCGTTTAAATGAATGACAGAATGATCGAGCGAAACTTCTAAATGTGTTTGAAAATAACCGATCAGACTTAATAAGAAGCTGATTAGCGGCACCGTTAAAATAAAGATGAAAATTAAAAATGAAAGATAGCCATTATAAAACAGATAGAAAAGACCGGCTCCCAGAATAAATAAGCAATAGGTAAAGCGTCCTTTCATCGGATGATCCTAGGGCGTGGCGTCTCTTTCAAAATCTTGGTTAGAATCTTTTTCGGATCTGATTTATCCAGACGGGCTTCATTATTTAAAACGATGCGGTGACTTAAAATATCCAGGAACATGGCTTCAACATCTTCCGGAATGACATAATCACGTTCATAGGTATAAGCGACGGCTTTTGCTACCTGCATCAAGGCCAAGGTACTGCGTGGGCTTCCGCCTTGAAGAATCAAGGGGTGTGAGCGCGTTGCATTGATGAGATCGACAATATAGTGATAGATGCTTTCATCTAAATAAATAGAACTGATTTCTTTTTGCATCATTAAAATCTCGCTAGGGGAACTGACTGTTTCAATATCATCGAGTGGATTATGACGCTCTTTTCGCTTTAATATTTCAATCTCTGCATCTTTGCTGGGATAGCCGATTGAAAGACAGACCATGAAACGATCCATTTGTGACTGGGGCAATAGCTGTGTTCCTGCCGAACCGAATGGATTTTGGGTGGCAATGACCATAAATGGCTGCGGGGTGGAATGGGTAATTCCATCTACACTCATGCGACCTTCTTCCATGACTTCTAATAAAGCAGACTGGGTTTTACTCGAAGTACGGTTGATTTCATCAGCTAACAATAAATTACACATTGCCGCTCCTTCTTTATATTCTAATGCTCCGGTCTGCTGATTATAAAAAGAATAACCAATGACATCACTTGGCATGACATCAGGGGTAAATTGTATACGTTTAGTATCTAATCCCAAAGCTTTAGAAAAGGCAAGCGCTAAATTGGTTTTTCCTACACCGGGAATATCCTCTAGTAAAACATGACCATTTGCTAACATCACCATTAGAATCTTATGAATGATCTCATCTTTTCCAATTACGGCTTTTTTAACTTCTTTAAATATTTTAGCTGCATTTTGCATATTTTTCCCTCCTTATATCTATTATACAGGAAAACAGTCCTTTTTTAATAGGAAAAACGAGCGCTGATGAGACGCTCGCTGAGATTTAGATACAGTTGTTTGATGTGTATTTGTTTTGTGTGCTTGGTATTTATAAGGAAAGGAGACTGTATCTGTAAAGTATTATATCGAACATGTCTTAAGAATAGTGGGGTAAAATTCTAAAAATATTCTAAAGAATTAATACTGTTTTCTTAAGCCTTTAGGAAATTGATTTTTTATGATCCCATTATTCTCCTTATAAAAGGCAAGGGGATAGCTGTCAACGAAAAGAACACCGTATCCTTTTTGACCGGTTCCCTGTAAAGTTTCCCCTTTTAAATACTGCTGTATTTCTTTGCTTTGTGCATCGAACTGATAATAGCGTTTTACCATGCTTTGGTCTAAGCAGTGGGACAAGGCATAACTTGGTTCGAAACGACCTTTCTTGCATTCACCTAAATAGAGTCCCTGACGCAGAATCTTCACTTTATTTAATTTAGGAAAATAAGGTCGAATAGCATAAAGATGCTGCTGTGAATCGAAAATACAGCTGGGCACTGCAATCTTTAAATGCTCTTTATAAAATTGATTCAGCAATAGCATTTGATCTTTTTTTACGGTTGATTCCACGCAAGGTACATTGTGGCGCTTCATTTCTCTGTCTTCTTTTTGAAATAAAGCGATGAAATGTCCCTCGCCAAAATGCTTATGCGGATAAAGACGACAGCATTCTTCATGACCAATTCCGGGCATCATACCATGCTGCAAAGGAATCGACAGCAGATGGATATCTTCATGCAATGCAAGTAAATGGTCAACAACCTCTTCATTTTCTTCTTTTGAATAAGTACAGGTGGAATAAACTAATACTCCGCCGGGTTTTAAAGCTTCATAAGCTTGTTCAATCAATTCTTTTTGAATGAACGCACATTCTTTTACTTTTTCCAAAGACCATGTATCGATAGCCTGATCTAATTTTCTGAACATCCCTTCTCCTGAACAAGGGGCATCTAAGATCACTTTATCAAAATATTCGGGTAATTGTTTGGTTAACTGTCCGGGAGCAGTATTTGTTACGATTGTGTTGCTTAATCCAAAGCGTTCCACATTAGAAGAAAGGATGCTTGCCCTGCCAGCATTGATATCATTGGCAATCACTAAACCGGTCTGCATAAGCTGACTAGCTACATAGCAGGTTTTTCCGCCGGGAGCGGCACACATATCTAAGATATAGTCATCAGGCTGAATATCTAATAAGGAAGCAACGATCATTGCACTGGGTTCTTGAATATAATACAACCCACTATCATGATAAGGATGTTTTCCTAAAGGAAAGCGTTCATGATCGAAATAATACCCGTTTTTAACAAAATGGTGCTTTTTTAATTGGAATTTTTCAATGAGCGGTTCTAAATCCTGCTTGTTAGGATTAAAATATAGAGCCTTGACTTGTTTTTGACTCAGCGCATTGGCAAAATCCTCATATTCGTTTTTTAGTAATTTCTTCATACGTTCTATAAATAATGGATTCATTTTATCACCTTTTAAAACTATATCACATCTATAATCAAAATAAAACAAGAAATGTATTGACAATATCATGGCAATTTGATATTATGTCTAAGTAAAAAGTAGTGGAAAGAAGAAGTGCCTGCTTCTCGCCCGATTGCCAAAGGCTTTGGGCTAATGTCACAAGATAACAATTTATCTTATTTGATATGACTGTGGGTGCGCGTATGTAAACTCACTTTTTATTTTATAACAAGCACAATGGAGGTGGCTTTTATTAGCAATAATAAGTATATCAACACTGGTTCTGATGAGTTAGTGAATGAAAAAATTCGTTTTAGAGAAGTTCTTGTAATTGATCAAAATGGTGAACAATTAGGTGTTAAAACTCGTAATGAAGCTTTACGTATCGCTGGGGATGCATCGATGGATTTAGTCTGTGTTGCTCCTAAAGCACAAACGCCTGTTTGCCGAATCATGGATTATGGTAAATATCGTTTTGAACAACAGAAGAAACAAAAAGAAATGAAGAAAAATCAAAAGATCGTTACATTAAAAGAAGCACAGCTTTCACCAACGATTGATGTTCACGATTTTAATACAAAATTAAAGCATTCAATCAAATGGCTATCTGATGGAGATAAAGTGAAAGTAAGTGTCCGCTTCAGAGGTCGTCAGTTAGCTCATATAGATATTGGTGAAAAGATACTTAATGATTTTGTTGCTCAATGTCAGGAATATAGTGTCATTGAGAAGCCTGCTAAATTAGAAGGCAGAACATTAACGGCTATATTAGCACCAAAGAAGAAATAAAATTAGGAGGATTTAACTATGCCAAAAATGAAATCACACAGTGGATTAAAAAAACGTCTTAAAAGAACAGCAAGTGGAAAATTGAAACGTAGCCATGCTTACGTATCACATTTATCTCATAACAAAACGCATAAACAAAAGAAACATTTGGCTAAAGCTACTTTAGTTTCTAAGAGCGATTACAAGAGAATTAAATCTAGATTACAAGGTTAATAGGAGGTCGAAAACATGGCAAGAGTAAAAGGTGGATATACTACTAGACGTAGAAGAAAGAAAATTTTAAAATTAGCTAAAGGTTACTATGGATCAAAACATACTTTATATAAAACAGCTAATGAACAAGTAATGAACTCATTAGAGTATGCATATAGAGATAGAAAAGCATTAAAACGTGAAATGAGAAAATTATGGATTGCACGTATCAATGCAGCAGCTAGAATGAATAATATTTCATATTCTAAATTAATGCATGGTTTAAAACTTGCAGGTATTGAAATTAATAGAAAAATGTTATCAGAAATCGCTATCTGTGATCCTGAAGCATTTACTACAATCGTAGAAAAAGCAAAAGCAGCTAGCTAATCAGAACCTTCGGGTTCTTTTTTTATTATAGAAACAAGCGTTAAGCAGTGGATCATCTATAGATTATTTATTTTAAAGATAGTACCTTTACAACAAATTAAAAAGAGTGATCTTCTGACAACGAAAATCACTCTTTTTATGGGATTACACATCCTCTTTAATACTTTTTTGGTAGCTGTGATAAAACCAATAGAGTAAGATCATACTCGCAGATACTAAGACGATAAGAGTGATCATGTCCGCTTGATGAATATCGGTCATGAGAATACCGATCTGTTTGGAATAGAGGATCAAAGCTATTTTGTTTAGCCCTTCATTAAATTCTGTCAACATAGGAATAAAGGAAAAAAGCATAGCAATAGGCATTACCAAAGCATTGGCAGAGGTCATGGAAGAAGTTGATAAAGCGATACAGCCGCCAAATAAAAGACTGATGATGATCCCGATCATTGAGGCAGTGATGAAAGAGAGGGGGTCCAATGAAAAACCTGGAAAAACAAGAAAAGTAGATGTAAAGAGTAAAGTCAATAAGAAGATCAGGCAGCTATGGACAGCTAAATATTGAGAAGTAGGGATTCCGGCATAGGCGAGATTACGAATGATCTTTTGTTCTTTTTGTTCGGCGAGAACGGTGACCATTATCATCATCGGTGTAAAGACGACATGCATGGTCGCAAAAACGACAATGAAAAAAGAGGACTGATCTTTCATGCTGCTGCTCATTATAAAACCAATAGCTGGAAAAACAAAGAATAAAAGGCAGGTTTGAAGATTTTTGATCATATCTTTTAATTGTATTTGAAATAAGGCTATAAATTTCATTATAATAATCTCCTTCCGGTTACTTCTCTAAAGATTTGTTCAAGATTTGGTTCGGAAGAATGAATGCTTTCAATATTGTCGGTACGTAAATAATAGGCAAGCTGATCCGCATTTTCCGGTGTATTTTTTAATTTTATCATTTGCTGATCTCGAGTGTGGATGAGAAGGGTACTTAAATGATCAAAACGTTGGCAGAGTTCTTTGGGCTGACCATACAAGACGATATGTCCTTCATTCAATAAAGCAACATGATCACAGAGCTTGGAAGCTTCTTCCATATTATGGGTGGTCAAAAAGACGGTGGTTCCTTGGTGATTCAGTTGACGAATGATATCATGAAGTTCTTTCATTGTATTCGGGTCTAATCCGCTGGTCGGCTCATCTAAGAAGACTAAAGAAGGCTTATGCAATATGGCATTGGCGAAAGATAAGCGCTGTTTCATTCCTTTGGAAAGATTCTGTATCGTAGTCTTGCGATCCTCATATAAGGAAAGCTGCTGAAGAACTTCGATGACTCGCTGTTTGGAGATACCTCGTACTTTGGCGAACATACAGAGATTTGTCCAAACACTTAAACGACGATAAAATCCATATTCGTCCATCGACATACCCATCGTTTTGATCCATTTTAAATGATGCTCTCTGCATTCTAAATTATGGATCAGAATATTTCCGCAATAAGACATCTGTCCGCTTAATAGCTTGACCATCGTTGTTTTTCCGGCACCGCTAGGACCCAGCAAGCCAAAGATTTCCCCTTTATGAATCTCAAGGTCAATATCGTCCAATACTTTCTTTTGCATAAAAGATTTAGATACATGTTTCATCGTTATCTCATTCATTGCGGTTTCTCCTTTTGTGTTCTTTTAAGACATATATTATACAAGCGTTCTTCTTTTTTATACTTATACATCGTTACGCCGACGGCGATGATGAAGCATAACAGAAACGAAATCAGAAAACCAACCCAGCCTAACCATAAAGAAAGCGGAAACCATTTAAACACAATAATAAAGATGGCGGTAGTAAAGCCGGATAATAAAAACATCAAGATCGCTTTATATAAAAATAAGGTCTGTCTGAGCTGGTGTGACTGAAATAGAATCAAGTCATAGAGGGATACTAAAAAACTAAGGGAGGCAATTTCTAAAAGAGCCAAATAAGAAATACCTTGTTTCCCTAGAGAAAATAAGACTGAAAAAGATCGAACATGATCGCCTACGATATAGCCGATCAAGGAAATGAGAAATGTGCTTGTGGCAAAAGTGATGAGAAACTTTGTCCAAAAACCCTGTTGTTTCATTTTAGTACCCCCAAACGTTTTTTTAGTGATGGTGCATATTGACGGGAGACAAATAATTTGATCCCGTTCTTCATCGTCACTTGTATCCTGCCGCCTAAATCTGGGCGCAGAGACTTAATCTTTTGAAAATTGATGATAGTCGATTTTCCGATACGAAGAAAATCCAAGTCGATAAACCGTTCTTCAATTTCATATAAGCGCAGATCAGATTCATAAGTTATCGTTTCGGTATATAAATAGACTTGCTTATCTAGGGTATCGATATAATAAATATCCTCTAATGGAATCAGATGATCTTCTCCGCGATATTTCCCGATGCACTTATGATCTTGAATTTGAAGAAGAGCGAGTAATGCCTTCAGCTTTTCATCTTGTTTAGGACAACGAATCGTGATCTGTATATCCTCAGCACGATCATCCTCTATGATTTTTATCTGCATAATCCACCCCCGCTTTATATGTTTAGTTTAACAGACATTCTTGTTCGTGTCTTAAAATTAGAACTAACCCGTCGAAATCTTCTGCTTACTTGCATATCCTATCGGCTCAATAAAAAAATTCTCAATAGCTGAGAATCTTTTATTTTTGACAGTGTGAACAGTAGTAGATACTGCCGCCAAGATATTGTTCCTTATGAAGGGGCTGCTGACATAGCGGACAAGGCTCTTTGTAAGTTTTTTTGCTTAATAGGACATGATAACCACCGGGTTGATTAAAGATATCTTTTTGAGTATCTCGCCCATGTTCCTCTGCCATTGTTTTAAGGGTTGCGATTAATGCTTCATAAAGATTCATTAGTTCTTCCTTGTTTAAAGTATTCATTTTACGTTTAGGAAGAAGATGAGCGTGGAAAAGAATATCCTGAACGGTACCATTGCCAACGCCTAAGATACGCTGATCTGTCGCTAAAAAAGCTTTGGTACTTAACTTGAGCGTATTTTCATTAAGTAAACTCTTAAAGTATGGCCAAGTAAATTTTTCATCTAGAGGACCAACACCGTTTAACTCCAATTGATAGTAAAGGTTATCATAGCCGTCAGTTGTTTTGAATAAAGCGATTTCGGCATACATGGATGTCGTCATATTCAGGGAGCTTCCATCTTCGAAAACTAACATCAGTTTACTTTTTTTAGGGTAGGGAGGCGTTTGATAATAGCGCAGATTGGCGCCATCTCGAAACAGCAGGGTATATTCTCCGATTTTTAATTCAATATAGAAATGACGATCCACGATCTGATCTACTCTCTGATTTTTGAGTAAGTCATCATATTGGTTTGGATCCCCTTTGTAAAAAGTGAACTTATGGCCTGTAAAGTTACCGCTAACTTGAATAACGGTCTTATGAAGAATTGTTTTTCTTAAATCTGCAGCGATGCTGAGTGCTTCGGGTAATTCAATCATGTTATCCCTCCTTTTTTTTATTATAGCAGATTATATAAAAGAAAACCCTAACTCATCATGAGTTAGGATCTTTCGTATTCCATAAGTGATTAAGCGGACCACGTCCGTTACCTAGATTCATGCCATAGGAAATAGCTTGGTAAACGTATTCTTTTCCATGACGAATCGCACTCATTGGATTTTCTCCTTTAGCTAGATAACAAGCAATTGCACTGGATAAAGTACAGCCTGTTCCATGTGTGTTCGGATTATCTAATTTAGGGGCACTCAGCCAAGTGGAAATTCCATCATGATACACAAGATCATCCGCATTGCCGCTGAAATGACCGCCCTTAATTAAGATATATCCATGATAATGCTGAGCAATTTTCTTTGCAGCCTTAACCATGTCCTCTTTGGTTTCAATTTTCATTTCTGCCATTATTTCCGCTTCACTCAAATTAGGCGTGACAATATCCGCCAGTGGAATCAGACATTCCAGTAGTTTGACAGTCGCATCATTTTGCATGAGCTGAGACCCGCTGGTTGATACCATGACCGGATCAACCACAATATTCTTTGCTTTATAATAACTTAATCTCTCGGCAATGCATTCTACTAACTGAGGCTGACTAACCATTCCGATTTTAATGGCATCAGGATAAATATCACTGAAAATACAGTCTATTTGATTTTTAAGGAATTCCGGTGATATATCCATTATCCCATAAACACCGGTCGTGTTTTGAGCCGTAAGGGCGGTAATGGCACTCATTCCATAAGTATGTAGGGCACTCATGGTTTTAAGGTCCGCTTGAATACCGGCACCGCCGCTGGAGTCCGAACCGGCAATCGTCAGCACTTTTTTGATTTGACTTCTTAAATAGAGATTCACTCCATTGCGAAGTGCATGAGCGGCCTGACGAATATCATTTTGAGCTAGGATAGCAGAGATAACAGCAATTCCATCAATCTTTGTTCCTTTAAATTCAGAAAGATTTTTCTGAGAGATGCCGCCAATAGCGACAGCTGGGAGGTGTGTGGCATCCATGATCGCGTTCATTGTTTCTAAACTGACCGGAGTCGCATCCTCTTTTGATGTCGTTGCGAACATGGTACCGATCCCTAAATAATCAGCTCCGTTAGCTTTGGCAATCAATCCTTCTTGAATATCGTGAGCGGATACCCCTAAGATTTTATCGGGACCGATTAAAGCTCTTACTTTTGAAGCTTCCATATCACTTTGACCAACATGAACGCCGTCAGCGTCTACAGCTAAAGCAACCTGAATATTATCATTGATGATAAAAGGAATGTGATATTCCTGACAAAGGGCCTTTACCTCTTTCGCTGTTTTAATAAAAGCATCTTCATCTAAATTTTTTTCGCGGAGCTGTACCATTGTCACTCCACCAAGAATCGCTTGACGAATATCTTCGACTAAAGGACGTCCGTTTAACCAGCGCTGATCGGTGACTAAATACAGTCCTAAATCGTTTCTATTGAATTTCAACTTTCATTCCTCCGTTTAATGTTTCATGGCTCATCATGCTCATAGCGTCGATCAGATAAGTACGGTAGCTTGAAGTTCCGACTTTTTGCTGACACATCTTATCATACGCGCTTTCTCCAGCAACGCCCATCATCGTGACGGCATAAGCGGTTGCTTCTAGTCGCTGTTTGGGATTAGCGGCAACATAAACAGCAATCACACCGGCAAGCATACATCCGGTTCCGGTAATCCTCGACATGATCGGATGCCCATTCTTAATCAGATAGGAGTGTTCAGTGTCACAGACTACGTCGATCGGCCCGGTAATCGCAATGACTGCTCCGGTCTGCTGACTCAATTTTTTAGCGAAGGCCAGGACTTCATCGATATTGGCTTCGTTGACCAAATCGGCATCATTGGCATCAACCCCGGCAGTCGTGTTCGTTTTTTGAGCGATACATTTAATTTCTGAGATATTTCCTTTGATCACAGTGAATTGGATTTCTTTTAAAAGGCGTTCTGTCACTTCATTGCGATAGGTTGAAGCCCCGGCTCCTACCGGATCCAAAATGACAGGGTGATGTAGTTCGTTTGCTTTTTTCCCGGCAGCAATCATCGATTCTACCTTGGTTTGGTTTAAGGTTCCAATGTTAATGACTAAGGCATTCGTGATAGAAGTGATTTCGGTCACTTCCTTGATTTCATCTGCCATGATCGGTGAGCCATCAATGGCTAAGATCATATTTGCGACATCATTAACGGTTACATAGTTTGTGATGCAATGGATAAGAGGGTGCTGCTGCTCTACGTTTTCTTTTATTTCTTTATTCATTTTCTTTTCCTTTCTGATATGCCATATTCCAGAAATTTAATTCATGGAGTGAGCATTCTTTAAATATTTTTCTGATTTTATTTTGGTGCTCATGACTGATGGACTCTGCTAACTGATTGAAAAGGTCAGACCAGCGTTTCGTGTAATAACTGTAGTTTTCGTTGCTGTAATCGCTGAACCATTGTCCGTAGAAATGATGTTTCAAGACATCTTTTGATCTTTGGACATAGTGATCGGCAATGAAACGATAACTGACCATACAAGGCAAAGAGGCAGCTAAGACATCAATGACCTGTCCGCTTTTGGCAATGTTTAACATATAGGCGGTATACATTTGATTCACAGGATCAGGATTTCGATTTTCCACTTCGTCCATATCTTCACCTAATTCCTGTAGATGCAGAATACGGCTGTAAGCTTCATTTTTTTGAACAATGGACAGCATTTCATAAAAGTATCGCATTTGTGCTAAAGTATCCGCTTTATATAAGGCGTAGGCATACACTCTGCCAAACTCCTTGAGATATAGGGTATCTTCAATCAGATATTGATGATAGAGATCAAGGCTTAAACTTCCTTCTGCCATTCCTTTTATAAAAGGGTGGTCTAAATATTGCTGCCATATTGGCATGTTTTCTTCGATTAATGTCTCTAAAAATGTCATAATTCCTCCTTAACAAAAAAAGACGAGCCACGTAGACTCGTCCTAAAAAGTACATATAAGGATTCCCTACGTTGGCATTATCCAAATCAGGTTATCGGTCGAGATGTTACGTCATCTCCTCTCAGCCTGCCTACAGGCTCCCGTTCACACTTTTATTATAGCTGGATATTTATTTAATTCAACAAGAATTTATTTTAGTCAATAAATAATTAGAATGACTTATAAAAATAATCATGTTAGGATTAGAGGAGGAGGAAAGCTTATGAATGGTCAGGAAATAATTTTAGAGCTTCAATCAATGGCAGATGAAAAATATAAAGCCAATGTCGTTAAAATGGGAATTCCTAAAGAAAATGGGTTAGGGGTATCGACAGGAGATATTCGCAAGCTCGCTAAAAAGATTACTAAATCGAATGATACTGCTGAAGAATTGTGGCAGACAGGGTATCATGAAGCAAAACTTTTAGCTGTGCTTCTCTTTGATCAAAAGACAACCTCTCTCGAAGAGGTGGAAATGCTGATGAAGGATGTCGTGTCTTGGGATCTGTGTGATCATTTATGCAAGAATTTGATTATTAAATTGCCTCATTATCAAAGCTTGATCGATCGATGGGTAGAAGCAGAGGAAACCTATCAGAAACGGGCGGCATTTACTTTGATCGCTTCCAGTGCTATTCATGAAAAACAAATCGAAGAGGATACTTTGGATCGCTATTTAGACTATATTAAAAGCTACTCTCAAGATGACAGAGAGCATGTGAAAAAAGCGGTCTCTTGGGCATTGAGAGAAATTGGTAAGCGTGATTTTGACTATAATGAAAAAGCGATTCTGCTCGCTCATGAATTAAATGCTAAAGGAGATCTAACACAAAAGTGGATCGCTAAAGATGCTTTAAAAGAATTAGAGAATCTTGTGAAAGTAGAAGGAAGAAAACGATTGATCTCTTCTCAAAGCCAAATGGGGAAAAATAAGAAATAAAGATAAATGGAATAACGTAATCAAGGAGGACTTCATGGAAATATTGGTAAGAAAGGCAGAGGAAGAAGATCGTGAGGCGATTGCATTATGCATTGCGGAAGGTTTTGAAAAAGATTTTTCCGTCTTATGCAAAGATCAGCAGAGAGTAGCCAAAGCGATTTCCGGCGGCATCTTACAGAAAATATTTTGGTTTCATTAAAGGAAAGATTGCGAAGATTGTTTTGAGAGAGGAGTTTGAAGCAGCACTAGACTACCCGAGCGATACCGGCTATATTGAATTTGTTGCTGTGCGAAAAAAGAACGCAGAAAAGGAATCGCCACCACGATCGATGTCAAAGATACAAATAAAAGCGCATTGAGTACATCGTATTAATAAGAGGAAGAAAAGATGGCTAAAATTAAATTAACGGTTACTAAAAGCTGCTGTCGGGGTGGCTTCTGTAAGAAAGGAGATATCTATATAGTCGAAGATTTATGTCCGCCTTTATGTCATGAATTTTGGAATACGATTTATCCCTTCGTATATGCTTTGCAAAATGGGGCAGATTTGGATTATGGCAATACCCGATCTAAACAGTTTGATGCTAAATGTCCAGATGGCGGCAGAGTATGGGTACATGGTGAAATAGAGGATGACTTGGAAGGAGGAAAAAATGAATGAGACTATTATTTTTATATGGGGTAAACTGTACTGTAAAGATTTGGAAGGATCTGAACCCTTATTTTAAAGAGACCGAGATTGATTATGTGGAGTATCCTCATGAGATTACACTCACAGCTGCGAAAGTAGAGGATCTTACCCGTTGGGTGTATACGAATTATGGTAACAATCAATATGACGCAATCATTGGTCACAGTTTGGGCGGAATCATTGCCTTGCAATTAGCGGCAAAGTATAAGATGAAATGCAAACAAATTATTTATTTAGATACCAATTTAAAACCAGCCGAGGAATTTTATAGAAATGTAATGACTCCTAAACATATGGAACTTTATGGTGCAGAAGTTCTGCAAATGTTTAACGAAGAGAGACTGTTTTATCGTAAAGAACTGTTTGCCTGTATTCAAGGTGATTTTGATTATACAAAAGAACTATCGGATATTACACAGACTGTATATGCCATCTATGGAGACCGAGGGGTTCATGATTATCCTAAGAGAATAAGTGATTTAAACCTGCCAGAGGAAGCATTGATGAAGTTAGAACTGAAGTTTGTTCATGATGCTTGTCACATGATGATGATTGAAAATCCCGAAGAGTTATCCACAATAATAAAAGAGATTTTGAAAGAAGAAAACTAAGTCCTAGAGGCAAATAGGGCTTGTAAAACGATATACGATAGATTAAGCAGAGTTGGGAGAAGGCGGCTTCTTTCGATTCTTTCTTTTTTTGTGATGGTAAAACAACGAGCAAAGCGAATTTCCTAACAAGAAAGAATAGATAATTTAATAGGGCATAATAATTTCTATTTAAAATTAATTTTAAATAGAAATTGGAATTAAATGAAAAAAACGTTATAATCTACTTAAGGGATATTTTAAATAGATAAGAGGAGATGATTCGTTGGCAATCCATGAAGTTTTGACTGCGTTGGCAGATGAAAACCGTCGAAAAGTCTTATTAAAATTAAAGGAAGGAAAAATTAGTTCCGGCGATTTGGCGGCAGCTTTGGAGATGACGCCGCAGGCATTATCTTATCATTTATCTAAACTGAAAAGAGCGGATCTTATTTATGAAACCCGATATAAAAATTTTATTTATTATGAGTTGAATCTATCGGTCCTTGATGAAGCGATCATTTGGATAAATAACTTACGAGGAGGAACGTTATGAAAACTAAACAAAGAGTGCTTTACTTCTTTATGCTGCTGCCTTTAGGTGTCACTTTAGCATCACTGTTTTTCTTACCTGCACAAATTCCTACACATTACGATTTTAATAATCAGGTGACACGTTGGGGCAGTAAATATGAAACGCTTATTGTTCCGCTTTGTGTGATTGTTTTTGGTTTCTTTATGCTTGGGATGGCAAAGTATTCAGCGAAACAAGAAAGAAACGGAAGGAACAATGAAAATGTATGCTTGGTTAGCGGAATAGGGACATTGATTCTATTCAATGCGATGACATTCTATTTTCTTTATACCGATTTTAATAAGGTTGAAAATTTGTCTTCTGTTTCACTGGATCTTCATCAGATGCTTTTTGGGATTTTCGGAATCTTTATGATCATTCTCGGTAATATTATTCCGAAGGTACGTATGAACTCTATGATCGGATTACGAACAAGCTGGAGCATGAAAAATGAAATGACTTGGAAAAAAAGCCAGCGCTTTGGTGGGATCACTTTTATTATCGGCGGTATTGCTGCAGTTGCCGTTTCTTTGTTTACAAAAGGAATGGCTTGTATGGTCGCAGTGATGAGTATCTTTATCGTTTTATTAATAGCTGATGTTTACTATACGTATCACATCGCTAAAAAATATGGATAGCTTAATTTCACACAATTGCAGACTCACGGTTAAATGATTGTTTATTGATACGAATATAATTTTAAATTAAACAGAGTGCTTATTATCATACACTCTGTTTTTTGTTAGAGTTAAATGCAGCATTTAATTACATCTGCTTTTTATTTTGAATGTTATGCTGAGGATAGATCATCAATACTTAGGATAGATGCTGCTTTTGATTAAGCGAGACGGAAAGAATTTAATGGGGTAATAAAAAAGCTCTCACGTATGAGAGCGAGGTACTGCGTTATTCTTCTTCTAGGCTAGTTGCATAAGGCATAAAAGAAATATTATAAATACGTTCTTCACTGTCAAAGGTGATAGCAATATTCAAATCTCCCATTTCAAAATGAGTTGGTATTTGAACAACGGTGTAATTGGCAGATTCACTTGAAAAAGCTGCTTCAAATCCGGAAATTGTTCCTAACGTGTTGAACGTTGGCTCTAAAATGGATTTCACACGTCCGCTTTTAGCTAAATCCTCTATATTAGAACTAAACGTATATTTTTCGTAGAAATCAGTGTAATCATCGTTTTTGAAATCATTTGCCATCGAAAGTGCAATCTCTTCTTTAGTTCCCTTTACTAATTTACTGTCATCCTTCCCCTTAGAACATCCCGTTAATCCTACTAAGGCAAGTGTGCATACACAGCATGCTAATAATAATTTGAGTTTTTTCATTTAAAACCCCTCCTCTTACTTATTATTATACTATTCAAATAATTTTATGCAACTATATTATTTAAATTATTTTAAAATATTTTATTATTGCATGAATTGAGATGTATGGCTTTTATTTATAAATTTTTCGTGATATAGTATAAAATATAAATAAATTTATTGTTATAAGAAATGGAGGCTTTTATGGCAGACTTGAAATTTTTAGAAGAAATTACCATGGCAAAAGGGATTTCTGGCTTTGAAAAAGAAGCAACTCGTGTAATGAAGAAATATTTAGAAGATTGTACAGATGAGATTGTGTATGACAATATCGGAAGTATTATCGGGATTAAAAAAGGAACAACTGATCTTAAAGTAGCGATGACTGGACATATTGATGAAATCGGTTTTGTAGTTAAAGAAATCACAGATGCCGGATATATCAAAGTTCATCCAATCGGTGGATGGATGGGACAGAATATTCCAGCACATACTTGCAATATCACGACTCGTGACGGTAAAGAAATTGTAGGTGTCTTTGGGTCTATCCCGCCTCATGGAAAAGGACCTGAAGCTCGTGATAAAGTCACTGCTCCGGGAGATTCATTCTTGGATATTGGGGTAGCAAATAAAGAAGAAGTGACTGCGTTGGGAATTCGCATCGGTGATCCGATCACCCCTCGTTCAGAATTTTTACCATTAGCAAATCCTAAATATTTAATGGCAAAAGCTTGGGATGATCGTGTAGGAGCCGCTATTGCGACCGATGTTTTAAGAGCTTTAAAAGGAGTAGAAACATCAGCAAACATTTATGCTTGTGGAACTGTACAGGAAGAAGTAGGATTAAGAGGAGCAAAAACAGTAGGACAAATGATCCAGCCGGATGTTGCTTTTGCGATTGATGTATGTTTTTCAAAAGATCTTCCTGATGGAGAAAAGAGCGACGTTAAATTAGGCTGTGGTGTTACATTGGGTGTATTAGATGGCAGTGTCATTGCTCATACCGGATTATTAAAAGAAATGGAAAAAATCTGTGAAGAATTAAATGTTGGTTATGCGCTGGATGTTCTTCCATTTGGCGGAACCGATTCAGGAGAACTGCATAAAGTAGGAGCCGGGGTAGTCAATATGACATTATCGATTCCTTCACGCTATATGCACTCTCATCGTACGATCATTCATGAAGATGACTATGATGCAACGGTAAAAGTATTAGCTGAATTCTGTAAACGTCTGACACCAGAATTATTAGAAGAGATTAAAGCGGATAAAAGATAGATCCGAAAGGGTCTTCTTTTTTTGTTTCTTAAGATATTTTTAAAGTTTTCGACAATTTCACACAGTTTAAAAATAATTTCCTGTTAATTTCTTTATACGATATGAGTGAAAAAATTAAGAAAGTTTGCTACTATTATATATATTCGCTATAATAGGGGTACACTTAAATAGGAGGTAAATTATGACAAACAAAAATATCTTTAAATACCTATTAGCAATTATCATTATTGCTTTGATTGCTTCTAATATCTATTTATTTACGACAATCAAAGGTTTGCAAAATAATAAAAACAACAACAGTACACCAAATACCAATACGACTATCCAAAATGTAGTCAGTGATATTAAAACGAATGCAGTGGATGCCGTAGAAGCGGTAAAAGACAGTGTTGTGGGAATTCAGGTGTATTCCAATTCTCAGTTAGCGGGAAGCGGAAGCGGTGTTATTTATGAAGTAAATGGAAAAGAAGCCTATATCATTACAAACCATCATGTTATCAGTGGAGCAAACCAAATCGAAGTAGTTTTCAGCAATGGTGAATCAGCAGAAGCAACATTGGTGGGAAGCGACCAGTACAGTGATATTGCTTTATTAAAATTAACCAGTGATGTTGAAATGAAGGCAATCAAGGTTGGGGATTCTTCTCTGCTTGATCCTGGTGAAACTGTGTTGGCAGTAGGGTCTCCATTAGGCATTCAGTATTCTGGAACTGTTACTCAGGGAGTGGTCTCAACAAATAGCCGCAGCGTTTCTGTCGATTTAAATGGCGACGGTGTAGAGGACTGGGAAATGTCAGTTATTCAAACAGATGCAGCCATCAATCCGGGGAACAGTGGGGGAGCATTAGTGAATCTTGCCGGAGAATTAGTCGGTATCACCTCTATGAAATTATCGGATACCTCTGTTGAAGGGATGGGATTTGCCTTACCAATTAACCAAGTTATTCAAGATATCGAACAAATCAAAGCAACCGGTAAAATCGCAAGACCGGTATTGGGAATTTCAGGATTATCTATCAGTGATCTCACCAGCTACGAATTAAGAATGTATAAGATCAATACGACAGCGACAGATGGTGTCTATGTAGCCAGTGTATCTGATGGCTCAGCAGCAAGTAAAGGCGGAATTCAGACAGGTGATGTCATTACATCATTCGATGGTCAGGAAGTCACAACATATAAGAGCTTTGTGAAAGCTTTATACGCAAAACAGCCGGGTGATACAGTCGAAGTGATCGTTAACCGTGGTGGTAAAAGCGTTACATTAAGTGTCACATTAGGTGGACAAAATTAAAGGTCGTAGAAATTACGACTTTTTATTTTGAGGAAATATAGTATAATGGAGAAGGTGATAAAATGAAAAAAATAAACAAGACACATTTATCGGTGGCAGTCCTACTATTGGTGGTCCTGCTATTTCCGTTGATGACACAATATAAAAACTTTGTCTTTCATACCTATGAGACAAAAGTGTTTCAAAAATCAATCTATTATGGACTGCATGACTCAGCCTTTGTTGATTATTATAGTTTAGTCGAAAATGAAAAGGGCTATCAGCTAGGCAAAGCAAAAGTTACTATTAAAGATGAGAGCTTTATACATGATGGGGATGAGGTTGAAATGACCTCTTTGATTGATGATCATTCTTTTGAACATGTCTTGGAAAAAGAAGACTTGTATCATTATAATTTAGATTTGATTACAGATAAGAACTTAGGATCGGTAAACCAGCTGACACTGGAAATTAAAAATAAAACAACGGGACAGACTTTGTCTATTCCGCTGAATCCATCAGAGTTAAATGTTTATACAGGTCAAAATAAAGACTTTACGGTAAAGGAATTATATGTCTATAAAAACAGAATTCAGTTAGGCAGCATCAACTGTGCTAATATCGATCAATGGAAAAAAGAATATGATAATGTTCGTATTGAATACCGCTATAAAAAACCGGAATCAACGAGTAATGATCAATATGTAGTTTTTTATAAGCAGACGGGAACAATAGATGAGATCTTTAATCATTATTCGATGGATCGCATTGACGTGAAAATGCCGGAAGATATCCTGCTTCAAAATTTAGATTTAAGTATTGTCATCGTATTAGAAGGAGAAAATGATCTAGCCTTCAGTATTAATTTAAGTAAAGTAAATGAGGTGAAATCATGAAAGATGATCTCCAATATATCCTAAAAAATGTTGCGATTGGTTTAACGGTTGTATCCTTAGCGTTTATTATTGATTTAGCGGGATATTATCGTGTTGACTTTATGAATAGTGCCCGCCGCTTATTTACCGGTGATATTTATTCTTTGACCTATTATGGGGTGCTGGTTTTATTTGTGATTGTTTTATGGGAACTATGGAATACGATCAATGAAGCAATGGAGGAAAAACAGCGGTTTATTGCTTTTTGGGTTTGTTTTATAGGGGCAGTAGCAGTCTATTTCCTGCCGGTCTTTCAATTATTTAAACTGATTGCGATTTTCTTTTTAATTGCCGTCATGCTTCATATTGCTTACCAGCAGTATCTATTAAAGAAAAAATAAGCACAATTTCGTGCTTATTTTAATAATGAAGAAAGTACATTACAAAGGTTAGCCTGCCCAGAAGCATCTAATGTGTTATAATAATCTTCAAATAAGACTCCTAAACCGGGAAGAACAGCTTCATCCGGAGAATGGATACTATCATTGATCACACTTTTAAGCTCGTTGGCAGAAGCGTTTTTTAAACGATGATGGACCGCTTCACGAATATCCATGATACGTCACTCCTTTCTTACGTAGTATGAACATATAAAGAAGGAAATAATCATATGGAAATAAAAAAAACATTGTGGATAGAGAATGAAGAAATCGAGTATTTTATCCATTATAAAAAGATTAAACATGTGTATTTAAGAATCGATAATGGAAAGATAAAAATAAATGCTCCTTTTTATTGTCCGCTGCCGATTATTGAACAGTTTTTAAATGATCGTTATGCATTGATTAAAAATAAAATCCAAAATTATCAGCCTGATGTTATCTATCAGGATGGCGGATATGTTTATTTTTTAGGCAAACGCTATCCGCTTATTCTGCGAGATATGAACATAGCAAAAGTAGTCATCAAAGAAGAACGCTTCATTGTTTATCATAAAAATATGAAAACGGTTTTGGATCGCTATTTACAGGATTATTTATATCGTTATATTAAAGCAATGATCGATTACTATTGTCAAAAAGAACCACGTTTTCCGGTTCCGGTCATTGAATTAAAAAAAACGAAACGACGCTATGGAGCTTGCTTTTATCAACGTAATAAAGTGTCATTTAATCCTATTTTAGTCCATAAAGATAAACGCTTTATTGATTATGTCATTGTCCATGAACTCTGTCATTTTATTCATCCTAATCATTCTCCGGCTTTTTATGCGGAAATTGAAAAATGGATTCCAAATTATAAAACTATTGTGAAAGAAGGCGAACAGCATGAAAATAACCTCAGTCAATAATCCTAGAATTAAAGAAATCATGAAATTAAAAAAGAAGAAGTATCGCGATCAGCAGCAGCGTTATCTTGTTGAAGGGGAGCATCTAGTTGAAGAAGCATTGAAAGCGGGGGTTGTTGAAACCATTTTGGCGTTGCAGGATTCTCACGCTGCCTCTGTAGAAGTCATAGAAGTAAGTGAAGAAATCATTGAACGTCTTTCTTTGGTGGAAACACCGCAGCCTATTATTGCCGTATGTAAAATGCAAAGCGACAATACTTTAATGAAGGATGGCAAACGTTATTTATTATTAGATGATTTACAAGATCCGGGCAACATTGGAACATTGGTCAGAACGGCAGTTGCTTTTGGCTATGATCAGGTCATACTAGGGTTAAACAGTGTAGATCTGTATAATGATAAGTTTATTCGTGCTTCTCAAGGCGGAATCTTTTATATTCACTGCATCAAACAGGATTTGAAAACGGCGATCTGTCAATTACACAATGATGGTGTCAGTGTATATGGAACCAGTCTGTTAAATGGAAAAGAAATACAGGAAGTCAGCTATCAAGAGCGTTTGGCGATTTTATTAGGAAATGAAGGCAATGGTGTCAGTGAGGAACTACTAGCGCTTACGGATCAAAATGTCTATATCCCTATCAAGGATGCGGAATCACTGAATGTTGCGATCGCCGGTGGTATTTTGATGTATCATTATTCAAAGCGGAGTTTAAAACTGGAATCTGCGGTTAAACTTTAAATGATTCTAAAAAAGAAACTTGTTTTTATTGGGAATTTTGCTATAATGGGAAATATAAAAACGAAGATAAGGACCAGTAAATATAGAAATTGTCTAAGAGAGGAAAACATTGCTGAGAGTTTTCTACAAGGAATATATTGAATTCACCTTGGAGTGCGACTAATCCTCGCCGTTACACGACGTTACCGTGAATTAAGGGCATGGTCATATTTGTGATCATGAATTAGGATGGTACCGCGATCATAGAGTCGTTCCTATTTAGGAGCGACTTTTTTATTTGTAAAGGAGAAATGCATATGAATGAATTATTAAAAATCAAAGAAGATGCTTTAAGTCAGATTGAAGCATGTCCTGACTTAAAAGTGCTGAATGATCTTAGAGTCCATTTCCTTGGGAAAAAAGGACCGATCCAGGATGCAATGAAATCAATGAAAACAATGGCACCGGAAGAGCGTGCTGCATTTGGGCAGATATCAAATGAAGTAAAGCAATCCATTACCGCTGCTATTGATGAGGCAAAAGTAAGATTGGAAGAGGAAGCTATTAATCAAAAATTAGCGAAAGAAGTGATTGATATTACCTTACCGTCTTTTCATGTTCATGAAGGAACGAAGCACCCTTTAACGATGATTCAAGAAGAAATGGAAGATTTATTCTTAGGCATGGGCTATCAGATTGCCGAAGGTCCTGAAGTAGAATTGGATCATTTCAACTTTGAGTTATTAAACCTGCCTAAAGATCACCCCGCACGTGATATGCAGGATACATTCTATATCGATGAAAACACAGTGATGAGAACACACACTTCACCGGTGCAGGCTCGTACTTTGTTAGCGTCAAAAGGAAAAGGACCGATCAAGATTATTTGTCCGGGAAAAACGTATCGTAAAGACGATGATGATGCTACCCATTCTCATCAGTTTACACAATGTGAGGGATTGGTTATCGATGAATCGATCACGATGGCAGATCTTAAAGGAACCCTGCAAATCTTTGCCGATAAAATATTTGGCGAAGGAAGAGAAATCCGTTTCCGTCCTTCATTCTTCCCATTTACTGAACCATCAGTTGAGGTGGATATCTCTTGTTTTAGTTGTGGAGGAAAAGGATGTTCAATATGTAAACAGACCGGTTGGATTGAAATATTAGGAGCTGGTATGGTCAACCCTAAAGTATTAGATATGTGTGGTTTTGATTCTAAGAAATACCAAGGCTTCGCCTTTGGAATTGGGCTTGAACGTGTCGCTATGCTGAAATATGGGATTGATGATATTCGTCATTTCTATAGTTCTGATTTACGTTTCTTAAATCAATTTAATAGAAAGGACTCTTAATATGAAAGTAAGTTTAAATGTATTAAATCAATATGTTCAGGTAAAAGATATCGAACCTTCTAAATTGGCAGATTTAGTTACAGCTGCTGGATTTGAAGTAGAAGGCATTGAAAAATTAGCTTATGGCACTCACCTTGTGATTGGTTATGTCAAAGAGTGCGTGATGCATCCTGATTCTGATCATCTGCATGTCTGTCAGGTAGAGGTTGCTCCGGGGGTAGTAAATCAAATTGTTTGTGGGGCACCGAATGTAGCGGCCGGACAAAAAGTCATGGCTGCTTTGCCGGGATGCGAGTTAGCCGGAGGATTGAAGATCAAAGAATCTGTAATTCGCGGTCAGGCATCTAATGGGATGATCTGTTCATTAAGTGAGATCGGTATTGATGCTCGTTTCCAAAGTGAAGAACAAAAAGCTGGAATCGAAATTTTAGATGAAAATGCCCCTATCGGAGAAGATGCATTAGCTTATCTTGGGTTAGATGATGTTATTTTAGATATTTCTCTAACTCCCAATCGTGCAGACTGTATGTCATTGATCGCGTTTGCTTATGAAGTAGGAGCTGTTTTAAAGCGTGATGTGACATTACCTAAAGCGACAGTGAAGACTGTTGGCAAAGGGGATATCCAAGTTGTTACTAAAACCCCAAAATGCCCTTATTTTAGTGCGAAATTAGTAAAAGGTGTGAAAACACATGAATCACCTCAATGGCTGAAAACAGCCTTGATGGCAAGCGGAATCAAGCCGATCAATAATGTTGTGGATATTTCTAATTACGTCATGCTGGAAACCGGACAGCCGATCCATATGTATGATTATGATAAAATGAAAGAAAAACAGTTTATCGTAAAAACCGGATTAGATCATCAGGCAACTTTACTGGATGGGCAGAAATACCAGTTAGATAAAGAAGATGTAATCGTCTGTGTTGACGGGGATGTAGGGTGTATTGCCGGGGTTATGGGATCAGATTCCACAAAGATTGAAGATGACAGTACCAATATTGTGATTGAAGTGGCAACCTTCAATGGGGCAAGTTTAAGAAAGACGGCGCGCCGTTTAAATTTATTAACGGACGCTTCACAGCGTTTTATTAAAAATGCTGTTGATACCGCAAGCAGTCTTCATACTTTAGATCGTGTCGCTGAGTTGTTAGTAGAACTTTCAGAAGCAAGTGAAGTTTATGAAAGTGTTGAAACCGGGGTTAAACCCGAACCGATTCAGGTTAGCTTACGTGAAAATCGTGCTAATGAATTATTGGGAACTGCAATTACTACTCAGGAAATTGCTGATATTTTTGATAGTTTAAAATTTGACTATACATTAACGGACGGAAAATTTACAGTTAATGTTCCGACGCATCGTCATGATATTACTTTAGAAGCAGATTTAGTAGAAGAAGTGGCACGTTTATATGGTTATGATCATATTCCGTCAACACTGCCGGTCATGGCATCTACTACCGGTGTACGTACTCCTGTTCAGCAAAGAAAAATGCTGATCAAGAACTTGTTGTCAAATCTTGGATTGCAGGAAGTGGTGACCTATACATTGGTAACACCGGCGATTGTAGAAGATTTCAATTACTTCCATAAAAATGAAAACGTAAGCTTAATGTCACCTTTGGGAGAAGAAAGAAGTGTCACCCGTAAATCGGTTATGCCAAGTATGCTTCAGGCGGTGAACTATAATCAGTCACGCTCAAATAAAGATGTGAATATCTTTGAAATCAGCAATACGTATACAAAAGACTGTGAAATCTGTACACTAGGCATTGCCTGCAGCGGGACTTACTTAGTAAATAAATGGCAGAAAGTCAGCAAAGAAGCGGATTTCTATTTAGTCAAAGGTTTCGTAGAAGCGGTATTTAAAAAATTAGGCATTGAAGAATCACGTTATGTATTGCAGCGTGTAGAAAGCGATAATCCATACTTGCACCCCGGACGCAGCGGATACTTATATATCAATAAACAGCTGGTTGGATATATCGGACAGGTACATCCGACAATGGCTAAAAAATATGATATTGCTGATACTTTTGTGGCAGAATTAAACTTAAATGTGATTGCCGAATTAAAAACGAAGAAATTAAAATATGAGGCAGTTCCTCAGTATCCGAGTGTTTCTCGTGACATCGCATTGGTTGTGGACGCTAAAGAAGAAGCGTATGCAATGATTCGTACCATTAAACGTGCAAGCAAGCGTTTGGTAAAAAATGCGATTATCTTTGATGTTTACCAAGGTGAACACATCGAAGAAGGCAAAAAGTCGATTGCTGTCAATCTTATCTTCCAAGATCCAACGAAAACCTTGGGAGAAGCTGAGATTAATGAATGCTTAGCAAATATTTTAATGGCCTTGCAGAAAGACCATCAGGCGATTTTAAGAGGTTAAAATGGGAAGACATACTTTATTGTATGTCTTTTTGTGTTATACTAATAAAAAAAGAGATAAAAAGGAGTCATGTATGAATAAGAAAAAAACAATATTTGCACTCGGTGCATTAGCCGGTGTTAGTATCACTTATTTTTCATTGTGTCAGCGTTTGTATAATAATGTATTGAAAGGACACAACAAGTCGGCAAAAACAAAAGATGAAACAGACTACAGTGTTCTTGATTCAAGACGTCAGGCAGGACAAGTTTGGGCAGAAACAACAGAACATGCCATCGTTTACATCTCTAGCTTTGATCATTTAAAACTGGCAGGCTATCAGTTTTTGAATCCAGGTAGTGATAAATGGGTGATCATTGTTCATGGGTATCAAAGTGAAGCAAAGTATGTCTTCCAAAACGGAAAAGAGTTTTATGACAGGGGATTCAATGTACTGATCGTCGACTGTCGTGGACATGGACTCAGTGAAGGGGATTATATCGGCATGGGCTGGCATGATCGTTTAGATGTTGTGAAATGGATTGAACATATTTTATTGCGCTATCCATCAGCTCAAATTGTCTTATACGGAATCAGCATGGGGGCCGCAACGGTCATGATGACAACCGGTGAAGACTTGCCAAGCAATGTGGTATGTGCGATTGAAGACTGTGGATATTCAAACCTTTATGATGTTTTTGCGGATCAGATTAAAAAGCTTTATCATTTGCCGCCAATTAGTGTTTTAGCGGGAATCGATTGTGTGATGCGCAGCAAGGCAGGTTATTCGATCGGCGAAGTAGATACAATTAAACAGTTACGTAAATCAAAAACACCGACCCTATTTATTCATGGACAGGAAGATGATTTCGTTCCATTTACAATGGTATTTGAAAACTACAATGCTTGTGCGGCACCTAAAGAAATTATTACGGCATCAAGAGCAGGCCATGCATTAAGCCAAACGAAACCTTATTATTATTTAAAAGTATTCGAATTTATCGACCATTACATAAAATAAAGATCTGTCTGCACTATTGTTGATTCTGTTTTATATAGAGAGGCAAAAATAGTGTGCGGATCTTTTTCTTTAAATTCTTAAAAAGACAAATAATAAGAAATGTAAAGGCTTAAAAAAGAAAGATTAGATAGTTACTTATTTATAGTTCATGGTATAATAAAATAAAGGAGGGGTGTAAGATGAATTTTGTTTTTATTTCACCTCAATTTCCAAAAAACTATTGGCATTTCTGTGACCGCTTAAAACGTCGCGGAGTCAATGTGTTGGCGATCGGGGATACGCCTTATGATGCGTTAGGGGATCAGTTGATTCAGGCCGTCACGGAATATTATCGTGTGGATGACATGGAAGATGAAAAACAGATGATTAAGGCTATGGGGTATTTTATTCATCAGTATGGAAAAATTGACTGGCTGGAATCGAATAATGAATACTGGCTGGAAATGGATGCAAGACTGCGTACTGCATTTAATATTACGACTGGAATGCAGATTCAGCACATCAATGAATTTAAATTAAAATCAGAGATGAAGCACTATTATGAAAAGGCAGGGGTAAAAAGTGCCCGCTATCATTTAGTAACAACGTTAGAAGAAGGCAAGGCCTTTATCAAAGAAGTCGGTTATCCGGTTATTGTGAAACCAAATAATGGAGTAGGAGCGGCTAAGACTTATCGGATCGATAACGAACAAACGTTAACGGATTTCTATGCAGAGCTGCCGGAGATACCTTATATTATGGAAGAATTTGTCAATGGCACGATTATTTCTTATGATGGGATTGCCAATTCAAAAAGAGAGGTCTTATTTGAGACAAGTCATGTTTTTCCAAAACCAATCATGGATATTGTGAATGAACATCAGGATTTAGCTTATTATTCATTGCGAGAAATTCCTGAAGACGTTAAAAGTGCAGGGCATAAAGTGGTGGCAGCTTTTGATAGTCAGAGACGTTTTTTCCACTGCGAATTTTTCCGCTTAAATGAAGATAAGGTCGGACTTGGCAGAAAAGGAGAAATTATTGGCTTAGAAGTCAATATGCGTCCGCCCGGAGGCTATACGACAGATATGATGAATTATGCCAACAATATTGATGTCTATTCGATCTATGCCGATATGGTGCTGAACGATGAAAGTCACTATGACCGATTGTCTCGCCCATATTTCTGTGTTTATGCCAGTCAGCGGGATATGCAGGAATATAAGCATTATCATCAGGAAATCATGGATCGCTATTATCGTCATATGGTGATGTGTGAAAGAATGCCGGATATACTTTCAGGGGCAATGGGAAATCAAATGTATACCGCTCGTTTTGAAACGTTAGCGGAAGTTGAAGCGTTTATTTGCTTTGTTCACGAGCAGAAAGGAGTTTAAATGGATACACACTACTATAAAGAATACAGTCCCTGTCTGCAAAGACAGATGGAGTTTAAAGTCTATGGCTATACCGGTCAGCCGTTATTAGTCTTTCCGGCTCAAGATGGTCATTTCTTTGATTTTGAAAACTTTGGCATGATTGCTACTATACAGGATAAAATTGATCGCGGTATCGTTCAGGTTTTCTGCTGTGACAGTATTGATAAAGAGACATGGAGCGATCAAAACGGAGATCCTGCACACCGTATTTATATGCATGAACAGTGGTATTATTATATCTGTCATGAACTGGTGCCAAGAATTCGTCAAATCAACCGTTCAAGCAAGCGCATCATTACTGTTGGCTGTTCAATGGGAGCAAGCCATGCGGTTAATTTCATGCTGCGACGTCCTGATTTATTTCTTGGAACGATTGCAATGAGCGGTTACTATAACTCAGATATTTTCTTCCAGGATTTTTGTGATGAACATGTCTACGATAATACACCGGTTCACTACTTAATGGGAATGCCGATCGATCATCCTTATATTGAACAATATCGTCACTGCAAAATTATTATTAGCTGCGGTCAAGGTGCTTGGGAAGATGAAATGTTGAAAAGTACTTATCAATTACGTGATCTGCTGTATGCGAAAAAGATACCAGCTTGGATTGATATTTGGGGAAAAGATGTTAATCATGACTGGCCTTGGTGGCAGAAACAATTCCCTTATTTTTTAGAAGAAATCTTAAAATAGAGACAAAGCAAAATCGCTTTGTCTTTTTGTATAAAGAAAAAAGTCCCATCAGAGGGACTAAAATTATGATTTTAAATAACGATCAAGAATAGTCTGCTTAGCTTTCATTTCAAAATCATCGTCCAGTGGCTCAAACTCAACTTCTTTATATTTGAAGTTTAAAGCATTCAATAGAATTTCATCGCATAGCTCCGGATTTTTAGAAAACAGGGGTCCATGCAGATAGGTGCCAATAGTATTTTTGTATCGGCAGCCTTCTTGCTGATCGTCTCCGTTATTGCCGAAACCGTACTTGACAGTGCCTAATGGACTTAAACCATTAATATGTGTCTTACCGGAATGATTTTCAAACCCCACATAGTAATGATCGTTGTCTTGAATGATGAGGTTATTAATGGCACGATGGTCACCTTTTTCTGTATAAATGTCTAAAACGTCAAGACCTTCCAGCAATTCATCGTTGGCAGACATATAGTATTTTCCCAGTAGCTGATAACCGCCGCAGATCGCAATCAAAACTTTTCCGTCTTCAACATACTGTTTTATGGCATCACGTTTATTTTCTTTAAGATCAGCAGAGACGATGCTTTGTTCAAAATCCTGACCACCGCCAAAAAAGACAATGTCATACAGATCGGGTTCAAACGGATCGTTCATACTGATGTTGTGAATGATCACGTCGATGCCTCTTTGCTTTGCACGGTACTGCATGATTAATATATTCCCGATATCTCCATATGAATTAAGCAGATCCGGATAAAGATGACAAATATGTAGTTCCATAATTACCTCCAGTAATCCTTGATATAACCGGCATTTTCCAAATATTTACGATATTCCAGCATAGCTGTATAGGTAAGGGTGGCATAAATATGCGTTGTAGGGGCAGCCAGTATGGCTTTAGTGATAGCCTCATAATCCTCATAAACAGCAAGATGATCACTTTGACCGGTTGCAATTTTTAAGCGCACCGCCATATCGTAGGCACGAATCCCCCCGATAATATATTCTTTGATCGGCATTTTTATCAGGTTTTCTAAATGGACATCGTAAATCCATGAAACGTCGGTTCCATCGGCATAACGATCATTAAGCATAAATAAGCAAGTAAAAGGTTCTTGATCTAAAGCGATTGTATCAATCGTTTGATTGAAACCGGCTGGGTTTTTCACAAGGAAGATCGTCAATTTTTTATCTTCCAACGAAATGACTTCCTGACGTCCAAAACGAGATTCCTGATTTTCCAAGACATCTTTAATAATGCTGGGGTTGATAGATAAAGCCGATGCAATGCTGTAGGCACATAAGGCATTATAGATATTATACAGTCCGGCTTGGGAAATTGTATATTCTTCATTGTTAATGATAACTTTTGAACCATAGGGCTTCATCTCTAAAATAGCGTCAACTCCATCATCTAATTCTGGACGCTCATAGCCACAGTTTGGGCAATGATATTTTCCTAAATGGTTGTAAGTGACAAAGTCATAATCATAAGGATGCTTGCACACAATACAGTGCTTTGCATCGGTATTCATTTCGATCTGCTGGTCTTGATCATGGGATATATTAAATCCGTAGTAGCGTTTAGGGTTTGGACAGTCTAAATGCCCTAATAACGGCTCATCACCATTTAGAATTAAAAGGGTATCCGGATGATAGGCAACACCTTTCATGATTTTTTCTAAAGTAGTATAGACTTCTCCATAGCGATCGAGCTGATCTCGGAAAAGGTTAGTAATACAAATAATATCCGGTTTAACATGACGGCAGATCAAAGGCACATTGGCTTCATCAATTTCGATGACCGCGGTTTTTTCTTCTTTTTTAAAGAAACGGTAGTGATCAATGAATGAAGTAATGATTCCCCACTCCATATTAGCACCGCTGACATTGCTGAAAGCAGGAATATCAGTCTTATCTGCCATATGATAGACCATGCTGGTCGTAGTCGTTTTTCCGTTAGTTCCAGTAATTAACACGATCTTGACATGTTTTGAGACATGACGCATGATATCCGGGCAGATTTTACTGGCAATCTTTCCCGGTAAACTAGTTCCCTTTTTAAATCCCTTTTTCAAAATGAACGAAGCACTTTTACTGGCGAGGATGGCTAGGGTCGATTGAATCATATATTGCTCACTCCTTTTAATGGTTCCATTATAGTATTTTGAAACGGATTTGAAAAGATAAATGTCATATTAAATCCGAATTGGCTTTCCTTTGTATTCCTTTTCAATTAACGTTAAGCGTTTTTTTAATGGCAAAGCACAGGCATACAGCTTTGTTGCTTTTAACTCTAAATCAAGTAAAGGGCTTTGAGAGGAAGAAAAATTACTGATGATTGGAATCGGTGATTTCTTTTTGATTTGATTTAAATAGCGTTGACCGACAGCATTCATTCCCAAAACGCGTACATAATCGATCGGATAAAGACCGCGAGGCTGATTCATTAATATAGAAAGAATCGTTCTTTGAATACGGGCTTGAGTATAACGCTTGGAAGTAAGAGAAAGAATGAAGTCTTCCATGGAAGCAGCTGTCACAATCTTTTTAACCATCAGTTTATCGATTCCCTCATCTACTAAATGATATTGGTCTAAATGAGGATTAGAAATCAGCTCATAATAAAGAAGATCATAAAAATCTTCCAACAGGATTGGATTTTTTACTAATTCTTTTGCCATCGGTGTTGTCTCGCTAATATCAGTATGGTCTTTCAAGGCTTGACGAATACTGGTTGCAGAACTGATTTTTCCATGAAGAGAACTATCATGAAAATCATTGGTACGCGCAATAGAGATTGGCTGAATCGGGTAATGCTGTTTCATAATTTCTTTAATATAGCTAAAAGCCAGTAAATCGTTAGGCATTCGGATTTCCTTATTTAATAAGACAGAAAGGGCCTGATTGCAGGCAGTGGGATAGCGAGCGCCTTGCTTCATCGCTTCTTTGACCAGTTGATCATAATGATCCTGCTGTGAATTGATGGCTTGTGCGATCTGACAAAGTTCGTCAGTATTATTCGATTCACTCCCGTAAACTAACATATCAATGCCTAAAGCATTTAACAGTGTCAAAGCACCGCCGGCAAAGTAGTCCGCACTTTGAGTGGCATAATTAAAAGGCAGTTCGATCACAAGATCCACGCCATATTCTAAAGCAAAGCGAGTTCGAGTCCATTTGTCAATCACGCTGGGTTCCCCTCTTTGGGTGAAATGTCCGGACATGACAGCGATCAAAACATCGCAGTTTGTTTTTAAGCGGGCTTGTTTTAAATGATGAATATGACCGTTATGGAATGGATTATATTCGACAATAACTCCGGTAACTGGCATAGAAAACCTCCTTGGAAATAGATATATGTTTACTTTATCATACAATTTATCTAAAATCACCATAAAAAATGTATGGAATTTATAAACAATTAAACATTTTTGAAGAAATTCAAGAAAAATAGAGTGTTTAGGCAAAATTAAAAAATCGAGTAATACATTTGAGAGTGAATTAAGAAAAATAACACAAAAAAAGCTTGAAATCCCATAATTGAATGTGAAAATCATAAATTTTATTCTTCCCAATAAAAATAATTGTTTCGATATATACTAATTTTAACAAAAAATATCATTGCTTTATATAAAAAATCTAAATTTAGACCATTAAAAAAGAAAAGTGTCATAAAAAAGTTGTTGACAATTGTATACATTCCGATTAAACTAGAAGCATGAACCAGGTGCTGCCGGTTCAAGTTTAAAAAATTTATAAGGGGGATTTATAATGAAGAAATTACTCTCATCATTATTAGTCGCAGCAATGGCGCTTACTTTAGCTGGCTGTGGCGGTAAAGGCGATTCTTCAGGTTTAACGACTTATCATGATTATGAGTTGACAAGACAAGAAATCGAAAACTTCAATTTGTTGACATCAGCTCAATCAAAAGATTTAAATGTCTTGACAAACTGTGTCGATGGGTTAGTTGAACATGACAAAGATGGTAACATTATTCCGTCATTAGCGGAAAAATGGGAACCAAATGATGACAAAACTGTTTGGACATTCCATTTAAGAGATGGTCTTCAATGGATTAACAACAGTGGTGAAAAAGTAGCTGATTTAACAGCAGAAGATTTCGTTACTGCATTAAAATACATTTTAACAGCAGATAACCAATCTAACAACACTTCAATGCCAATGGAAATGGTAAAAGGAGCGGCTGAATACTATGAAGCTACTTTAGCTGGTACAGCAACTGATGAATTATGGGAACAAGTAGGAATTAAAGCTTTGGATGACAAAACTGTTGAATATACAATGGTAGCTCCAAAACCTTACTTTGATACAGCAACAACTTATGCTGCATTCTATCCTGCACCAACTGAATTCTTAAAAGAAAAAGGGTCTTCTTACGGTACTGGAATTGATACAATTCTTTACTGTGGTGGTTATTATTTAACTAGCTTTGAAAGCGGAGCAAATAAAACTTACAAAAAGAACCCAACATACTGGGATACAAAAAATATTCCGTTTGATGAAGTATCAGTAGTAATGTTAGAATCTCAGGACAGAGCATTAGATATGTTCGAAGCCGGAGAATTGGATCGTGCATTATTAACACAGGAACAAATCGTTACTCAAAACAAAGCAAATGATGAACGTTTAGTAGAAACAAGAGTAGGACAGCACGTTTACTCATTGTATTTCAACTATACATTAGATGCTTCACAAGATGGTTCAGCAGATTGGAATAAAGCTGTAACTAACGAAAATTTCAGAAAAGCTTGGTACTATGGTATGGACTTTACTGAAATCGTTAAGTTCACAAATCCATATAGTTATGAATCAATGATGTCAAATGTATACTCACCTGAAACTTTATCTAAAAATTCTAAAGGGGTTGACTATACAGATTTAGGTGATTTAGCTGCATATAATCCAGATAAATCACAGGCTCGTTTAGACGATGCTAAATTTAAAGAAGCAAAAGAAACTGCAATGACTGAATTATCTTCACAAGGAGTTACTTTCCCGGTTAAAGTATACTTAGCTTACCAATCAGGAAGTAAAACAGAAGAAGATAAATTCCAAATCTCTAAAAAAGCTTATGAAGATAGTTTAGGAACTGATTTCATACAAGTAATCGGTCAGCCTTATATCAAATCTTCAGTAAGTGAAGTTTACAGCAAAAACTTACAGTCTATCATGGTAGGTGGATGGGGAGCTGACTACGGTGATCCATACAACTTCGTGTTCCAGTTATCATCTGAACCAGGAAACTACATGAATGTTAAATATTCTCATTTCACAGATGAAACTTACAACAAAATGGTAGATGAAGCAAACCAGATTACAGAATTAGATGCTCGTTATGAAGCATTCGCTAAATGTGAAGCTTACGCTTTAGAACATGCCTTAATCGTTCCAGGATTTGTAAACGGTGTTGAATGGCAAGTAACTAAAGTCAATGATTACTCAAAACCATACGCTAAATATGGTATTGCCAATAGAAAAATGAAATATTGGGAAACAAAAGCAGAAGCCTATACTGCAGATGAATATAAAACATTAGCTGAGAAAGCCGCTAAAGCTAACTAAGGATAAAGACGTTTATCAATGGTTAAATATTCGATTAAAAGATTGTTACAATCACTTGTAACAGTCTTTATCATTATTACTGTTGTCTTCTTGTTGTTACGTTTGATGCCAGCTACAGGGTACTTCGCAGATGACGAATTATTAAAGATGACACCAGAGCAAATTAACACTCAGCTAAAAATGATGGGATTATTAGATAATCCATTCGTTCAATTATTCAGATTTTATGGGCAAATTTTTACATTTAACTTCGGGCTTTCGATGAAGCTTGCGAAAAATAAACCAGTGACGTCAATTATTGGATCAAAATTTCCAGTATCTTTAGCATTCGGCGTTGTTTCACTGATTATTAGTATTATTTTAGGAGTATTATTAGGGGTTCAGCAGGCACGTAAAAAAGGGAAATTCTCTGATGCGGCTGGAACAGTGTATACGATCTTCGTAAACTCTGTACCACCGTTAGTAACTTATGCTTTGATTTTGGCATTCGGGACACGTGTATTGGGACTTCCGTCACTTTATAAAAAAGGAAATTTAATTTCTGCCATCTTACCGGTTATCTCAATGTCTTTAGGTTCAATCGCAGGATATGCGCTATGGACAAGACGTTACATGGTAGATGAATTAAACAAAGATTATATTAAATTAGCAAGAGCGAAGGGACTTCCATATTCAACCATCATGACAAAACATGTATTGAGAAATGCGTTTGTACCTTTAGCACAGTATTTACCGGCTTCATTCTTATTGACGATCGGTGGATCACTATTAGTTGAAAGATACTATTCAATTCCAGGGATGGGATCATTATTAGTAGATGCGATTCAAAAGCAAGATAATACAGTTGTACAGACATGTGTGCTTCTATATTCTATCTTAGGGATCGTAGGGGTATTCTTAGGGGATATCTTAATGATGATTATTGACCCGAGAATTTCATTAGATTCAAAAGGAGGTACACGTTAATGGAAGAAACGAATTTAACTGAAAAAGAGTTATTTACATTAGTAGAGTATTCTCCTGAAGACGCAGAAAAAACTGGATATTCTGATTATTCTTATTGGAAATCAGTATTTTCAACATTCTTAAAAAATAAAGTAGCTGTTACTTTATTGGTTTTATTTGTTGCTGTCGTAATTTTTTCTTTCGTCGCTTTAAGTATTGCCAAATTCAGCTACAATATGGCACCAAATACACCGGATATGTTATTAACACCAAACTCTACATATTGGTTTGGGACTGATTCTATCGGGCGTGATATGTGGTCACGTGTATGGTATTCTTCACAGGTATCATTGAAACTGGCCGGTATCGTTGCTTTAGGTGAATGTTTGATCGGGGTTATTATCGGATGTTTATGGGGATATATTAGAAAATTAGACCGTTTCTTTACAGAACTTTACAACATCATCGCAAACGTTCCTCAGATCATTTATTTAACACTGATTGCTTTTATCGTTGGTCAGGGGTTCTGGTCACTGGCTATGGCATTGATCTTTACAGGTTGGCTGGCCATGGCACGTAATGTCAGAAACTTAGTTTTAATGTATCGTGACCGTGAGTATAACTTAGCATCAAGATGTTTAGGAACACCTTTAAGACGTATTTTAACGAAGAACTTAGTTCCTTATTTAGTAAGTGTGGTTATTTTGAGATTAGCATTGTCTATTCCAAATACAATCTCACTTGAATCAACCTTATCTTACTTGGGGTTAGGATTACCGCTTGACATACCATCACTAGGTATTTTACTGCGTGATGCACGTACGGTATTCTTGAATTTCCCTCACTTATTAATCTTTCCGGCATTGATCGTATCGCTGATTACCATTACTTTCTATTTGATCGGTAATGCGTTCTCAGATGCATCAGATCCAAGAAATCACGTATAGGAGGTAAAATCATGGAAGAAAGAAAACCAATCTTATCTGCCCAAGATATTGAGATCGAGTTCACATTACGTGGCAGAAAACTAAAACCTATTCGTAAATGTTCATTGGATCTTTATGAAGGGGAAACCCTAGCAATCGTTGGTGAATCAGGTTCAGGTAAATCTGTATTCACAAAATCATTCATCGGAATGTTAGATAACAACGGGGGAATTAAAAGCGGTTCAATCATGTTTGAAGGGGTTGACATCGCTAAATATACAAAAGAAACAGATTGGCTGAAGATTCGTGGTAAGAAAATCGCAATGGTTTTCCAGGATCCAATGACATCATTAAACCCGCTTAAAGTAATTGGGGAACAGATTCGTGAGGTTATTGAACTGCACCAAGGAATCAAAGGCGAAGAATCAAAAGAATTAGCGATTCAAATGCTTGAAAAAGTAGGGATTACCGATCCTAGAAATCGTTATAACCAATACCCACATCAATTTTCAGGTGGGATGAGACAGCGTGTTGTTATTGCAATTGCGGCAGCATGTTATCCACAAATTCTGATTTGTGACGAACCGACAACGGCTTTAGACGTAACGATCCAAGCACAAATTTTGGACTTGATCAGAAACTTACAAAAAGAAATGGGAATGACTGTTATTTATATCACCCATGACTTAGGGGTAGTAGCAAACGTTGCTGACCGTGTAGCTGTTATGTATGCCGGAGAAATCGTTGAAGTTGGAAAAGTAGAAGAAATTTTCTATGATGCACAACATCCATATACTTGGGCGTTATTATCATCATTACCACAATTAGGGGTAAAAGGTGAGCCTTTAGCAACCATCGATGGGACACCGCCAAACCTTTACAATGAAATTAAAGGAGATGCTTTTGCACCACGTAACCGCCATGCTTTAAAAATTGACTTTATTGAAAATCCACCTTATTTTAATGTCACAGAGACACATAAAGCAAAAACTTGGTTATTGGATCCAAGAGCGCCGAAAGTGGAACATCCACATGCAATTCAGAAGTTAAGAGCTAGACTTAAAAGGGAGGGTAATCAGTAATGGCAGAAAAAGAAAAATTAATTGAAGTCAAAGACTTACAGATTACTTTCAGAGTCGGTAAAAAAGACTTCGTTGCTGTTGATGATGTAAATTTTGATATTTACCGTGGAGAAACGTTCTCATTGGTTGGAGAATCAGGATCAGGGAAAACGACAATCGGTCGTGCCATTGTCCGTATTAATCCAACCAGCAAAGGAGAAATCTTATTTAACGGTAAACAGATTAACGGAAAAATTTCTAAAGAATTAGACCGTGAGGTTATTCAAAAATGTCAGATGATCTTCCAAGATCCAATGGCATCATTAAACGAAAGAGCGAAAGTTGATTATATCATTTCTGAAGGATTAATTAACTTCCACTTATATAAAGATGAAAAAGATCGTGCTGCAAAAGTGCAGAATGCTTTAAAAGAAGTTGGACTTTTACCGGAGTTTGCTTCTCGTTTCCCTCACGAATTCTCTGGTGGACAGAGACAGCGTATCGGAATTGCCAGAGCATTGATCATGGAACCGGAATTTGTCGTAGCCGATGAACCGATTTCAGCATTGGATGTATCTATCCGTGCTCAGGTCTTAAACTTATTAAATAACTTAAAACAAAAACGTGGGTTGACTTATCTGTTCATTGCCCATGACTTATCTGTAGTACGTTTCATTTCAGACCGTATTGCGGTTATCCATAAAGGACGTATTGTGGAATTGGCGGAAACGGAAGAATTATTCCATCACCCATTGCATCCATATACAAAAGCGTTGCTTTCTGCGGTACCGACACCGGATCCGGAAATTGAAAAACAAAAGAAATTAATTGTATATGATCCATCTATCCATGATTATTCAGTGGATAAACCAAAATGGGTTGAAATTCTGCCAGGACATTTCATTTATGCAAATGATAAAGAAATTGCAGAATACAAAGAACAAATCAAAGACTAAGATCGCCTTAGTCTTTTTTTATGCGGAAAATATCGAAATGGCAGAAAGGAAAGCGAATACGTTTTTATTCTGTCGAAAAAATTATACATGTATAGATGTTTTTGTGTGCGAAAATCTAAACAGTTATTGACAAATCGATAGAAAATGATAAAGTAATAATTGGGCAAAAACTAGCCTTAGGATAAGGAGGAAAATTATGAAAAAACTTTTAGGCGCATTGCTTGTTTGCGCTATGGTTTTAACCGGATGTGGATCACAATCTGGTGGAGGAGATCAGCTATCAGTTTATCATGATTACGAAACGGCTAACAGAGAAGTTACATCATTCAACTATTTGGGTGACTATCAGGCGATCAACCTGCAAGTAGTAACAAACTTTGTAGATGGTTTAGTAGAACATGATGAAAAGGGGAAATTGATCAACGCATTAGCGGAATCTTATGAAAAGAACGATGATGCAACTGTTTGGACATTTAAACTTAAAGATGGGATTAAATGGCTGAAACGTGACGGAAGCGAATATGCTGACGTAAAAGCAGAGGACTTTGTAACTGCAGTAAAATATACTTTAACAGCAGCAAACAAATCTTCAAATATACCAATGGTAACTTCATTTATTAAAGGTGCAGAAGAATATTACAAAGCATCTGATGAAGGGACAGCAACTGATGAATTATTTGAAAATGTTGGGGTTAAAGCTTTAGATGACAAAACAATTGAATTTACAATGGTAGCATCTAAACCTTATTTCGATACTGCTTTAACTTATGGATGTTTCTATCCTGTAAATGCTGATTTCTTAAAAGAAGTTGGGGAAACTGCTTTTGGGTCAGATCCAGATAAAATTCTTTATAACGGATGTTATTTAATGAAGGAATTCACTAAAGATTCATATAAAGAATATGTAAGAAATGAAAAATACTGGGATGTTAAAAACGTTCCATTTGAAACAGTGCAAGTAACAATCATTGAATCTTTATCAAGAGCTTACGATATGTTTGCAACTGGTGAATTAGATCGTGCAGTCTTAACACCTGAAAACATCATGGTGTTAAATAAAGAAGGAAGCGAATACTATGATAATTTAGTAGAAACTCCTGCCGGACCTTATTCATATGTTATTTGGTTTAACCATGACCAAGCTGGAAATCCAGATTGGAATGCAGCAACTAACAACATTAACTTCAGAAAAGCTTGGTACTATGGTATCAACCCTACTAAATTCCAAAAACGTACTAACCCAATTAATCCATCTGCATTAAACAACAATACTTATACTGCCAGTGGATTAGTAAGTACAAGTGATGGAACAGATTACACAAAATTAGATGAATTAAAAGCTTTCAACGGAGATGGTATTACTCAATATCAACCAGAAAAAGCAGCAGAATATAAAGCAAAAGCAATGGAAGAGTTAGCAGCTCAGGGAGTTACTTTCCCAATCAAAGTAAGTTATCCATATCAAAACGGTAACCAAACTTCTGAAGAAACATTCCAAGTAGTTAAAGGAAGCTTTGAAGAAAGCTTAGGTAGTGACTTTATCGTTATAGAAGGATTACCTTATATTAAATCAGCTACTTCTGAATTATATTCTAAAAACTTACAGTCTATCCAAATCAGTGGTTGGGGAGCTGACTACGGTGATCCTCAGAACTATTTAGTTCAGTTAACACAAGAAGGAACAATGAATCAAAACTATATTCACTTCACAGATAACGAATTAGATAAAATGGTAGCAGAAGCTGATAAGATCTTAGACTTAGACACTCGTTACCATGAATTCGCTAAGATTGAAGCTTATGTATTAGAAAATGCGTATGTTGTACCAATGATGGTAGATGGTCATCAAGTTGAATTAACTAAAGTTAATGATTACTCTAAACCTAACGCTAAATATGGTATGGCAGCTAAGAAGATCAAGTATTGGGAAACTAAGAACGAACCATATACAAAAGCAGAATACGAAGAAGCGGCTAAGAAATAATAGGCAATTTCTTGCAGTCTTATAAATAAAATTAAACTTGAACACAGCACAAAAAAAGGAACTCCGACGGGAGTTCCTTTTTATTTATAATTATAGAAGCGCCATGATGGCTGAAGGAATAACGAAGCCAACACCGCAAATGATGTTAGAGATTAGTTTTGCCTTTTGCATTTGAATCGGTTTTATTTCCGGATCTTCCTGAATTTCTGTGTCGACATAGTCCAGCATCTGTCTGCTTTTGGCTTTTGTCTTAGGTAAAGGCTTTTGTTTCGTATGACCGGGAATGATACTCACTCCATCTAGTTTTAGGTAATTAAACCACGCCAGCATCAAATAGAAAGCGCCTAAGAAGATCATTGGGAACTCTGCCATCGTCATCGCTGTGGATACACGAAGATATTGAGCCCATAAAAAGGAAAGGATTAATCCAATCACTATTTTAATGATACATTTCTGTAGAATCAACGATTTCATAAAGTACCTCCTGAATAATATGCATTATACCATAATTCGGTATAAAACTATAGAAAAAAGTTAAAAAAAGTAATATTTAGATTGAAAAGTTCACTTATTGTGGTATAATAAACCAGTGCAATCGTGATGCATTCAATATATGGAAGATAGAAAAATATTATGTTTTTCTCATAATAATTTGACATTACGCACTATCTTTTATATAATTGATTTTGCGCTAGTTGAGGTGATTCTTTTGAAGTGGAACTTACAATGGCTTTTAAAACAAAATAATGGAGAATTCTCGTTTTCTGATGAACTTGTTTTTCCTAAAGAAGCATTTCTTAAATTCAATAATTTGTTGGATTTAAAAAATGTTTACGTGCAAGGAAATGGCCGTTTGGTAATCAAGGATCAGCGTTTATATATCGATATGAAAATTACCGGGACGATGGTGTTACCTTGTGCGCTGACTTTAGAAGAAGTCGATTATCCATTTGAGATCGAATCCACTGAAGTGTTTTCTTTCGATAAACCTTCTCCTGATGAAGATGTTCATGAGGTGAAGAAGAATATCGTAGATATAACACCTATTATTTTCCAAAACATTATGGCGGAGGTTCCTTTACGTGTTGTCAAAGAGGGCGCGAAAGTAAAGACCGAAGGCGAGGGCTGGAGAATTATTAGTACCAAAGAAGAAGTAACTGATCAAGAGATCATAGATCCTAGATTAGCGAAATTAAAAAATTATTTTAAGGATAAGAATTAGGAGGGTGTACGATCATGGCAGTACCATTTAGAAGAACTTCAAAAACTGTAAAAAGAAAAAGAAGAACTCATGACAAATTAACCGCACCTACATTAGTGACATGCCCTAACTGTGGTGAATATACATTACCACATAAAGTATGTAAACATTGTGGTCATTACAACGGTAAAAAAGTTCTGTAAAAGATTCATCATAGATTAGATATATCTTTACTATGATCTTAGAGGCAAGATGATTGATTAATTTCAATGATCTTGCTTTTTTTGCTTTTAAAAATAAAAGTCTATGTTATGATATAGACAATATAATAATTGAGGAGGGATATTATGAAAGTAATCGATATGCATTGTGATACGATCATGGCAATCTATGAGGGAGAAAAGAAGAATGAAAAGCTCGAGCTGCGTCAAAGTGACCTGAATATCAGTGTTGAAAAAATGGAAAAAGGGGATTATTTGGCACAGTGTTTCGCAATGTTTGTTCCGCTTGGCAATGTAGAAAATGCGTTTGAAACAGTAAATGAAATGATCGATGTATTTTATCAGGAACTCGATAAAAATTCGGATAAGTTGGCACTTGCTTTAAATTATGAGGATATTATTGAAAATCAAAAAGAAGGAAAAATGTCAGCAATATTAACGATTGAAGAAGGGGGAACAACGAAAGGAAATCTTCACTTCCTAAGAAATCTCTACCGTTTAGGGGTACGTATGATTACTTTGACATGGAATTATGAAAACGGAATTGGATTCCCTAACTTAATGAAAAGTGCAGATGGGACAACCGATTCTACTATTCCAAACACAAAAGATGGATTAACGAAAGAAGGGATTGCCTTAGTTCAGGAAATGGAAAGACTAGGTATCATCATTGATGTTTCCCACTTATCTGATGCCGGCTTCTATGATGTACTAAAATATACGACAAAACCATTTGTTGCCAGCCATTCCAATGCGCGAGGACAATGCAACCATGTTCGTAATATGACAGATGATATGATTTTAAAATTAGCACAGCGTGGTGGAGTGATGGGGATTAACTATGCTGCCAGCTTCTTAGAAGTGCCATCAACTGATGACACTAACTTTATGTCTACCATCGATAATATGGTTAAGCATATTCAATATATTAAAAATTTAGCTGGGATTGACTGTATCGGGTTAGGCAGTGATTTTGATGGGATTCCGCAAAATTTAGAGATGAAAGATGCTTCAGAACTGCCTGAATTAGAGAAAGCAATGATCGAAGCCGGATTTAGTCAAGAAGAAATTGAAAAGGTATTCTATAAGAACGTATTACGTGTTTTTAAAGAAGTACTTTAAAAAGAAATGTGAGCAACTTCAGAGAAGTTGCTTTTTTTTATTAAAATAAGTGTACAAATCAAGGTAATTTGCTTATAATAGTGGTAAGAAGTGTATAAAAGTGGAACAAAGTGGGTGATATAGGCGTGTTCATGGGTGAATTCAGACATAATATTGATACAAAAGGCCGTTTAACATTGCCTTCTAAGTTTCGTGACGCTTTTGATGCTTCTGTCGTTGTGACCCGTGGATTTGACGGGTGTTTAAATGTGTATTCGTTAGACCAGTGGCAAAAAGTATTTGAAAAACTGCAAAGAATGCCGACAAATAAAAAAGAGGCACGTACTTTTGTGCGTTTATTTACAGCCAAAGCATCAGAGATTGAATTTGATAAGCTGGGACGAATTAATTTGCCTAAACCTTTGGTCGATGAAGGACATTTGGAAAAAGAATGTGTCATTGTCGGGGTCGGAGACCATGTGGAAATATGGAATGCAGAGGCTTGGGATGATTACTACAATGACGAAAAAGACAATTTTGAAAATATATCTGAATCTTTAGAAGATTTTGAATTTTAGGAGAGAACAATATGTTTGAACATATCAGTGTCATGCTTAATGAAGCAGTAGCAGGATTAAATATTAAGGAAGATGGAATCTATGTGGACTGTACGTTAGGCGGTGGCGGTCATAGTTCAAAGATTTTGTCACAGCTGACATCGGGACATCTTTATGCGTTTGATCAGGATGAAACGGCAATAAAAGCTGCTCAGGCTAAATTATCAAAAATATCGGATCATTTTACGATTATCCATTCCAATTTTGTGAATTTAAAAGAAAAGCTGAACGAACTGGGTGTGGAAAAAGTAGATGGCATTCTATTTGATTTAGGGGTATCGAGTCCGCAGTTTGATGAAGGCGGACGAGGATTCAGCTATAACTATGATTCTCGTTTAGATATGAGAATGGATCAGCGTCAGAGCTTGGATGCCTATCAGATTGTCAATGAGTATCCTTATGAAAAAATAGTAAAACTATTATATATGTATAGTGACGAAAAATTTGCAAAGCAGATTGCCAGAAAAATTGAAAGCAGAAGAAAAGAAAAACCTATTGAGACTACTTTTGAACTTGTGGAAATCGTGAAAGAAGCGATTCCGGCTCCAGCCAGACGAAAAGGCGGACATCCGGCAAAAAGAACATTTCAGGCATTGCGAATCGCTGTCAATGATGAGCTAAATGTATTTGAATTAGCCTTGAATCAAGGGCTAAGCATGTTAGAGGTGGGGGGCAGAATATCGGTTATTACATTCCATTCCTTGGAAGATCGAATCTGCAAAACAATTTTTAAAGAAAAGACCGAAGTAAAAAATGTACCCGGATTGCCAGTGCTGCCGGATTATCTTTTACCGAAGTTTAAACTAATAAATAGGAAAGCGTACACTGCCAGTGCAGATGAGTTAGAGATGAATCATCGCGCACATTCGGCGAAACTGCGTGTTATAGAGAGGGTGGCTAATGATGAAGAAAAATAAAAAGAAGAGCTTTGAAGCAAAAGCTAAATATTGTTTGATCGCAGCATTTAGTATTTATATCGTTGGTGGATTAGCTATCAAATCCATCGAATCTTCAATGAATGTTGAACAGCAAATTATTGAAGGAAAAATCCAAACATTAAAAAGTGATATTGATGGATTAGATATCGAAAGACAAAATATGACGTCTTTTGCACATTTAAATGACGTGGCCACTGGTCAGGGTTTTTCATACAGCCATAATGATGTAACAGCGTACGTAACAAGTGAGTAGTTGATATGAAGAAGATCAGTCATATTAGCCTGCTGCAGCTTGCCTTCGGCGCTGTTTTTTTGGCGTTAGCTTTAAATGTCATTTATTTATCTATCAGTGGGGTTCATTTTATCAGCGGCAAAAATATTCGTGACTTTGCTACTGGGAACGGAATTACGACACGTACCCTTTATGCCTCTCGCGGAAGTATTTATTCTGCTGATAATGAATTATTGGCTGGGGATATCGTTTCTTATAAATTGGTCGCTTATTTAAGCGAAACCAGAAAAGATATTGGTGATGTTCCTGCCTATGTTACCGATCCAGCTGCCTATGCGAAAGCTTTGTCGCCTATTTTAAATATGCCTGAGGAAGATATGTTGGAGATTCTTCAATCAGAAGGGCAATACTTAGTCGAATTTGGAACCTACGGAAATGATCTGACTCCGGCAACAAAAAGTAAGATCGAAGCCTTGGGATTATCCGGATTAGAGTTGACAGCACAAACAAAACGTAATTACCGTTATGGTGATTTTGCTTCTTATATTTTGGGTTTTGCCTCTAATAATGAAGAAGAACATGAAATTATTGAAGGAAAGATGGGGCTGGAAGCAGTCATGGAAGAATATTTAAAAGGAAAGAATGGAACGATCCAGTATTTAACCGATTCCTTAGGATATAATCTGCCAAACGGTATGACCAATAAAATAGACGCTAAGAATGGAAATGATGTCTATTTAACCATTGATACCAATGTTCAGCGTGATCTGGAGCTGCAGGTCAATAACTTAGCCCAAGTGGATACGGTTGAATCCGTGTGGGCGGCAGTGATGGAGGCCAAGACCGGAAAGATCTTAGCCATTGCGACATCTCCATCATTCGATCCAAATGTCAAAGATATTGAAACGTATAATGATCCTTTTATTAATACACCACACGAAGTTGGATCAGTAATGAAACCGTTTGTTTATCTAACGGCATATGATCAAGGGGTGGATTTGAATCAGACATTTATGTCAGGAAGCTTTGATGTCGGGGATGGCGGACAGTATATTTCTGATTGGAATTTAAGTGGTTGGGGAACCATGAGCTTAAATGACGGACTGATCCGTTCGAGTAATACAGCCATTGCAACTATTTTAACAAACTATGTTTCTAAAGAAACTTTGCGTGATAAATACTATAAATTAGGGTTCTTTCAAGATACCACTGTATCAGGACTGCAAAGTCAAGCAGGATTAGATAATATGGATGGTTCATTACGTGATTTTATTTCTGCCGGTTTCGGACAGTCTTCAAGCTGGACAGCTTTAGAAATGTTGAAAGCATATTCGGTATTTGCCAATGACGGATGTACGGTAGATCCTTATGTCGTGGATTATGTATTAGACAGTGCGACAAAGTCTGTCGTCTTAAAAACAGAAACAAAGAAAAGTGATAAAATCTTCTCAAGTGAAGCGATTGAACATGTTAAATCGTTGATGTCAGAAGTTATTAATAATCCCGAAAAAGGATCAGGAACAGCTTTTAAAATGGATGATATTCATCTGTTTGGAAAAACAGGGACCGGAGAATTAATCGAAAATGGGGCTTATGCCAGCGGAAAATACACATATTCATTAGCTGGGCTTGCTCCTTATGACGATCCGGAGATTATTGTGTTTACAGGAATGCGTAGCCGTGATGTAACCGAAGCGCGTTTTGTAGCTCAGCCGGAATTAGTCAAAACAATGGTGCGCAGTGCCCTGTCAAGCCTGAATCAGAAAAAGACCGGTACAACTAGCCAAAGCAACTTGGAATTTACATTAAATAACTTTACCAACCAAAGCGTTGATTATGCCCGCAGTATGGTCGAATACAACAAAGCCAGTGCAGAAGTGATCGGTGACGGTCAAACCATCATTGATCAATTGCCAAAAGGCGGACAAAAAATAGCGGTTAACAGTAAAGTATTCTTGTTGAGTGACGGATCCAACATTACTATGCCGGATATGAGTGGCTGGTCAAGAAAAGATGTGTCTTCATTTTGTTCCCTGACCAACATGAATATTCAATTTAATGGAAGCGGCTCGGTTACGAGTCAAAGCATACCGGAAGGAACGGCAATCACAAGCGATATGGAAATTAGTGTGAATGCAACTTAAAATAGTGATTCTCCCTTAACAAGTCATTAAGATATTATATAATATTAAGTGCTTGCTTTGCGGGTAAGTCATTTATAAGAAATGACACGCTGGATAAGGCAATAGATTGAAATATCTGTTGACCTTGTCCGGTTTTTTTACTATTAAGGGGGAATATAACGGATTTTTAAATGGTAAAATAAAACCACTTTATCTTAAATAATTATCTGCTGCTTTTGGCAGTGCCTTGATCACTTCGATCTATTCGATTGTCGATATGGCGATGGTTGGACAATATCAGGGACCGGAAGGAACTGCTGCTTTAGCGGTTGTGGCTCCTATTTGGAATATTATCTATAGTTTAGGGCTAATGATGGGAATCGGGGGGTTCTGTATTATTTAGTCACTTGAAAGGAAAAAGCAATCATCAGGAAAATGAAAATGATGATTTTATGGCTGCTTTTATTGGTTCAATCCTATTAGGCATCGTAGCTTGGCTGATCTTCATTCTTTTTGAACGTCAGCTTTTAACTGTGTTTGGGGCAGAGGAGAATCTATTACCGTTAGCACAGCACTATTTGATTCCGATCAAGTTTATCTTTCCATGTTTTTTGCTCAATCAGATGCTGGCTGCTTTTTTTACGCAGTGATCAGAATCCGGATCTGGCAACAGTGGCCGTTTTAATCGATGGTATCTTTAATGTCTTTGGTGATTACTTCTTTGTATTCGTAATGGATATAGGATCTTCGGTGCCGGACCTGCAGCTGTACTGGGTTCACTCATAACGCTTGTTTTCCTGCGGACTCATTTTATCAGTAAGAAAAATACTCTGAGATTGGTCAGACCAGCAATGGGATTTAAGTGTTTTAAAGAAATTTTTTCAACTTATTATTTTCAGGCAGTGCTGGAGCCTCGCATTGTGCTAATCGTGTCTATCATGCGAGGTATGATTATCAGCGGTATTTTGATTGTCTTGCTGCCAAGCTTATTTGGCACTTCTTTAATTTGGTGGGCAATGCCGATTACTGAGTTGTTGGTCAGCGTCTTTGTGATGTTCGTGATGAAGCGCACAAGCGGGCATTTATCCTATATATCAAATTAAACTGGTCTAGATGACCGATTTTTTTCATATTATTTAGGGGTGGTGATCATAATGCTGTACGAAATATCTAAAAAGAAAATGAAATACATAAAATACGGAGCCATCTTTATTTGTTTATGTATCATTTTGAAACTGTTTTATATTCAAATTGTAAGTTACTACACATTAAGTGAAAAGGCAACGACACTGTGGCAGAGAAGTTTCCCGATTGAAGCAACTCGTGGTGAGATTTTAGATCGTAACGGCGATACGATTGTCACAAATCTTACTACTTCATCTTTAGTTGTGATTCCTTCACAGATCAAGGATCCAATCAGTGCAGCCAGTGCCCTAGCACCGATTCTGCAATGCGATGAAGCCACGCTGCTGACGAAGCTTTCTAAAAAAGTTTCGATTCAGCGTATTTCACCAGAAGGACGTCAGTTAAGCGAAGATCAGTCTCTTGCGATTGATAATCTTAAAATTCCCGGGGTATACCTGATCAAAGATACAAAGCGTTATTACCCGAATGGCAATTATTTGGCACAGACCTTGGGATTTGTTGGAATTGATAATCAGGGACTGGCAGGATTAGAGCTGAAATACAATGATTATCTAAGCGGGAAGAATGGCAGCATTGAATATTATATGGACGCTAAAGGGAATAACCTGCCAATTTATTCTTCGGATTATGTCTATCCGACAAACGGGATGGATATTGAACTGACCATTGATAATCGTTTACAGGACATTGTGGAAAGGGAATTAAACAATGCCTATGATACGTATAATCCCGATGGCATTTGGGCATTGATGATGAATCCTAAAACCGGTGAGATTCTATCCATCTGTTCTAAACCGGATTTTGATCCTAATCATTATCAGGATTATGATTCTTCAACGTATAATCAGAATATTCCGGTATGGAAAACGTATGAACCGGGATCAACTTTTAAAATTATTACATTCGCCAGTGCTTTGAATGAAAAGTTATTTGATATGGATAAGGATACGTATTATGATAAAGGCTATGAGATCGTCGGCGGGGCTAGGATCAAATCATGGAAAGCCGGCGGACATGGTCTGCAGACCTTCCGAGAAGTCTTGCAAAACTCTTCCAACCCGGGGTTTGTTGAAATTGGAAGACGTTTAGGAAAGGATAAGCTGTATCAGTATGTGCAGGATTTTGGACTAACCAAAAAGACGGGAGTTGATTTAGTCGGAGAAAGCAGCGGGATCATGTTTAATTATGATAAATTCGGTCCATTGGAACAGGCAACCGTTTCATTTGGTCAAGGAATTTCGATTACGCCGATCCAGCTGGTGACAGCGGTTAGTGCCTGTGTCAACGGAGGACATTTAAATCAGCCATATATTTTGAATAAAGTCATTAATCCTTATACAAAAGAAGCCATCTATGAAGCAGCCACAACACATGTTCGTGATGTCATCAGCGAAGAAACATCGGCTTTAGTACGTGATGCTTTGGAAGGTGTAGTCGCAAACGGCGGAGGTAAAAATGCTTATATTGAAGGATATCGTATCGGTGGAAAAACCGGAACAGCTCAAAAGGCAGTTGATGGAAGTTATGTTGGCGGAGGATATATTCTTTCCTTTTTAGGTGTAGCTCCTGTTGATGATCCGGAAGTTGTCCTGTATATTGCGATGGATAACGCCAAAAATTGTGTACAATACGGAGGGACAACTGTCGCGCCGATTGCAAGAAAAATCTTGGTCGACGTCCTAAATGTCTTGGGGGTTGAAAAAGTAACAGAACAAAAAGAAAAGACGTATACATGGATGGATATTCCAAAATATACAGTAGATCAATATATCGGTTTAAGTAAGAGCGAAGTCAAGAGCGATCATTTCAAGTTTAAATATGTCGGTGAGGGAGATACCGTGATTGACCAGCTGCCGCGCGTAAATGAAAAACAAGAGGATGGTTCGACTATCATCATTATGCTAGGGGACTCTGATTCGTAGAGTCCTCTTTTTTAGACTTGTATATTGTAAGAAAGTATTGTACAGTGAAAACAGCAAGGTGAGACTTGTTTAAAATAGAGGAAAACTATTCATAAAGGTGTTTTTAAAAGATAGGAATAGATAAAAATTGGTGAGTATAAGCGATAAATCGCTGAACGATTAATTTTTGCCTTTGATTGAAAAGAGTGCGTGTTTATGGTAATATGGTTAAGGAAATTAAATAAAGGGGAAATACGATGGAATTCATGAAAATATTTTTCAGTTTTATATTAGGATTCATAATTACATTTATTGCTATGCCGCGTTTCATCCCGTTTCTAACTAAATTGAAATTCGGTCAGGTAGAAAGAGAAGAAGGACCAGAGAGTCATAAAATTAAAGGTGGAACACCAACAATGGGTGGAATTGTTTTCATTGCGGCTTCAGTGATTGCAGTTTACTTGACGTTTCCATCATACATATTGGATCCAACTGTAGGCTTAATCACGTTAATGTTTGTAGGCTATGGTTTGATTGGATTTATAGATGATTATTTAATCGTCGTTAAAAAGACAAATTTAGGTTTGTCAGCTGCAAAGAAATATTTGATGCAGTCTATTTTAGCGGTCTTATTTTATGTTTTAGCACTAAACTTCGTACCAGGTTTTTCAACCGTCATTACGATTCCGGTGATTCGTACATCAGTAGATATTGGTTTCTTATATCCGGTTTTAGTGTACTTTATGTTTACCGCAACATCAAACGGCGTGAACTTATCGGATGGACTGGATGGTTTAGCGACCGGATTGTCAATGGTAGCGATCGCTCCGTTTGTTATTTTTGGATTAATGAGTAAGACGTATGCCATCAGTGTTTATGGAATGGCGGTGATCGGAGCATTGCTTGGATTTATGATGTATAACTATCACCCAGCTAAAATCTTCATGGGAGACAGCGGATCGCTTTCTTTAGGGGGATTGCTGGCTGTACTGGCTATCTTTGCTAAACAAGAGCTTTTATTGTTGTTAGTGGGTGGTGTGTTTGTTGTTGAAACATTATCAGTTATTATTCAGGTAACAAGCTTTAAACTAACCGGAAAGCGTGTCTTTAAAATGGCGCCGCTTCACCACCATTTTGAATTATTAGGATGGGCAGAACAGCAAGTTGTGATCTCATTTTGGCTAGGTGGATTCATCTGCGGAATGGTCGGGATCGTCTTAGGAGTGTTATAGCATGTTGAAAGATAAAAAAGTATTAGTCTTAGGTCTTGCTAAAAGCGGGTTGGCAGCTACTCGTCTTTTAATTAAACTGGGGGCTTTAGTCACAGTTAATGAAGGAAAAGAAGCATCTGAATTGGAGGCTTACGATGAGCTTTGTACGATGGGTGTGGAAGTCATTGCCGGCAGCCATCCGGATGAGCTTTTTGAAAGAGACTTTGATTTTGTTGTAAAAAATCCGGGCATCAAATATACAATGCCGTTTGTTTTACGTTTGCAAGAACGAAATATCCCAATCTATACAGAAATTGAACTGGCTTTTCAGGTGGCTTTACCACAGCATTATGTGGCGATTACCGGAACGAATGGTAAAACAACCACAACGACTTTAGTTTATGACATCGTGCATTCTGTTCATTCAAATACATTTGTAGCCGGAAATATCGGAACCCCTTTATGCGAAGTGGTTTTAAATGAAAACTTATTAGAAAGTGCCGGAAATTATATTATTATCGAGATGTCGAATTTCCAATTGCTGAATATTGAAAAGTTTAAACCGGAAATAGCGACGATCATTAATCTGACACCGGATCATTTAGATTACATGCGAAGTGTAGATGAATATTATGCTTCAAAAATGAGAATCTATGAAAACCAAAATGAAGAGGATTACTTTATCTTAAATAAAGATGATGCAACGATTGCCGATTATATACGACGTTATCCGATTCATGCTTCAATTATTCCTTTTTCTATGGATTCTGAAGATATGGTATGCATTAAGGAAAACACTATTTATTATGACAGTGAACCGATTTTAGCGGTGGAAGACATTCGCTTAGCCGGAAAGCACAATGTACAAAATGTAATGATTGCCTTAACGATCGCCAAATTGCTGGATATTCCATTAGTGGATATTCAAAAAGTGATTCGTGAGTTTAAAGGGGTAGAACATCGTGTTGAGTTTGTGCGTGAACTCCATCAGGTTCGTTACTACAATGATTCGAAAGCAACGAATACCGATGCAACAATCATTGGGATTAAATCATTTAGTGAACCTTTGATTTTATTATTAGGCGGATTTGATAAGGGACTGGATCTGACGGAATTAAAAACCTATACAGATCAAGTTAAAAAAGTTATCTGTTTTGGTGCCGCTGGCAAACGTTTTGCGAAAACGCTGCAAAATGATTGCTTGCTCGTTCATAATTTAAAAGAAGCTACTTTAAAAGCAGCAGAGATTGCGGAAGCGGGAGATGTCGTGTTATTATCGCCTTCTACCAGCAGTTATGATGAATTTACCGGCTATGAACAAAGAGGTCGCTGCTTTAAAGAAATTGTAAATTCGCTGGAGTGTGAATAAGTCACACTCTTTTTTTATATATTATAAATGGGTGAAAATATATGAAAAAAAAGCGTTTGTTAATAGCCACTTTAATTTTAGTCGCAATCGGATTAGTCATGGTGTACAGCTCCAGTCATATCTGGGCAGAAGCCAAATTCAATGACAGCTTCTATTATATTAAAAGACAGGCTTTATTTGCCGTAGTGGGTTTAGTGGGGATGTTTTGTACGATACATATTGACTATCATTTCTATCAAAAACATGCCCTTAAAATTTTAATCGTTTGCTTTATTTTGTTAATACTGGTTCTGATTCCCGGATTAGGAATGGTGCGTGGAGGATCACGTTCTTGGTTTGCGATCGGTTCTATTTCACTGCAGCCTTCCGAACTCTTTAAGATCGGGATGATTATTTTCGCAGCCAAGTATATCAGCATTTACTATCATTATTTAAAAAAAGCGCGTTATGCATTAACTTTGTTGGTAGTAGCTTTCCTAGGCTTTGCCTTAATCATGCTTCAGCCTGATTTTGGAACCGGAGTAGTTATGCTGGCAAGCATTGTGATTATGATTATCGCTTCTCCGTTTAAGTTTATTTATTTTGTTTGGCTGGGTATTGGCGGTGTTGCTGGATTAGTTGGATTGATTGCTTCTGCACCATATCGATTAGCACGTATCGTTGCCTATTTAGATCCTTTCCAAGATCCATTGGGGAGTGGTTTCCAAATGATTCAATCCTTATATGCGATCGGTCCCGGTGGTTTATTAGGAGTAGGTTTTGACAACAGTGTACAGAAGCATTTCTATTTACCGGAACCACAGACCGATTTTATCTTTGCTATTATCTGTGAAGAATTTGGCTTGATTGGTGCCGGGTTAGTCGTCTGTCTGTACCTTTATTTAATTATTCGAGGGGTTCGTATTGCCCTTGATTCAAAAGATTTATTCGGTACTTTTCTAGCTTTGGGGATCACTGCAATGCTCGGTATTCAGATTATGATCAACCTAGGCGTAGTCGTGGGATTATTCCCCGTTACCGGGGTAACATTGCCGTTTATGTCATATGGTGGAACCAGTTTAACCATCGTAATGACCTGTGTGGGAATATTAATAAATATTGAACAATTTAACGGATAATATGATATACTATGAAGTTGAGGAGTGATGAATATGAAAATCATCTTTGCGACAGGAGGAACCGGTGGACACTTATATCCGGCGATTGCTCTGGCAAAATATATAGAATCGCATTATGACTCAACAGAATTTTTGTTTGTTGGGACAACGAATCGTTTAGAATCGAAAGTCATCCCGGAAATGGGATATGCATATAAAGGAGTTCACGTTTTAGGTCTTGCAGGAAACCCGCTGCAAAAAGCAAAAGCCTTAGGTGTTTTCGCGGCATCGCTTAGAGTGACGAAGAAGATCGTAAAGGAATTTAAACCGGATCTAGTCATTGGATTTGGAGGTTATGTCAGTGCATCCATCGTGATGTCAGCGAGTTCATTAGGCGTAAAAACGATGATCCATGAACAAAATTCATTGATCGGCTTAGCCAATAAAATCTTGATTAAAAGAGTAGATAAGATCATCTGCTGCTATGATAAGGCTTATGAAAATTTTCCTAAAGAAAAAACACTTTTATTAGGAAATCCTCGTGCGACAGAGGTTGTAGCAAGTAAGAAAGATCCGGAGGTCAAAAAGAAATATCATTTAGATCCAAGTAAAAAAACAGTGCTGATCGTTATGGGCAGCTTAGGTTCAGCAACCGTTAATGATATCTTAAAAGACACAGTTGAGAAATTTAAAGATAAAACCTATCAGATCATTTTAGTGACAGGAAAAAATGGCTATGATAAAATGATTCAAGAAGTTAAACAGGTACCGCATAACGTATCCATTGTACCTTATATTAACGATATGCCAAGTTTGCTGAGTGCTTGTGATCTTGTTGTTAGCCGTGCCGGTGCATCTACAATTGCAGAGTTAACGGCTTTAGGATCAGCGATGATCTTGATCCCAAGTCCCTATGTAGCAAGCAATCATCAGGAATACAATGCGATGGAACTTGTGAATAAACAGGCAGCTAAAATGATCAAGGAAAATGAATTGACCAGTGATCGTCTGATTGAAGAAATCGATACTCTGTTTAATGATACATTTACATTAGTTACAATGAAAGAAAATGCAAAGAAATTAGGAAAAGTCAATGCCTGCAAAGATATTAGTAAAGTCATGATGGAGTTGATTGGAAAGTAGAGGAATGCTTATGAATTTTGAAGCGATTATCACACAATTAAATGAAGCAGAAGTGGGGGATATTTTAGAATTTGAACCCATGTATAAACATACTACCTATAAAGTCGGGGGACCGGCAAGGGCTTTTATTGAAGTTAAAGACATTCCCGCTTTACAAACGATCATGAAAGTAATTAAAAAACATCGCATCCCTTATTATGTCATTGGCAGGGGATCCAATGTTTTATTTTCTGATAAAGAATTTGATGGAATTATCTTATCGTTGAATCAGTATTTTAATAAGATTGAGATTAGTGACCAGACCGTTATCGCACAAGCCGGTGCTTCGGTGATCAAGATGGCATTATCTGCGGCTAATCATGGATTAAGTGGTTTGGAATTTATTTCCGGTATTCCGGCAAGTGTCGGTGGTGTTGTCTATATGAATGCAGGGGCATATTTAAGCGATGTCGCTGCTGTGCTGTCAGAAGTAACCCTCTTAAATGGAACCGGCGATATTGTGACTTATAAAAATGAGGAGATGAAGTTTTCTTATCGCTATTCAATCTTACAGGATCATCCGGATTGGGTAGTGCTGGAAGCTAAATTTGAATTGATGCCAGGCGATAAAGAGGAAATAAAAGAAGTTATGAAAAACCGCAAGGCAAAACGTATGGCTACACAGCCTTGGGATCGCCCTTGTGCCGGCAGTGTTTTTCGTAATCCCAAAACGCATCCGGCATGGAAATACATTGATGAATGCGGATTACGCGGATACAGCATTGGACATGCGAGAGTATCAACAAAACATTCTAACTTCATTGTCAACAGCGGTTATGCTTCTGCTCAGGATATAAAAAATTTGATCGAACATATTCAATCTCTTGTGATGGAACGCTTTCAAGTGGAGCTGCATACTGAAGTGCGCTTTATGAACTGGTAAATCATGAGTAAGAAAAAGAAGCAGAGAATCAACGAATACGATCAAAATCCAGCAGAAACGATTAAGAAAACCTATAAAAAGAAAAGACGTGTCAGACGTTTGCGTGTGTTTTTAATCCTGCTTATTGCGGTAGCTTTAGGTGCTTATTTCTACAGTCCGTATTCCAGACTGCAAACGATTCATATTTCCGGTAATCATTTCATCAGCAATGAGGAAATCCAACAGGCGATGAATTGTGATGAGGACAGCATTCGCTTATTTTGCTGGTCATCAGCAATCAAGGAGCGTGTCAACAAGATTCCCGGAATTAAAAGCGTTGCGGTAGAAAAGAGTATTTTTGACGGATTAACCGTTTCTATTACCGAAAGTGCCCCCATCGCTTATCAGATGCAGGAAGGAAGCGCAAAAGTGATCTTTGATAATGGAACGATGAAAGACATCAGTGATTCGGAACTTATTCGAAAAGTACAGTCTTTACCACAGCTGAGTCAGTTTAATGATGAAGATATCTTAAAGCAGTTTGCGGAGAACTTTGCCCAAGTCGATGAGAGTGTCCGTACTCAATTATCGGATATTATGTTTGAACCGCAAGAGAGCGATCCTTTAAGAGTGAAGCTTTTAAGTGATGATAATAAAGAAAGCTATGTCCGTATCGATGATATGGTCTATCAATTACAATATTATAATACGGTGGTGAGTCAAAACTCGGAAAATTGTTATTTTGATTTTCTGGGAGGACATGTCTATCAGCGTGCCTGTGATTAGGGAAACCTAATCTTTTTTAGAAAGGAGAAATTATGAAAGCAAAACGCTATGAACCAAACGAATTTTATGAACGCTATCAAGAAGAATTATTAAGGAAAGAAGCTGTATATCAGCTGATCATTACCAACTGTCAAAGAGCGATGGAGGATCCGCTATCAGACTGCTTGATCGGAACTGTTGAGGATGATCAGAAAACTTATCTGTTTTTTCAATATACCCGCCCATATCGCATGCTGATCCATGCGCTCAATGAAGTCAGTGCGGAGATGATTCAGACGCTAATTGATTATTTGAAAATAGAAAAGATTGAAATTACCGGAATCAATACATCAAAAGAAATTGCCGATTTATATTTAAAAATCAGCGGTATCAAAGACTATCAGATTCGTACTAAAATGGATATCATGGAATTGAAAAACGGCGAATTAATCGAGCAAATTTCGACAGGAAAGCTAATTCATGCGACTCTTGACGATCTTGATTTTGCTTTGTCTTGCTATGAGGGGTTTTATGAAGACTGCTTCCATGAGGAAGTCGATGCAGAAAGTTATCGCCCGACGATGAGCCACCATATTGAAAATCAGGAACTCTTCTTTTATGAGGTTAATGACAAGAAAGTGGCAATGTGTGCAATTACACGTCAATTACTTCGCGGGGTGTCTGTCGGAATGGTCTATACCTTACCCCAATATCGAGGGCATGGCTACGCTAAACAGATGATGAGTGAGCAGGCTAAAGTCATTTTTGCTCGTCAGAATGAGTTTGCCTGTCTCTATGTCGATCAGAATAATCCGATTTCAAACAGAGCCTATAAAACGATCGGTTATAAAATAATGGAAGATAAACAAGATATTGTTTTCGCAATTTAACGAAGATGATAAAATTTAGTCAGATTTTTTGGTAATTTCCTTGTCAACATCTTGGAAAAGTATTTAAAATTAAGGATAAATATGATATTATGAGGAAGTAGTATATTATAAGGATGGTGATATTGTGAAGAAAGTCTATGCTAGTTTGGATATTGGATCTTCAACAATCAAATTGGTGGTTGGAGAAATGCTCAATACTAACGTACAGGTGTTATTTGCAAGTCATCTCCCATCACATGGAATTAAAAAAGGGCTTATTATTGATGAGGAAGCGGTGAAGCAGGATATTGCAAAACTGATTCGTGATGCAGAAGCTTCATTGGATGCCAAAATTACAAGCGTGCTGCTTAATATTCCGGCAAATCAATGTCGTCTTTATTCTGTGAGCGGCAGTGCTCAGATCTTATCAACAGATCATAAGATCCGTTCAACGGATATTGAAAAAGCACTGGGAAAAGCTTCTAAGTTTGAAAGAAGAAAGAATGAAGCTCTCGTTTCGATGATTCCGGTGATGTATTATTTTGGGGAGCAGTCAAGCTATGAGGCGCCTTTGAATAAGACCGCTTATTCAATAAAAGTCGATGTACTGGCGATTACGACGACCAAGAAAATTCTTTATCCTTACATTCGTGTAGTGGAAGGATCAGGCTTGGATATTCTATATGTCAGCATCAATGCTTACTCCGCTGCAAAAGAAGTGTTTGATGAAGCTTATTTGCATGATGGAGCAGTGTTGGTCGATGTGGGACATCATTCGTCTACCATCTCATATTTTGAAGACGGCTTCTTAAAGTATGTCACGTTAACGGCGGAAGGCGGATACGATTTATCCAAGAAAGTCGCTATGAACTGGCAGATTCCAATTGCTAAAGCAGAAACCTATAAAATTAAATACGGAAGCTGCAACGTGGAAATGAAGGAACAAGATATCATTCATTCTACGAAAGATGGCAGCGAAGTACACAACTATACGAAATATGATCTTTCTATGCTGCTGTATGGCGGAGTAGAAGAGTTAATGCTTAAAGTGAAAGAGAAATTAGCGATTCTCGGTGAAGACAAGAAATATGAAATTGTCATTATCGGCGGAGGCGCTGAAATCGAAGGGTTCGATAAGGTTGCAAGAAATGTACTGGGCAGACCGGTAAGATGTTATCGTCCGCAGGCAATTGGTGTTAGAAAAATGAATTACGTTTCAGCATTAGGGATGATTTATTACCTAGTGGATCGAAACAAGATATATGGAGATGTCATATCATCGGTCGTATTGCCGGATATTTCCAATACGATGTCTCTTCGATTTAAGGGACTAACGAAAACAAATACGAATCCTACTGAGGGAAAAATAAAAAAACTAATTGATCGCTTTGTCACAGAAGAGGAATAATGGAGGAGAATAGAATGGATTCAAACGGAATGGCAACTGTCGCAAAAATTAAAGTAATTGGTGTCGGAGGCGGGGGCTGCAACGCAGTGAACCGTATGGTGGATGATGGAGTTCAAGGAGTTGAATTTTATGTTGCTAATACCGATGCTCAAATATTAAAAGGAATTAACGTTAAAAACCAATTGGTATTGGGAAAAGAATTAACTAAAGGATTAGGAGCCGGCGGAAATCCGGAAATCGGACGTAAAGCTGCTCAGGAATCAGAGGAAGAAATCAGAGCTGCCTTAGCAGGTGCCAACATGATTTTCGTGGCTGCCGGAATGGGTGGCGGAACTGGAACGGGAGCTGCTCCGGTGATAGCGAAAATCGCAAAGGATTTAGGTGCATTAACAGTCGGTGTCGTTACAAAACCATTCACGTTTGAAGGACCAAAACGTAGCAGTCAGGCATTGCAGGGAATTGAAGAATTTTCAGAAAATGTTGATTCAATCATTATTGTTTCAAACGACCGTTTATTGGAAATCATAGGAAATAAACCATTAAAAGAATCATTCAGAGAAGCTGATAATGTACTTCGTCAAGGGGTTCAGACCATTACAGACTTAATTGCTATTCCGGCATTTATCAACTTAGACTTTGCCGATATTAAATCCGTTATGGCAGATCGTGGAAAAGCCTTGATTGGAATCGGGATGGCTAACGGTGAAAACAAAGCAGTGGAAGCTGCTCAGCGTGCCATTTCTTCACCATTATTGGAAGTGTCTATTGAAGGCGCAAAAGATGCAATCATTAACGTTACCGGTGGAGAATCCTTATCACTCTATGATGCTAATACTGCCGTTGAAGTGATTCGTGATGCTGTTGGCAGCGATTTAAATACAATCTTTGGGGTAGCAATTAACGAAAGCTTAGACGATAATGTAATCGTTACAGTTATTGCTACCGGATTTGAAGAAAACGTTGAACAAACGATGCCTACATTCAATGCAAAACCTGGAGTAAGAACATCATCACCACGATTTGAATCAACTGTACCTGTTGGCGGAAGAAGAAATGCTTCCCCAATTGAAGAAGATGATTATGATGATGACGATGATGAAGAATACTCAGTATTCTTGCAAAGCAGAAGAAACTAATATTGAAAAGACACGTCAGGTGTCTTTTTTTATCAGAGAGGAGAATGAAGATGTTAGGATTTATCGGAATTGGAAATATGGGTTCAGCAATTTTAAAGGGGGCATTAAAACAGCATTATTTAAAGCCGGAAGAAGTGTGTATCTATGACATCGATGGAGATAAAGCAAAAACATTTGCAATGGAGTCGAAGGTCATCCTTTGTGCAACGATCGAGGAGCTGATCGATCAATGTGTAATGGTGATGATTGCCATTAAGCCTAATGTGATAGATGAAACCATTTTGGCGCAAAGAGATCGCTTAAAGCATAAAGCTTTATTATCGATTGCTTTAGGCTATGACTTTGAACGCTATAATACGCTGCTTGATGAAACAACCCGCCATTTATTTATTATGCCAAATACGCCTTGCCTAGTAGGTGAGGGGATGTCACTTTTAGAAGCGCGCCACTCTTTAACAGATGAGGAATTGATGTTTGCGAAAGGACTGTTTGAAAGTATCGGTGAAGTGGAATTTCTGCCAAGTCATTTAATGGGCGTTGGAGGTGCCATGAGCGGATGCAGTCCGGCTTATCTTTATATGTTAATTGAAGCGATGGCAGATGGTGGAGTCAAGCATGGCATGCCGCGAGATCTTGCTTATAAATTAGCTAGTCAGACCGTAGTGGGGGCGGGGAAAATGCAGTTAAAGACAAAACTTCACCCGGGAATCTTAAAAGATCAGGTGTGTTCGCCGGGAGGATCAACCATTCTAGGTGTCAATGCCTTAGAAGACGGAAATTTCCGTTCTACAATTATCAGTGCTATAAGTGAATCATTGAAAAAGTAAGAGAAAGTATTTATTAATGCTTTCCTACTTAAAATAATAATTAAAAAGAGATTTCAAATCTATTCGATGAAGCAATAGATAGAAATCTCTTGTTTTTATTTACTTGCTTTCCTTTTTTAAATATGAAGCATGTTCCTGCTTGAAGTGACGTTCAAGATTGCGCTGGTGTTTTTTCATATACACATTTGAAAATTCTTCGCTGTTAACTTGGTAGCAGCGTAAAACATCTTGATAATACATCATGACATCTGCCATTTCTTCAACAAAAGCTTCCCTTACAATAGGATCATTCATAATATCCTCTTCGGATTTTTTTTTAATGATTGAAATAACCTCTCCAACTTCCTCAATCATCCATAATAACTTACTTTTTCCAGTGGATGGAACTATCGGAGACCAATTATCTTTATTCACCTGATAAAGTTCTTCCTGCAATGCCATCATTTCTGATATTTTTAAATCCACGGTTTCATCTCCTTTTTGAATAATTATAGTACAGTCTTGACTAATCGACAAGTTTTTCATGGATAAACGACTATGATGTAAGGGAGGTGGATCGATGGAAGTCTATATCGAAAGTATTATCCTACAACAAATCTTACTGCATGGAATCTGTTTCCTATCAGCTTTGATTTTTGTCAATAAATTACTGATAAAAAAAGAAATCATCGTTTATTTGATTCTAATTTCTTTAATTTCCTTTAATCTTTATATTAAATTACCTAGTTTGATGATGTATTTCATAATCTTTTTGATCCATCTCTTATTCTATAAAAAAGAAAGCTTCCTTTTTTATTGTTCTTATATGATTTCATATCATTTTTTTGTTTTTGTATTATTAAAGATCAATACATATTCTACGTTTCAGCATGGAATATTCATTATCTATCGTTTTGAGAATCTATTGATCAATATTGTTTTCTTATTCATTATTATCGTGTGCTATTTAGCACATGCCTTCTTTTTAAAAAGAAATCTTGCTCTAAAGCAGCTTTATTATCCGGTGCAGTTTACTTATCGTGGAAAAGATTACCAGTTAAAAGGCTATCTGGACACCGGAAATAAAGCGACTTATCAGGGGATTCCGATTATCTTTATCAAAGAAGGTCTCTTAAAAGAAGACGGCTATGAAACGATTGAGATACAGACAGTCAATGGCTATAGTGATATTAAAATCGTTTATCTGCGCAATATACAAATCGGAAAAGAAAGGTATGTGGAAAGTTATTTAGGCATTGTCAGTGAGATGAGCATTGATGGTGACTGTTTACTGAATGTGGCTTTACTATATAAGGGGTGAGGATATGCAGTTTTTACATTTTTTATTAAGTTTGTTTGATGCCAATAGTGTTTTTTATATTGGACGTAATGATATCTTACCTTCTCCGCTGAATGCGGAAGAAGAGTTGCAGGCCTTAATTGAATTATCGCAAGGCTCATTATCGGCTCGGGATCAGCTGATTGAACATAATCTGCGTTTAGTGGTATATGTCGCTAAGAAGTATGATAACGCTAATAACGGCGGAATCGAGGATTTAATCAGCATCGGAACCATCGGACTGATTAAAGCAGTCAATACTTTTAAAATGGATAAGAATATAAAGTTAGCAACCTATGCAACACGCTGCATTGAAAATGAAATTCTCATGTTTCTGCGTAAGAATAACCGTATTCGCTTAGAAATTTCTTTGGATGAACCGTTGAACGTGGACTATGACGGGAACGAATTACTGTTATCGGATATCGTGGGAACAGATGTGGATATTGTCAATAAAGAGATCGAAGGCAACGAACAGCGTGAACAGCTTTATGAAGCCATCGATGAATTGAATGATCGCGAGCGTAAGATTTTGCTGATGCGTTACGGATTGACCGGACAAAATGAATTAACACAAAAAGATGTGGCAGATATGCTAGGCATTTCGCAGTCTTATATTTCACGCTTAGAAAAGAAAGTAATAAAAAAATTAAGAAATAAACTGAATAAAACACAAGTCTAAAGTAGATATTTATCTACTTTTTTTCTTTAGGTATAAAGACAAGAAAACCGTTAAAACTATCCATATAGACAAAAGGAGGCAAAAGGATGTCGAAATATAAAGTAGACATTTCAGGCATTGATACAAGTCATTTAACGGTATTAAAGAATGCAGAGATGAAAGATTTATTAAGACGATATCGTGATACAAACGATCTTCATTTACGTGATGAAATGATACTAGGAAACTTAAAATTAGTTCTTTCCATGGTATCTCGCTACTCACGAAGAACGGACAATATGGACGATCTGTTTCAAATTGGTGTAGTAGGTCTGATTAAAGCGATTGATAACTTTAATTTGGAATTGGATGTTCAGTTTTCAACCTATGCAGTCCCTTTAATTATAGGCGAAATTAAACGTTATTTACGTGATTTTTCACCGATTAAAATTTCTCGTACGATTCGTGATCATGCCTATTTGATTATGAATAAAAAAGAGGAGTACATAAATGCATATGCGAAAGAGCCAAACGATGAAGAACTGATGGCACTAACGGGACTTAGTGAAAAAGAAATCAATGAAGCAATGTCTTCTTTGCAGTGTGTGCAATCCATATTTGAACAGCCTAAAGGAATGGAAAACGATAATCTGAATTTGATTGATCAGCTGTTTGATAAGACTAAAGATATGGGGGATGTCCTCAATAAAATGGCATTAAAAGATGCGATTAAGAAGTTAGATGATAAAGAACGCTGGATCATCAATGAACGTTATTTCTTAGATAAAACCCAAAATGAGATTGCAGAAAGCTTGAAAGTATCTCAGGCACAGGTATCAAGATTAGAAAAAAATGTGATTTTTAGATTAAAAGAGCTCATGTCCTAATATATTAATATTGGGGGGATAGCATGAGACTGTTAGAATTGCAATGCAAAGATGTCATTAATGTAGAAAACGGATGCCGCATCGGTTATGTCTGTGATGTGGATATTGATCCTCAGTTAGCGAAGATTTGCGCGATCATTGTCGAACAAAGATCGATCATCAATTATCTTAAATTTTTGAAAGAACCAAACGTTATTGTGATACCGATTGAAAACATTGTATCGATCGGAAAAGATGTGATATTAGTCAATATTTTTTGCTGACTTTCTTGGTATTTAATTTAAAATATGCTATACTATAAATGATTTTATAGGAGGAAGTATTATGGGCAAATTAAAAGACTGGATTTTTGCGCCAGAAGAAGATGACGAATACGAAGAACCCTACGTTGAAGAAGTAGATGTTGACCCAAAAACAAGTATGTTTGAAAAGCCTCACTCAGCACGCACTACGGATGCAGTGAAAAAATTTGGCGTGAGTAAAGATAGTCAATTAGTACTTTTTGAACCTAGAGCATATAGTGAAACACAGGATATAGCAAGTTTCTTAAAACAAAAGAAAGCAGCGGTCGTAAATTTACATCGTTTACAAAAAGAACAATCAAAGCGTGTTGTTGATTTCTTGAGTGGTGTTATTTTTGCGATTGATGGGGATATACAACAGATCGGGCCTAAGATTTTCTTGTGTACACCTCGTAATATTGCCGTAGACGGAAGCATCACAATGGATGACAGTGATGACGTCATGGAAGGATAATATAAGAAGCGTTTAGCTTCTTTTTATTGTGGATATGGATAATCTTATTGTACATTTTAAAGGCGAAGAGGAATTTGTGAAAAGGATGCTGTCGATTATCGATCATGTCAGTGTTCAGCAGACTTTTTATCTCAGTGGCTTTCTGAGTCCTTATCATCAATCGATCGTGAAAGCTCTGATTGGCAGAAATCATGATTTAAAAGCGGAATTTTATGGAGGAATTGAAAACGCGGAAATGCAGCGCTGTCTGATTGCTCCCAGCTATTTTTCTTTGAATTTAGAAGATTATGAAATCTGTGTGTTTGAAGTGCTCTATCCAAGCAAATTTGAAACATTAAAGCATTCTGATATTTTAGGGGCATTGATGGCATTGGGGATCAAAAGAGAATTGTTTGGCGATATTGTGATTCATGATGGCATCTACTTTGCTTGTGATAAACAAGTTTCACGATTGTTGGAGATGGATTTTAAAAGTGCCGGGCGAGCCAAGGTTCGTTTAAAGGAAACCGATCAGACTATCACCAGTCAGATTGACTATCAAATAAAAACATTCTTTGTTCGTTCGTTTCGTTTAGATGTATTATTAGCTGCCTTTTACCGTTTATCAAGAAATGAAGTAAATCGGTATATTCAGGCTGGTTTTGTAAAAGTTAATCATAAAGAGGTTGTCGAAAACAATTTTTTGTGTAATAATAATGATGTCATATCTTTTAAGCGCCATGGACGTGTTAAATTAGTCGATTCGATGCGTTTAACAAAGCAGGGAAATCATGTCGTTGAAGGATATTTTTATAAGTAAGGGGATGAGTGGTATGGAGTTTAAGAAACAGTTTCGTGGTTATAATAAGCATATGGTCAATGAATATGTAAAAAAGAATGATGAGATCATACAACTTAAAGACAGTGAAATCGAAACGCTTAAACAAGCAAAAGAGGCACTTGTTAAACAAAACGAGCTGCTTTTGCATCGTGTCAATATCACAGAAAAAACCAATGAGGAAATTGCCCGACTGGCTTTGAAAGAAGCAAGCGATTTGATCGAAAAGGCAAAGCGAAATGCCAATATGATCTTAAAAGAATCATTGGATTATGTTCGTACCCTGAACAGCGAAGTAGAAGGTTACAAGGATCAGGCGATTGCTTTTCGAGCGAATGTTGAAAAGATGTCAAAAGATCTATTGGATACAATTGATCAGTCAGAGATATTCTATCTGATCAAGGAATCAGAAAACCAAAGCAGTGAAGAATAAACAACAAAGAAAGAGACAGCGCAAAAGAACCCCATTTAAGAGAGTCAGTGGCTGGTGAGAACTGACAATGGCATTTTGCAGAATCACTCTGGAGTTGCTGCCTGAAAGATAAGTAAGGTTAGCCGTTCATCGCGTTAAGATGCTAAGGGCATGCGCAAGCATGAACGAAGGTGGTACCGCGTTATTTATGACGTCCTTTGACAGGACGTCTTTTTTTATTAGGAGGGAAAAAAGATGAACTATAAAGACACATTACTGATGCCGAAAACAGATTTTGAAATGCGTGGAAACTTAAATAAGAAAGAACCTAAGTTTGTTGAAAGATGGAAAGAAATGGGACTGTATCAATTAGTGGATGAAGCCACTAAAGAAAATAAGCCGTTTGCTTTTCATGACGGACCTCCCTATGCAAACGGAAATATGCATATGGGGCATATGCTTAATAAAGTAATCAAAGATGTGATCGTCAGAACAAAACAGATGGAAGGGTATTATGTACCTTATATCCCAGGATGGGATACACATGGACTGCCAATCGAAAGTGCCATTCAAAAATTAGGCGTTAACCGTAAAACGATGAGTGTCAGCGAATTCCGTAAGAAATGCGAAGAATACGCTTTAGAACAAGTCAACAAACAAAAAGAACAGTTAGTGCGTATGGGAACGATGGCAGATTATGATCACCCCTATTTAACGTTGCATAAAAGTTTTGAAGCTAATCAAATTGAAGTATTTGCAAAGATGGCGATGGATGGATTGATCTATAAAGGAAAGAAACCGGTATATTGGTCATATTCTTCTGAATCAGCTTTGGCTGAAGCAGAAATCGAATACTATGATGTAAAATCACCAACGATTTTTGTTACTTTTGATGTTCTAGATGGGAAAGGTGTTTTAGAAGGTGATGAAAAATTCGTCATCTGGACAACCACTCCTTGGACTATCCCGGCAAATACCGGAATCTGCCTAAATGCTAATTTAGTTTATGCAGTGGTAGATACAGAAAAAGGAAAACTGATCATGCTGGAAAGCAAGGTAGAAGAACTTTGTGAGAAGTTTGGTCTTGAAAAACATGATATTTTAAAAACTTTCAAAGGACAGGAATTAGAGAATATTACCTGTGTGCATCCATTTAAGGAGATCGATCCTTATTATGAAAGAGAAACTTTAGTGATCTTAGGGGATCATGTTACTGATGAAGCGGGAACCGGATGTGTTCATACAGCTCCCGGACATGGGGTAGATGACTTTAATGTCGGAAATCTTTACCATCTGCCGGTATTGTGTCCGGTTGATGACAAAGGAAAGATGATGGCAGAAGCAGGAGAATTCCTAGCTGGTCAACACGTTGATGCAGCCAATAAAACAGTAGGATTAAAACTGGAAGAATTAGGACATCTGCTGCATTTAGAGTTCATTACCCACTCTTATCCTCATGACTGGCGTACTAAAAAACCAGTGATCTTTAGAGCGACAGCACAATGGTTCTGCTCAATTGATAAGATCAGGGACAAATTGCTAAGCGAAATCGATAATACAAAATGGCTAAATCCATGGGGACATATCCGTATTTATAATATGATTAAGGATCGTGGGGACTGGTGTATCTCACGTCAGCGTTCTTGGGGTGTCCCAATCCCAATCTTCTATTGTGAAGACGGAACACCGGTGATGGATGAAGCGGTCTTTAAGCATATCTCTGATTTATTCAGAGAATATGGATCAAATATCTGGTTTGAAAAAGATGAAGCAAGCTTGCTGCCAGAAGGCTATACAAATGTGCATTCACCAAATGGGATCTTTAAAAAAGAAACAGATATCATGGATGTTTGGTTCGATTCAGGATCAAGTCACACCGGATGTATGAAAGAAAGATTAGGGTATTACCCAATGGAGCTTTACTTTGAAGGAAGCGACCAGTACCGTGGATGGTTCAACTCTTCACTGATCATCGGTACTGCAGTTTATGGAAAGGCACCTTATAAATCTGTCTTATCCCATGGATTTGTATTAGATGGAAAAGGCAATAAAATGTCTAAATCATTAGGAAATGTAGTTGATCCTATCAAATTAGTGAACCAATACGGAGCTGATGTTGTACGTCTATGGGCAACTTCTGTAGCTTATCAATCAGATGTTCGCATCAGTGATGAGATCATGAAACAGATTGCCGAAGGCTATCGTAAGATCAGAAATACACTGCGTTTCTTATTAGGAAATCTAAACGGCTTTAAGGTTAAAGACTTAGTTGGCTTAGATGACCTTGAATTAGTCGATGAATATGTATTAGGGCAGTTAAATGATGTTATTAGACAAACAATGGATGCGTATGACCGATATGACTTCTCAGAAGCCAATCAGCTGATGTCTAACTATATGATCAATGTATTAAGTGCTTTCTATGGAGATTTTACTAAAGATATCCTATACATTGAAAAAGAAGACAATAAAAGACGTCGTCAGGTACAAACCGTTCTTTACTATAATTTAAAAGCATTAACTCGTTTATATGCGCCTATCCTAGTATTTACTACCGAAGAATTACATGATTACTTTGATTTCGGTGAAGAAAAAGCAGTGTCAATCTGTATGGAAAAAATGCCGGAGGTGCTTGCTTTACCGCATTTAGAAGAAGCAAATCATTTAATGAGTCAATTCATGGAAGTAAGAAAAGATGTTCTGAAAGCATTGGAAGTGAAGCGTAATGATAAAGTAATTGGAAAATCACTGGAAGCAAAAGTAACGCTTTCATTAAAGAAAGAGTTTGCTGATGTTGAAAAGTTAAAAGAAACACTGAAACTGATGTTCATCGTTTCAAAATGTGAATTGACAGATGAAACAGATGGTTTGGAAGAATTTGAGACAAGCTATATCAAAGTAGAAAAATTCAATGGTCATACTTGTGCACGCTGCTGGGCAGTATTTGACGAAGATGAAATGCATGATGAAGAATTGTGTGAACGCTGCTTTGACGTTGTCAATGGATAAAATAGGGAGGATATGAGAGCATATCCTCTTTTTTTAAAATATAAGGGCTTTAAAACGAAAGAATCACAGCTTTTTCTTTAAGTATTTGCATTATCGCTCAAAACTTGTATAATGTTATAAGGTGATAAAAATGAGTAAATTCAAAAAAACAGAACTAGTGATATACCCGATTTTTATTGTGGTGATGATCGTTTTAGATCAGATCACAAAGATCATTGCCCAATCCGTACTGCCTTTTGGGGGTACCGGAGTAAAAGTAATTGATCGTTTTTTCTATTTTACATACATGACAAACTATGGAGGAGCATGGTCTTTATTTGAAGGACATACGTGGATCTTTGTGATTGCGGCAGTCGTTGCGGTAGGCGCCTTGGGATACTTTTTCTTTAAAACGAAACCGGAAGATAAATTTGCCCGTTTTGGTTTTGCATTAGTCATAGCCGGAGCGATTGGGAATTGTTTGGATCGTATTATGTTGGGATTCGTTCGTGACTTTGTCGATCTGATTATCTTTGGCTATGATTTCCCTATTTTTAATATTGCAGATATATGTATCGTATTAGGGGTATTTTTAATTATATTAGATACTTTTGAAGAGGAGTTAAAACAATGGAGACAATCGAGAAAATCGTAGAAGCTGCAGATATCGGAAGCCGCTTGGATAAATATTTAGCTAAGATGCTGCCGGATCTGACCCGTACCCGTATTCAGCAGTTTATCAATGATGGATTAGTGCTGATAAATGGGAAAACGGAAAAAAACAGCTATAAAGTACAAAATGAAGATTTAATTGAAATCGAATTGCCGGAAGATAAAGAAATGGAAATTTTGCCGGAGGATATTCCTTTGGACGTGGTTTATGAAGATGCGGATGTGATCGTTGTGAATAAGCCTAACGGAATGATCGTTCATCCTTCAGTGGGGATTAATAGCGGAACGTTAGTCAATGCTTTGCTGTATCATTGTCAGGATTTATCTGGAATCAATGGGATTATTCGTCCCGGAATCGTTCATCGTATTGATAAGGAAACCAGCGGTCTGCTGATGGTCGCAAAAAATGATAAGGCTCATCATCATTTAAGTGATCAGCTTCGTGAGCATAGTGTGGAAAGAAGCTATATTGCCTTGGTTCATGGAAATATCGCTCATGAGTTCGGTACGATTGATGCACCGATCGGACGTGATACAAAAGACCGTCAGAAAATGACGGTAACCGATCATAACTCAAAACAGGCACGTACAAACTTTAAAGTGCTTGAACGTTTTGAAAAGGATGATTTAACGCTGATCGAATGCCGTTTGGAAACCGGACGTACACATCAGATCAGGGTGCATATGGCATTTATTGATCACCCTGTCTATGGGGATCCTAAATATGGCTATCGCCGTGATGATCATTCGTTTGGGCAGTACCTGCACGCGAAAACTTTAGGTTTTGTTCATCCGACAACGAATGAAGTAATGACCTTTGAAGCGGAGCTGCCAAAAGAATTTGAAGAAAAATTAAAAGAACTAAGAAATCGAGATTAGTCATTTCTTAGTTTTTTTCTTGCATAATCATTAAGTTGTGATATAACTAGAATAAGAGGTGAGGAAGATGAGCAAAGTAATTAGCTGGGATGAATATTTCATGGGAGTTGCTAAACTTTCGGCGTTCCGTTCAAAAGATCCCAATACACAAGTAGGAGCCTGCATTGTCAATACAGATAAAAAGATTGTCGGGGTTGGCTATAATGGACTGCCTTGGGGGTGTGAGGATGATGAATTCCCTTGGGAAGCACGTGACGGAGATTTAGAGAAGACCAAATATCCTTATGTTGTTCATGCGGAATTAAATGCAATCTTAAACAGTACACAAAATTTGAAAAATTGTAAGATCTATGTGTCTTTATTCCCATGTCATGAATGTACGAAAGCGATCATTCAAAGCGGAATCAAAGAAATTATTTATGAAGATGAAAAGTATTTAGGTACAAGCAGTGATCTCGCCGCAAAACGTATGCTTGATGCTGCCGGAGTGAAATATACAAAGATGCCGACTTTCGATATAATTATAAAGGAATAGCCATTGGCTATTCCTTGTTTACTAGCTCTTTCATTCTTTTAGTGTTGGTAAGATGTAATTTACCGACTTTGACGAGCATTCTTTCCCCATAATTTTTAATGATTTGTGCACCAATGACGTCCACATTGGCACCGGTTCCTCTTGGAAGTTTAATTTTTAAACTCTTGCACATGTTCGTATAGTACTGCAGATATGCATACTTTGCCAAAATATACGAGCAGCCAACTGCTAGATATTTGAGCTGAGCATTTTCCTCAAAGATTAAATCTTTAACAACGACGACTTCATTTTTTAAATAATTGAAATAAGTCTTGCTTGAAACAAACTGCTCGATGACTTTTGTTTCAATGGGTTGTTGAAGCTTTTGCATCACATTTGTAATCGCTTGATTATGAAGCTGCGCCTTTAATGTTGCTTGATTCGTTCCGTGACTGATCGCATTATTGTAATGCGCATTATCCAAAAGTAAAAGACTGTAAATCATACGGTCTTTAATTGCTTTGGCTTTCGCAACAATTTCCTGATCGGTTAAGGACTGCGGATGGTGTATATCGATCGATTTCAACCAATCGATATCACGTTCATCGACGTAACAGGCTACAATACACATTGGTCCAAAATAATCTCCGGAACCAACTTCCGCCGCACCGATATGACTTTGCAAGAATAATCCTTCCTGATCCGTATCTTTGTTAGGATGATCAATCTTTTCCCAACGGCTTGCTTCGATCAAAGCATTGTTTCCTGCAAATTCAACCTGAAGGTTTTCATAACAGACGATATGACATCCAACTGTTTTGGCAGAAAAAATAATGTTTGACTCATTACTATCTATCATTTGGCTATCATAGAATTTCTTCATTTTTTCTAAAGCAGTCTCATTTGTGACAATGACAATAGGATCCATTTCATTCGCCTCCTAGTCTAATTATAACACTTTTTCAACCTTTTTGACAGCATAAATTTAATTTGTTACAATACTTTAAGAGGTGATCTATATGGGTAACTTAAATCCATCATTTATTTTGGATATTATTGTCATAGGTTTTTTATTAATCAGTATGTTAGTAGGATATTTTCGGGGGTTTACTACGCGTTTCTTTTCATTCATATTAAGTATTTTGGCATTTTTTCTGGCCTTTATACTTTCTAAGCCAGTCTCTTTATTATTTACTTTTCAAATTCGTATATCCGGCGGAGCAATCAGTGAGGTATTAAAAGGATTCTATCCCCTTATTTATCAGGTGATTGCTTTTATTATTTTATTAGTCATTTTTATGATTTTAAAAGTAGTGATCTTATTTGTTTTCCGCAATACGATCAAACGTTTTATTGATACATTGGCATTCAGCCGTTTTATCGACGGAATATTGGGAAGTGCTTTAAGCTTGGTTGAAGGCTTGATTTTCACTTTTATTGCTTTATGTGTCATGATGATGCCGTTTATTAAGGATGGAAATAAAATTATCGATAATTCCACGATTGCCAGTCATATTCTGGATTTGGTTCCGGAAGCAAGCAAACAATTGAACGCATTAAGTGATACTTATAATCTAACAAAAAATTTAGACTTTTCATCGTTCTCATTAGAGAAACTGGATAAGAATTCATTGTCTACCTTAAAAACAATGATTACCAGCGCTCAGGATATGGGATTAGTCACACCACAAGATGTCAATGATCTAGTAGAAAGCTATCGCAGTGACATCGAACAGGCACAGGATGTAAAAGTCGATCAAGAAACAAAAAAACAAATCGACGAATTATTGAATATTCCTGGTATTCCGCAAGATATTAAGGATATTGTCAATAATAAGATTATCGTAGAATAGGAACATTATGAAAAATATATTAGAAATTTTAGAGTTTGATAAAATTAAACAACAGCTGCTCGGCTATACGGCTTGTTCTTTGGGAAAAGAATTAGTGAATAGCCTTGCTATGTATGAAGATAAAAATGAGCTGCTTTATCAGCTGCGTTTGACAGATGAAGCGATTCGTTTGATATTCAGCTATGGGCGTTTGCCGTTAGGGGGATTGCATGATCTTTCTTTAATGTGTCAAAAAGCATCTATGGACGGTATTTTATATCCTCAGCAATTGATGGATATCAATGCCACGTTAGATGCCGTACACAGCATTTTACTGTACCATGAAGAACATGAGATTACAGCTCCTTTGTTTGACGAATTAGTTGAGACATTAGTGGAAATCAAACCGCTACAGCAAGAGATTTTGCGCTGTATCGGCAATGACGGAGAAGTCAATGACCATGCTTCCAGTGCTCTATATTCGATTCGTAAGAAAATTCGTAATATTGAGTCTTCCATTCATGTCAAGATGAATCAGCTGGCAAGCAGTCAGAAAGAATTTTTAAGCGAAGCTATTGTGACGATGCGTAATGACCGCTTCGTTTTACCTGTAAAAACCATCAGCAAAGGCAATGTAAAGGGAATTGTTCACGGAGAATCTTCTACCAGCCATACCTCTTACATTGAACCTGAGAGTGTTGTATTAATGAACAATCAGCTAACTGAAGAAAAAAACAAGGAACAGCGGGAAATTGAACGTATCTTATTTGAACTGTCTCAAAAAGTAAAAGAGAATAGTTCCATTTTATTAGCGAATCAGGAAACTTTGAAAATGTTGGATTTTATGTTCGCTAAAGGAAGCTATGCCGCTTCAATGGATGCTGTTATTGCTCATATCAGCGAAGATTATGATCATTTATCACTAAAACAGGCGCGTCATCCTTTAATTGATTCGGCAAAAGTTATTGCCAATGATATTGAGATGAGCGCTCCTTATGAAATGCTGCTGATTACCGGAAGCAACACTGGTGGGAAAACCGTCACTTTAAAAACGGTGGGATTGTTAGCTTTAATGAGCTTAGCCGGATTAGCGGTTCCTGCCAGTGAAGCTACCGTTCCTTTTTATGATCAGATTTTCTGTGATCTTGGGGATGATCAGTCCATCGAACAATCGTTGTCTACTTTTTCATCACATATGAAAAAGATTGTGGAAATTACCAACGAGGTGACCCATCATTCTTTGATTTTGATTGATGAAATCGGAAGCGGAACAGACCCTCGTGAAGGAGAAAGTCTGGCGCAGGCGGTTCTAGATTATCTGCATGGCTATCATTGTCATGTAGTGGCATCGACTCATTATTCCGGATTAAAAAAATATGCGCAGGAAAAACCTTTTGTATTGTTTGCGAGCGTTGAATTTGATTTAGATACCATGAGTCCAACCTATCATTTATTAACCGGACTGATCGGACAATCCTATGCTTTTGAAATTTCCACCCGTTTAGGATTAAATGACCACATCGTTGCCAATGCTCGTGCTATCAAAGAAGAAAGCATGTCTAAACAGGATCATTTACTAGAAAGCTTAGAAACGGAGTTGGAAAACAATCGTCAGTTAGAAGAGCATTTAAATGAATCGATTGCTTTAAACACGCAGCTGGAAAAACAGCTTCAGCAGCAGCTGTCTAAGCTTGAACAAGAAAAAGAAAAGATGCTTAAAGCAGCAAAAGAAGAAGCAAATCAATTGATCGAGGAAGCTAAAGAGAACGTTCAGCTTATTTTAGATGACTTAAAGGAACAGGCGAAAGATGTGAAAATGCATGTCGTGATTGATGCCCGTCATCAGCTAGATGAAATGAAGCATATCGATCCGCAAGTCAAATTAATTAGTGATGAAAAACATGATTTTGCTGTTGGAGATCGTGTCAAGATCCTTTCAGTCAATCGTGAAGGCGAAGTGACGGCTGTTGCTAAGAACGGTCAGCTCACAATTTCTTTAGGCGGACTGAAAATGCAGCTTCAGCAAAATGAAGTGCAGTATTTAGGCAAAGCCGTTAAACCAAAGATCAAAGCCAATCGAAAATCCCTTAAAAAGGTAGGCGGCGGTCAGTATGAATTAAATATTATCGGGTTGCGTTATGAAGAAGCTATGCGCTTAGTCGATAAATTTTTAGATGATGCATTAGTCAGCAATTATCCGCATGTCCGCATCATTCATGGAATGGGAACCGGTGTGCTGCGAAACGGTGTCCGCAAGATGCTCGATCGCAATAAGAGTGTTGTGTCCTATCGTGACGGCGGACCTAACGAAGGTGGATTAGGTGCCACATTAGTTTATTTTGAATAGGAGAAGCCATGAGTACAACGTTGATTAAACAAAAATTAGCATTGCTCCCGTTAGAACCCGGCTGCTATCTGATGAAAGACAGTGAAGGGACGATCATTTATGTGGGAAAGGCAAAAAAACTAAAGAACCGTGTTTCTTCTTACTTTATGGGGGCACATAACTATAAGACGACCAAGCTGGTCAGTGAAATTGTTGACTTTGACTACATTGTCACCCATTCTGAAAAAGAAGCCCTGCTTTTAGAAATCAACCTTATCAAAGACTATACGCCAAAGTATAACATCATGTTTATGGATAATAGCTATTATCCCTATATCCTCATGACAAAAGAGCGTCATCCGCGATTGAAGATCGTTCGTGATGTTAAGGATAAAAAGAATAAATATTTTGGACCTTTCCCGGATGCTACGGCAGCCAGAGAAATTTATAAATTGCTGAATCGTCTTTATCCATTGAGAAAGTGTAACCATATTCCCAATAAACCCTGTTTATACTATTCTTTGAATCAATGTTTGGGTCCTTGCATCAACGAAGTAGATGAAGAAACATATAATCAAATGACAACACAAATTACAAAGTTTATTAATGGGGATGTTAAAGAGATTATCAGTGACCTTCAAGAAAAGATGCAGAATGCCAGCGAAGCGATGCAGTTTGAACAGGCAAAGGAATATCGTGACCTGATCCGTTATATCCAGCATGTCACCAGCAAGCAGCATGTTCAGTTCAACGATCAAGTCGATCGTGATATCATTGGCTACCATGTGGATAAAGGGTATCTGAGTGTACAGATTTTCTTTATGCGTAACGGTAAACTATTAGCGCGTGATATTAATTTAGTGCCGATCTATGGCGATATTGAAGAAGAGTTATCCAGCTTCATCGTTCATTTTTATGCGAAAAATACATTGCCAAAAGAAATTCTCATGCCTAAATCGGATGACCTTAAATTATTGGAGGAAGTATTGGGATGCAAGGTATTGCAGCCTACTCGAGGAAATAAAGCGGATCTTGTAAAGATGGCATGTGACAATGCTAAGGAAATGCTGGAAAAGAAATTTATTTTGATGGAAACAGCTGAGAATAAGAATGTCACTGCCATCGATGAGTTAGGACTTGCTTTGAAGATTAAGCGTCCTGCCGTGATAGAACTGTTCGATAACTCGAATATTCAAGGAAGCTATTCGGTTGCCGGGATGGTCTGTTTTGTAGAAGGGAAGCCATCTAAAAATGATTACCGCAAATTTAAGATTAAAACTGTCGAAGGACCCGATGACTATGCTAGTATGAAAGAAGTCGTCTATCGCCGATATTTCCGAGTGCTGATGGATGGCTTAAGAAAGCCGGATCTGATTATCGTCGATGGTGGGAAAGGACAAATTAAGGCGGCAAAAGAAGTCATTGACAGTTTAAATATGGATATTTATGTCAGTGGTTTAAGTAAAGATGACAAGCATTCCACAGCATTATTATTGGATCAAAATGGTGAACCGGTAGAGATTGATCGTAAAAGCCAGCTGTTTTATTTGCTGACTCGAATGCAGGATGAGGTCCATCGCTATGCGATCAGCTTCCATAAAAATGTTCGTGCAAAATCTTTATTTGCTTCTATCTTAGATGAGGTCGATGGAATCGGTGAAGTCCGTAAAAAGAAATTACTGCGTAAATTCGGCAGTGTTAAGAAGATGAAAGAAGCTTCTTTGGAAGAATTAGAAGAGATCCTGCCTAAAGAAGTCGCAAAAAATTTAAAAGCAGAATTAGATAAGCGATAACCATTTTTGATTTTACTCATATGATGTACTAAGGGGGTAAAGTCATGCCAGGAATACTTACTAAACGTGAGAAGGAAATTTTTGAGTTGCTTATCAATCACTATACAACAAGAGATATTGCCAAGAAACTCGGTATCAGTGAAAAAACTGTCCGTAATCATATTTCCAATGTCATTCAGAAATTAGGAGTGACTTCCAGAATACAGGCAGTACTGGAACTGATTAAATTGAATGAACTTAAGATACAGTAAGGAACCCTATTAACAGGGTTCTTTTCATATAATAGTGGTAAATAAGTGCCAATTATTATATAATAGGAAACAACGAGGTGATACCGTGAAACTAAAACATTATCATATTTTTTTATTTGCCGGAGTATGCTTTTTAGTTGCTTTCATAGGAATAAACAATAAATATGATCGTTTTTATCGTGTTGCCGGAATGAACAACGAAAGTCGTATATTAATTGAGACCTATATGGATGAAGCACAGCAGAACTACATGGTAGAAAATAATGTAGGAGTCTTTGAATTTATTCGTTATATAACTTATCCAGGGTTTCAAATTCAAAACTATGAATATTACAACAGCGTTGAAAGAAGCGGTACATATACAACTTTACAAGAGGTCGTTACTCAGACGAATACCATTGTAAATCGCTTAAAAGCGGATACACCTTGGTCAGTCGGAGAAAACTTAACGGCTTTGATTAATGCCAAGCTTTTAAATGACTATGTCAGCAATACGAACTTTAATCTTAAACATATTACCATTTATGAGAAACTGAAACCTTTCTATATGATTGATGATTACAGCTATTTAGCTTTAGTAGAGGATAATTTGGAATCATTAAATAAGCTGGGCTATCAGTCTTTGGATGCCTGTACAGAGATTTTGGTGGCTTTGTTTGAATATTATACGCCTAACCAGGTAGAACGTCTGATTTCAGCTTCTACTGCCGCAAAAGAAGTTCTCTTTTTAGAAGAACCGACGGCTTTGGACGCTGTTTTAAAAGGAAAGACAACAGTGGACAGCTATGTGCCAGATGATTTGTCTTTGATCGAAGATTTACCACGCTATACGTATTTCTTATATTTAAGAGAAGACGCTTATCAGGCACTCAAAGAAATGTGTCATGCTTATGAAAACAGTTCGGACTTTGTACCTTATTACGTACTAAGTGCCTATAAGAGCTATGAATCTGCCTTAGCTGAAAATGAACAGCAGGCAGGGCATCTTGAAGAACAATTGGGAATGACGGTTTCTTTTCAAGTCACGAATCTGGCAGTGGAAGACTTTGAAAACGCATCATTCTTTACTTGGCTCGAAAAGAATGCTTATCAGTATGGCTTTATCTTACGTTATCCAAAAGATAAAAGTGAAGAAACAGGAAGAGAATATAATGCTTACACGTATCGTTATGTGGGAAAAGAGATTGCCAAAGAGATGCATGATCAAAATTATAAGACATTAGAAGAGTATGTCAGCAAAAAGAAGTAGGAGATAAACATGAAAAACACAATTGGGATATTTGATTCTGGAGTGGGAGGACTGACAGTTTTACAGACCATGATAAAAGATCTTCCTCACACCGATTTAATGTATATTGGGGACAACAAGAATTGCCCTTATGGGGATAAAAGTAAAGAAGCCTTATATGAATGTGCTTCAAAGGTGGTGGAATATTTTATTGCTCATCAGATTAAAATTATCGTTTTGGCGTGCAATACAACTTCCGCTAACGTGCTGGAAGAATTAAGAGCCGCTTATCCAAAAACGCGCATCATTGGCGTTATCGATTCTACGGTGCAGAATTTTTTGAAAAAGGATATGGAAAAGGTATTAGTCATCGCCACTAAAGCAACCATCGATTCACATAAATACCAAGACACAATTGCCTTGTATAATAAGCAGGTGCAGGTCATGGAGCTTTCTACACCAAAACTGGTTCCCTTAATTGAATCGGGAGAATATAAGCAGGGGATCCAAGAAACCATAAAAGAATATGTTGCTTCTTATCAGGGAAAGATTGACTCAATGATCTTAGGCTGCACACATTATCCAATTATTGATAGTCAGTTTAAAGAAGTCTTAAGTGATATTTGCTATATATCTTCAAGCGAATCTGTCTCTAAGGAAGTAGCTTATTATTTAAGCGAACATCATTTGATTGATACTCAGCATGTCGGTCAGGTAGAAATCAATACAACAGGAGATATTGAAGATTTTAAATTTGCTGCTGCGAGCTTCTTTGACTTTACAGGAAAAAAGGTTCATCATATTGAAGTTTAACTGAACATACGTTCAGTTTTTTTGCATATTTTACAGTCTCATAAATATAATTTGATGAGGTGAGAATATGAGAAAAAAGAAGATCATCAATACGCTTTTGGTCTGTGCTTTTGTTTTAGCGGTTGGCTTTGTTTACATGAAAAACAAAGATCCAAAAGATGAACCGGTATCCAATGTCGTGTATGATCAGCCAAGCGGGAGTTACAAAGAAGTGGTTTACCAAGATAATAGCGGACTTTTAATACCCGTGAATATCGAATTGACAGAAAGTGGTCAGCTGGAAAAAGATGTCATGGACATTCTTTATAAGATGAAAGAAAGTCCATCATCATTGCCAAATCTGTCACCGGTTTTAAGCAGTGATCTGCAGGTCAACAGTACATCATTAAATGACAAACTGCTGACGATTGATTTCAACAGTGCGTTACTAAATCTCAGCAAGGAAGAAAGCTTAAAGTTTATTGAAGCATTAACTTGGACGTTATGTGATTATAACGGTATTGAAAAACTTCATTTCACATCAGATGGGAATGAAATAACCAATCTGCCAGACAGCTATATCTCTTTAAGTGCTAACTATGGGCATAATCTGGGATTAAACAACTTTGAAACCGTAAACGCTTATTTACATAAGACGAGCGCTTTAGTTGTCTATGGGAATAAGCAGATTGACGGACAGGATTTCTATGTGCCGGTTACAAAACGTATCGATACAAGTGATCTTTCTGTACAAGATAAGGTATCTATTTTACTTTCACAAAATTCTATTTCATCTTTAATCAGTGAAAACAAAGCCTTTGAAAATCTGAAAGTATTAAATGGAACACGCATTGAAGACGGTCGCTTGATCGTTAATCTAAGTGATGGTGCCTTACTTGATGAAATGTCACTGAATCCGCAAGTTACGGATATGCTTTTACTTTCTTTAAGACAGATTGACGGAGTGGAAACGATCAGCTTTGAAGTCAACGGAGAAGCTATCGGTAAAGATGAAATCGTATCAAAGAATGTAGTATATAATGTCGTTAAAATGTAAAAAAAGAACAATTATCTTATGGTAATTGTTTCTTTTTTTATCCGCACAAAATGAGGTGCTATTGGTTGAATGTTTTATTATTCTTTATAGACAACGTTTTTATTAGAGCCGCTTATTCTAAATAATTTACCAGGCTCATTTTTTAAAAATATCTGTTTGTGCCTGTAAATACTGGCTATTCTCTTAGTTTCAATTCTATTTATAAAAGAATAGATGTCGCTGGTAAAATAAGAAGAATCCCTTGAATTTACTGGGTATTTATGAAATAATAAAGTTACAGAAAGCGGTATTTACGAGGGTTTAATAACAACATAAGATGTATTTAAAGTTGAGTGTTGTACGATAATATTCTTTATCGTACAGTTTAATAACAACATAAGATGTATTTAAAGTTCGATTATGGAATATAAAAATAAGATCGTTCATGTTTAATAACAACATAAGATGTATTTAAATCACCAATCAACGCACAAATCAAGCGTTTTTTCCACGTTTAATAACAACATAAGATGTATTTAAATCTTGTCAGATTGACGATATTTATCTCGTCCGCAAGTTTAATAACAACATAAGATGTATTTAAATGAAATAAGTTCCACTATATAAACCAAACCGTCAACAGTTTAATAACAACATAAGATGTATTTAAATCCAATAAACAAATAAATAAGGTAATCATTAGCATTTTGTTTAATAACAACATAAGATGTATTTATATTCTGAGGTTGTGTCTGCCTCAAGAGTAGAAATAAGGATATGAAAGTTTATAATTAGGAACATATTTAGATTCGTTATTGAATATTTTAATTAAATTAATGGTTAATTTGTGAACTTGAAACAATTATCGTCTGATGATTGTTTCTTTCTTTTTTTATGTTATACTGTTACAGAGGTGAAAATAATGTTTGATAGAGCAGTATACAACAAAAGAGTAGAGTGGTATAAAGACGCAAGATTTGGGATGTTCATCCACTTCGGAGCTTACGCTGTTCCAGCTAGAGGAGAATGGATCAGAAGCTATGAAGAGATCAGCAATGAGGATTATCAAAAATATATAGATGCCTTTGATCCAGATGACTGTGATATGAAAGAATGGGCAAAAATGGCGAAAAAAGCAGGAATGAAATACGCTGTTTTAACTGCCAAACATCATGACGGCTATTGCTTATTTGACAGTAAGCTGACCGACTATAAAACAAAACGTGACTTTGTCAGAGAATTTTTAGAAGCATTTCGTGCAGAGGGAATCAGAGCGGGACTGTATTTCTCTTTGATCGATTGGTATCATCCGGATTTTCCGCACTATGGAGATAAACAGCATCCGGAAAGAAGAAATGAAGCTTTTAAAGATACATTGCATGACTTTGATCGCTATTTAAAATATATGCATGGACAAGTAGAAGAATTATGTACGCAATATGGACCGATTGATATTATGTGGTTTGACTTTTCTTATGACAATATGACGGCGGAAACTTGGAAAGCTCAGGAATTAGTAGAGATGGTCAGAAAGCATCAGCCGGATATTATTTTAGATAATCGTTTGGAAGTAAGCGGTGAAGGGTTTGGTTCATTAGCTACTCAGCATCCAACGGATTATTCAGGAGACTTTGTTTCCCCTGAACAGGTTATTCCTCCCTATGGTATTTTAGATGATATGGGAAATCCGGTTTTATGGGAAGCCTGCATTACCATGAATGATAACTGGGGTTACCATTCATCGGATCATAACTTTAAGAAACCATCAACAATCATTCGCAAATTAGTGGAGTGTGTCTCAAAGGGCGGAAACATGATCTTAAATGTTGGACCGGATGCACGCGGACGCTTCCCTAAAGATTCGATACGTATTTTAAATGAAATCGGTGAGTGGATGGCAGATTATTCAAAAAGTATTTATGGATGTGGACCGACTGAACTGACAAAGCCGGATAACGGACGCATCACACAAAGAGGAAACAAGCTCTATTATCATATTATGGAAATGTCTATTGGCGGAATTCCGCTATTTGGCATTCGTAAAGAGCAGATTGAATCGATTATTTTATTGAATGACGGAACAGAAGTAAAAGTGATGGATTACTGGACTGTCAATAATTATCCGGATATTGTGTTCATCAATTTTGCCGGAACAAATGATTTACCTAATCCTATCGATACAGTATTGGAGATTACTTTAAAATCGTGAAAAAAATAGTCATCATGTCGGATAATCATGGTCGGGCTGCTGATGTGATTCAGGTGTTAGAAGATAATGAAGACGCCGATTTATTTATCCATTGCGGCGATAACGAAGGCTATGATGATCAGTTATCGGAATTTGTGGCTGTCCGCGGGAATAACGATTGGACATCGGATTTAAAGGATTATGAGATCATTGATTTTGAAGGGTATCGAATAGGCATTGCCCATGGTCAGTATTTTGGCTATTTCAATAAAGAAGAAGCCATGCTTGAATTTGCGAAAGAAAATCAATTAGATATTCTTTGCTGCGGTCATACCCATATGCCAATGAATATCGATATCGAAAACGTCAAAATTATTAACCCGGGATCAACGCATTTACCTCGCGGCGGATCACCGGCAAGCTATGCTGTTCTTTATATAGATAATGAAGAAATGAATGTAGAATTTATTGAAATGAGATCTTAATGATCTCTTTTTTTGTATAATTTTTTATAAGAAACACACATTATATTGAAAGCTATAAATAGAATGTGAGGGATGATGATGAATCATACATTGAAAAAGTTAATAACAGTTTTTATCTTCAGCATGATGATCTTTGTTTTAAGTGGGTGTCAGTCCAGTCCTAAAACAACAGCCGAAACATTGCAAAAGGATGTTGAAGGAATGATTGATAAAGGGAAAAATGAAGCTAAAAACATCGGAAACAATTTAGAAAATGATGTAGAAGAAGCCATTAAATATATTGATACCCATATGCAGGACCCATTTTCAGATTATGAAGTGACAAAACAAATGGGATATTACAGCTCATATTTAGAAAACATTGCCGGAACAAACGAAGAAGCAGGCAATCACGAAATCGCTAAGCTTGGAAAAAACGTACGCAGTTTCATCAGCAATGTCAGCGGTGGAATTGAAAGTGAAACCAGTGAGATTTCGACTGGATTAAAGAATGATATATCGACTGGATTAGGTAAAATCAATGAAGCAAAAGATGATATGGTGCATAAATTCAGCGAAATGATTAAGAACGGATAAGGAGGATAATGATGAATAAAAAAAGTAAGAATAATTTAGAACAGGCAGTTGATTTTGTAGAGGATAATGTGATTGATCCGATTGCCAACAGTGATATGGCAAAGAAAATGGGTGAATATGCAACAGATGCTAAAAGAATGGCAAAAGATGGGGTAGAAGAAGCCAGTGACGGTATGATGGAGTTAGGTGAAAATGTCGCTTCTATGCTGGACGCATTTAAAAATCATCAGGAAGTAGAAAAATTGCAAAAAGACGTGAAAAAGGGATTTGACAAGCTTGGTAAATCGGCTCGTAAAGTCGCTGATGATGTAAAAGATATTGTCGATTAGAAAGAATGAATCTCACACCCATTAGGCTGTGAGATTTTACTAATTTTATCAAAAAATGATTGACTAATAAGATGATTAATGATAATATGTAAAAGCAGTCAGTAAGAGATGTCTACGTAGCTCAGCTGGATAGAGCACACGCCTTCTAAGCGTGCGGTCACAGGTTCGAATCCTGTCGTGGACGCCATTAGAAAATCAACACACTTCGGTGTGTTTTTTTATTATGTTTAAACCTCTTTTAGGAAGTAAATCACAATTAGTTTGAGATATATCTATATACGAGGTGATAATAATTGAGCCAATTAGAGGTGTTAAATAAAAATATACGATTGATCAAAGTTAATAATGACGATTATATATGCATTACTGATATTGCTAGAACAAAAGATATACGTACGGATTACTTGATTTCAAATTGGAGGAGAAATAGGAATACAATTGAGTTTCTTGGAATCTGGGAAATTATTCATAATAGCAATTTTAATCCCATCGAATTCGATGGGATTAAAAAACAAACTGGATTAAACAGTTTTATTCTAACAACTAAGAAGTGGATTGAAAGTATAAATGCAATTGGAATTATATCAAAGACAGGTAGATATGGTGGTACCTATGCTCATAAAGATATTGCTTTTGAGTTTGCGACTTGGATATCTGTAGAATTTAAGCTATATTTAATTACTGAATTTGAAAGATTAAAGGAAATTGAAAATGAAAAATCGGGTTGGAGTTTACATAGAGAAATATCAAAGATTAATTATCGTATTCATACAAGTGCTATTAAAGAAAATATTATACCTAAAATAAATAATCTTCAAACATCAATTATATATGCTAATGAAGCAGATATTTTAAATATAGCAGTATTTGGTTGCACAGCTAAACAATGGAAGAAAATAAATAAAGATTTAAATGGCAATATTAGGGATTATGCTACTATTGAGCAATTATTAATCTTATCGAATCTAGAAAGCTTAAATGCTGAGTATATTAAGCAAGGAATAGAACAATCCAAAAGGCTAATCAAGTTAAATGAATCAGCTATTAGACAAGCTAAAATAATAAATAAGAATATAAAGAAATTAGAAGTATTTTAATCCTAGTTATGCTATCTTTTTGCTACTAAATACTTTCAACACAATAGATATAATGTAATACAAGTACTAGATATAATACAATATATATACTACATGTCACGAGATGCGGTAATATAACTATTTCCTGTCGTGGAAACCATTAGAAAATGAACATACTTTGGTGTGTTTTTTATTATTTATTGTGAAAGTACAGATACTTTATTAATATTAAGTAGAGTTAAATCAGAATTTATCCCGTTCTCTCAGTTTCTGTCCTGTTCTTATTCAATAAAAGTATGTAATATAAGAATAGTAAAAGAAAGGAGTATATGTATGAATCAGCAAAAAATAGGTGTATTTATCTCATGTTGTAGAAAAGAAAAGAGTTTAACGCAAGCTCAATTAGCTGAAATATTAGGAGTCAGTGATAAATCTATTTCTAGATGGGAAAATGGAAAAACAATGCCGGATATATCATTATATGAACCTCTGTGTAAATCGCTTGATATCCAAATATCGGAATTATTTTATGCTAAAAAAATGACAGACGATGAAAAGACAAAACAAGGAGAACAATCAGCTTTAAGTATATTTAAAACAAAATCACAACTCGAAACATTTGAAATTTTTACTGAAATTTTAATACTCGTTGGAATTATTATTACAGTCACGCTTACAAAAATATTAGCAGTTACTGCTATTCAGATGATGATTACAATTATATGTGGTTTTTTTGTATGGGGTTTTGGTTTAATGTTGAGAGTTAAAATCAAAAAAGTAATTATAGCACTAGAAAATCAATGAATTTCAGTTTATAGAAGCGGATAAGTATTTTCATTTGTCTTAGTAAGTATTTTTAAAGTAAAAAAGAAATAGTATGAAAATCAAATAGTAGTTTTAAAATACTGAATTTAGATCAATAGAATTATTAAACGCTGTTTTTAAATTCATGCTATAATGATGAAAACGGAGGGATATTATGTCAAAGCAAATGGAATTATATGAAAACTTATCAGAAGCGAATACATTGCAGGAAGTACAGGAATATATTAAGAAAGTGATTGAACTGCGGGGATTTGATCAGCAGGAAATTGAAAAAACAATGTTGATGATGACAGAAGAGGTGGGAGAATTAGCTAAAGCAATAAGGAAAGACGCAACCGATTTAAGAACTGACAAGAGTAAAATAAGCCATTATGACACGATTGAAAGTGAAGTAGCCGATACTTTTATTGTATTATTAAGTATTTGTAATAAGCTAAATATTGATTTGTTTAAAGCGCTGAAAGACAAAGAAATTCAAAATTGTCAAAGACAATGGACAAAATAAAGGGATAATCATTATCTTTTCTTGACATTTTCCTAGTTTAATGATAATCGTTATATAGATTTATTTGAACGGAGGATGTTATGGGATATTCTATAGGACAGGTGGCAGAGAAGTTAAACTTGCCAAGTTCAACGATTCGCTATTATGACAAAGAGGGATTACTGCCATTTATTCAAAGAAAGAATTCAGGAGTACGGGTATTTTCTGAATCTGATTTAGGGATGCTGGCAATTATTGAGTGTTTGAAAAATACAGGCATGCCTATTAAAGATATTAAGCAGTTTAGTATTTGGTGTGCACAGGGAGACGCTACTTTGCAAGAGCGCTATGACATGTTTTTAGAAAGAAAGCGCATTGTGGAAGAACAGATGGCAGAACTGGAAAGATCAATGAAAACTATCGAACATAAATGTCGTTATTATAAAGCGGCATTGGAAGCAGGAACTGAAAGTATTCATAAACAAGCTGTAACGAAAAAATAGCATGACTATTTTCTTTGTTCAGTTTTTTTATATAGCTTTAAACCTATAAATATATAATCACATATATATTTTATATTATGAAAGCGTTTGTATATAATGGGCTTAAAGGAGGAGTGAATATGAAGCTTGTATCCATATTATTTCAGCAGATTATGATTATGTATATCTTTATGTTTATTGGCGTGATCTTATTTAAGACAAAAAAGTTATCACTGGAAGGCAGTAAGGCTTTAGGAAATATATTGATCTATGCAGTTATGCCGGCGGTTGTCATTAAAGCCTTTTTAAATGAAATGACGGCAGAACGCTTAAAAGGCTTAGGGATTGCTTTTGTTCTTTCCTTTGCCGTCCTTTTGTTAGCGATGGTCGTTTCTTTGTTCTTGTTCAAAAAAAGACCGATTGAAAATTTTGGAGCTTCTTTTTCTAATGCTGGTTTTATCGGAATTCCCTTAGTTTCAGCTTTATATGGGGATGAAGCAGTGTTTTATGTATCGGCTTTTGTAGCACTGCTTAATCTATTACAATGGACTTATGGTGTTTGTGTGATTACTAAAAATAAAAAGGCGATTTCATTAAAGAAAATTCTTACTAATCCCATATTAATCAGCTTAGTGGTAGGACTTATTTTATTTGTTTGTCAGATACAGGTGCCTGCCATTATTATCAGCAGTATCCAAGGAATTGCGAGTCTGAATGCACCACTGGCGATGTTTAGTTTAGGAACCTATTTAGCCCAAGTCTCATGGAAGGAAATATTTACCAATCGTTACGCTTATTTGAGCAGCGTTATTCGATTACTTGTTGTTCCGTTGCTGACACTAGGTATATTGTCTTTTGTTCCTAGTGTCTATTCAACTATGAAGATGGCAATTTTAATTGCTGCTTCAACCCCGATTGGATCCAATGTTGCGATTTTTGCCCAGATACATAATCAAGACTATAAACAAGCTGTTCGTATCATCTGTTTAAGCACTCTTTGTTCCATTCTTACGATGCCAATGATCATGATGCTTGCGGAGAGAGTTTGGTAATCTGTTTAAAGTAATCTATAATATGTTGTGCTAAGGCTTTAGTAGCTCCGTCTTGATATTGATCTTTTTGCCAATGCAGATAAATATAGCGGAAACAATTAATATCCTCAATGGGTTTAATCACTAAATTAGGATAGATATCCTGCTTCCATGTGATTTCCGGGATCAAGGCAACATCCATGCCAAGGGTTAATAATTCACGAAAGGTGTTGGGGTTATCACTGTAAAGATGAATATTAGGTTCAAAATGACACTGCCGACAGTAATAATGAAGTAATTCATAAAGATTGCTTTTAGGATCAAGACTGATGAATAAATCATCTTTAAGATCTTTTAACGCAATATGTTCTTTAGATGCAAGTGGGTGATGAACCGGTAAAACAGCTACCAATCGTTCTTTAAGCAAAAGATAATCATCATTATTGGCTTGAAGGGAAGCGTAGAGAGTAAGGTCACATTCGTTAGGAAAGGTTTGGTCATTGGTGGATTGGCTGATCATAAAATGAATATCAGGATGTCGCTGACGAAATGTTTTAAGTAAATCAGGCAGAAGAGAAGAAGCCGCCTGAATTTTAAGAGAGACAGTAGAATTGTTTATTCCTTTTAAATCAGCAATTTCACTTCGAATATTCTCAAGAGAAGTAAAAATATGCTGGCAATAACGTTCAACGATCTGACCATATTCATTTAGTTGAGGATGTTTTCCATGGCGATCAAATAAGGGAGTATCCAGCTCGTTTTCTAAGCGCTTGATGGTCTGACTCAATGATGGCTGAGCAATGTGCAGCTCTTTGGCAACTTGGCTCATATTTTCCTTTTTCGCAACCTGCATAAAATAGTATAATTGTAGCAATTCCATAGACGTTCCTTCTTTCATTATAATAAAGTATAAAGGAAACCCATGGTTTAAGCAAATGAATAGGAGAGATAAAAATGATCATAGAAACAACATTAGGCAAAATAGAAGGTTATAAAGAAAATAACTTATATTTATTTAAAGGGATTCCTTATGCAGTAGCAGAGCGTTTTCAAGCACCGCAAAGCATATCTTGGAAGGGAATATTGGATTGTACCCATTATCGTGATAAAGCTGCTCAGATCGTAGAGGGAGATATAACGATAGAGTGTAGTGAAAATGGCTTGAATCTAAATGTATATACGCCTTCTTTAAATGAAGCACTGCCTGTTTTAGTAGAAATTCATGGCGGAGCATTTCAAAATGGCAGTAATCAGAAAATGGATCCTTATCATGTGATTGGAAACAGAAGGCTTGTCTATGTTACGATCAATTATCGTTTAGGGGTATTCGGGTATTTGTATTTAGGCAAGGAATTGAAAGAAGAATTTCAATCATCCGGAAATAATGGAACATTAGATCAAATAGCGGCATTGAAATGGGTTCACAATCATATTCATCAATTTGGTGGAGATCCAAACAAAGTAACGGTTTTAGGAAGTTCGGCAGGAGCAAAATCTTTAGGGGCTATCATGATGCATTCAGAGGCAAAACATTATTTTCAACAAGTTATTTTAGTGAGCGGAGCAGCACAAAGTGTTCGTGATATCAATACTGCACAAAAAATCACAAAGCGCTATAAAGAAATTATGAAGATAGAGGATCTTAATGATTTGCTGACGATGTCGGTTTCTGAACTTTTAAAAGGTCAACAAGTTCTATGCAAAGGATTTGGCAGCACCTGTATTTTTGGACCGGTTGCGGATGATGTGGTGATTCCATCAAGCTTTTTTAAGAAGTTAGATTCAAAAGATTATTGGCAGGGCAAGGCGATTATTGGCAGCTCCAAGCATGAACTGGTCTTTTTTAAGCTGATGGGGATTGATTTTCATCTTTACGGTGAACAAATTGCCAGAGAATTATTCGGTCAAAATGCCTCGATTGCGATCGAGGATGCCAAGATATTAATGAAAGAGTATGGAGAGGAGGAGGCTTGGATTAAAGTGCTGTCTGATTATATGTATCGTACATACAGCTATCGTTTAGGCAGAATTTTAACTGAAAATGGCAGCACCGTTTGGCAGTATAGTACAGAATTTCTTCCTGCCTGTCACTGCATGGATCATATCCTTTCGTTTGAACCAAGAGAAAAGCTAAATAAATATTTTCCTGATATTCCTGATAAAAAAGAAATCATAAGGTTAGGTGATATGATTAAAGATGCCTACCTGTCTTTTGTTGAAGAAGGAAAACCCAATATTGAAAGCTGGAAACCATTGAATGAATCAAATTGTCAGATGATTTGGGATGATCCTATCCATATTGAAAAGCTAGAAGATGAAGTGTGTGATCGTTTTCCCGATCAGGTTTATATATTATAATTTAAAGGGGCGATGACGCTCTTTTTATTATGTTTTAATGAGAAGTCCCTAAGCTGATTAAAAAATAAGATGACAAATAGACAAATTCATTATATATTAGTAAGTAATTACTGGATAATTTATAATGAAAGTTGGATATTAATTGAATGAAGTATAAAAATGAAGTCGTTATTGTAATCGTTGTTTCCATGCTGATCTTAGTTTTAAAATGGATCAATGTCTTTCAGATAGAAAATGGTTTTGGAAACCCTTTGGTGATATTAATGATGATCATTGCTTTTAGTGCGATGGGGATTTACCTCCAAAAAAGTATGGATAAAAACTATGAAAAGCAAGCCATCAACTATAAAAATTTAGATGTTTTAAAATATATCTGTGCTATTTTGATTATCATTTTGCATCTGCGCCCATTTTTTGATTACTCTAATCCTCTTGATTTAGCTTTTAATAATATCATTACACGTGTATGTGTCCCTTTGTTTTTTGTCATTACCGGCTATTTTGCCGCTATTAAAGAAAAAGAACAGCCCGCTTATATGAAGGTCCATGTATCAAAGATGATCCCCTTGTATTTAACCTGGAGTGCTCTTTATATTCCTATATTAATAAATGATGCTGTTCATTATTTACCGACAATTCAAGAGCATATGAACACGCTTCAGTTTTCTGCTCCTATCTTAATTCTATTACTCATTGTCCTTTCTCCATTCGTTGTGATTGTGACATTGGTCTATACAGGTGTTTATTATCATTTGTGGTATTTTCCTGCTGTTATGCTGTCTTTACTGGTACTAAGAAAATGGAAAGAACGATTTCCGGTCAAAAATCTGCTGATTTTATCATTTGTTTTATTACTTTTTGGAGCGACGGAAACTTATTATGGGGTATTGCCGCTTACCATTCAGCAGTTAATCACGTTTTATTATAAAGTTTTCTTTACAACGAGAAACTTTCTTTTCTTTGGTCTGTTTTATGTAGTATTAGGGTATAGTATGGGGAAAAAGAAAGAAGTCTATTCAGAACACTGTGTATCTAAACTGATCATTTCAATGTTCTTCTTGGTTTTTGAAGCTCTTATTCTGCATGATTTCGACCGTCTTAACAGTAATATTCTGCTTTCTTGCATCCCTTTAACGTACTATTTGTTTATCTTTACTTTATATGTAACTCGTAAGAAAGAAAAAAGGATAAACCTCCCTTACAGAGATTTATCTAAATACTATTATTTGGTTCATCCAGCCGTTATTGCGTTATGCTTTTCAGTGTTTAACATAATCAGCATAGAAACGGATCCTTACCAACAGATTGCGGTGGTCTTATTATTCACTCATCTTGTTTCCTATTTTTTCATGATTTTAAAACGATATTTTAAGCGATTACCCATTTAATTTAAACCTATCTTTATTCAGAATAAATCTCATAGTTTGAGATGATCGCACTTTCATCATTAATGGTGATGCTGATCGATTCTGCTTGTTGAGTGATTTCAAATACATGAATGTACTTATTGGCAAGAAGGACATTATTTCCTCTGATTTTAATCGCTAAATTTCCTTCTTCAAATTCGGTGGTAATCTCAGTATAATCTAAATCCTGTCCGATTAATATCAAATATTGTTTATTCTCTTGGGGATCCCTTAAAATAAGCGTATTTTCCTCAAATTGAAAGTTCGGACGGGCTAACAGCTTTTTAAGCAGAGTCATTTTTTTATCTTCATCAACATCTTTTAAACCTTCACTTTTATTCTCAATGCTATGTTCAAAATTGTAGTGGCTTAAATCATCAGCAAAAATCTGTAAACCGATTTCAAGCAGTCCGTCATAGTAATAGAGGTCACCTGTGCTAATATCCATGTAATTTCCGTTTTGATTAAAAAGGAAGTATGTTTTTTGATCATCCTGATAAACATGGATTTTTAATAAGGCTTCATTTTGATAGCTGAAATGCATGGTCGCAAGCCATTTTAAATCGGATGGTGAAGTCAATTCCTTTTGGGCAATTTTAATCAGTTGATCTACTTTTATGCTTTTTAGTAGCTGAGTATGTTTCTGGGTATCATAAACATTTAAATAGTATAATACAATACCATTAGTTCCTTGATCAATCGGTTTTGTAGGTGCTTGATAATCTAAAATAGCTTTATTGACCATATCCCCGCTGACCAGTAAATTTTTATTGGTATACTTGCTTTGGAATCCTCTTGAATCACGATAATATAAAAGAGCGAGCCAACAGCATAAGAAGCATAGAATGCCAATCACTAGTTGATAGCGTTTTTTCTTTTGTTTTTCTTTTTTTGCAATATAGGTATTGCCATCCAATAATTCTTCATAATCCAATTCTAAAATTTTCGCAAGTTGGGGAATTGTTTCGATATCCGGATATCCGCTGCCGGTTTCCCAGCGTGAAATAGTTTTATTGGAAACGTGTAATTGATCTGCCAATTCCTTTTGTGTAAGGTGTAATCGAGTGCGTCTTTCTTTGATTAATTTACTGAATTCATTGGTTGTCATAAGAACCCCTCCCTACTTAAAGAATATCGGTTAAATACTAAATAGTCAACGAGATGAGACTCTATGATTCATAGACATGGATTTTATCAGCAGTCTTTTCTAAAAGGGAGTATTTTTATAAAAAAGATAGAATATATAATAAGAGGCAAGGAGAGGATAGGATGAGTTTTGTCGATATCTGTTGCCCTAGTGAAGTGAAAAATGATAAAATAGAGATAGGAAAAGGGAGGGATGGACATGGATATTATGGATATGCTGACAAGCAATCTTCCAGTCATCATAGGTGTTATTATTTTTGCTTTAGTCATCGTCATCGTGGTTACGGGGTATGTGAAGGCTTCTCCGGATACAGCTTATATTATTTCCGGATTAAGAAAACAGCCTAAAGTATTAATTGGGAAAGCAGGGATTAAAATACCTTTCTTGGAAAAGAAAGATGAATTAAATCTGCAATTAATACCGATTGATGTCAAAACATCAAATGCGGTGCCAACAGCGGATTATATCAATATTAATGTGGATGCTGCTGTTAATATTAAGATTAGTGATGATTCCGATCGTTTGAATCTGGCGGCTCAGAACTTTTTAAATAAACCGGTAGAATATATCGCAAATGTCGCAAGAGAAGTACTAGAAGGAAACATGCGTGAAATCGTTGGACGTATGAATCTTGAAGAAATGGTGTCAGATCGTCAAAAGTTTGCGGAGTTGGTAAAAGAAAATGCAGAACCTGACTTAGCCAAAATGGGATTAGATATCGTCTCTTTTAATGTTCAGAATTTTGTGGATGGAAACGGTGTGATTGAAAACCTAGGGGTTGATAACATCGTGAAGATTCAAAAGAATGCGGCTATTTCTCGTGCTGTCAGTGAAAGAGATATTGCTCAGGCACAGGCAAAAGCTTCTCAGGAAGCGAATGATGCGAAAGTAGATGCGGAAACAAAAATTGCTGAACGTAATAATGAATTAGCTATTAAGCAAGCTGAATTGAAAAAGATTGCTGATGCAAAACAAGCCGAAGCAGATGCTGCTTATAGGATTCAAGAGGAACAGTCTCGTAAGTCAATCGAGGTAGCGACTGCTGATGCAAATATCATGAAGCAGGAAAAAGAAATTGAATTAAAACGTAAAGAAGTAGAAGTCAAAGAACAAAGTTTGGATGCTGAGATTAGAAAACAGGCAGAAGCTGAAAAGTTTGCCGCTCAGCAAAAAGCGGATGCTGAGCTTTATAAACGCCAAAAAGATGCGGAAGCTAAACTCTTTGAAAAACAAAGAGAAGCCGAAGCAAAAAAAGCGGATGCCGAAGCAGTAAAGTATCAGATGGAACAGGAAGCTGCCGGGATCACAGCTAAAGGAGAGGCAGAAGCCAGAGCGATTGAAGCCAAAGGGGTTGCGGAAGCAGAAGCATTAGATAAAAAAGCGGAAGCAATGAAAAAATATGGAGAAGCGGCGGTTATGGAAATGTATTTCAATATGCTGCCTAAAGCAGTGGAAGCAGCGGCTAAGCCATTAGAAAAAGTAGATAAGATTACGATGTATGGTGAAGGAAACAGCGCTAAATTAGTATCCGATATCGTCAAAACGGCGACTCAGGTCAGTGAAGGGATGAATGAATCTATTGGGATTGATTTAAAGAGTGCGATTGTTGGTTTCTTAGGTGGTAAAATGACCGACCAAGGAAACGATGAGGATAAATAATAAGTGAGAAGAAGTTCATGGAGAATCCATGATCTTTTTTAGTTAAGAACGAAAATTGTTTTATAAAGTTATTCTATTCTAACAAAAAAACTTGACAATATACATGTGTTAGAATATACTAACATTAGTAAAAAGGAAAGAAGATGATGATGATGCCCTTAAGTATGGTGAAAATTGGAGAACCCAATATTATTTGTAAAGTCGGCGGTAAAGAGGAGACACGACGCTTTTTAGAAAATCTTGGTTTTGTTCCGGGTGGAACAGTGATGGTTGTTTCCGAAATAGGTGGAAATATGATCGTCAACGTAAAGGACTCAAGAGTTGCCATTGGTAAAGATATGGCAAATAAAATCATGGTAAGATAGGGGGGATTTACATGAAAACATTGAAAGAGATTAAATGCGGTGACACGGTAAAGGTGATTAAGTTAGAGGGAGAGGGACCGGTTAAACGACGTATCATGGATATGGGAATAACTAAAGGTGTAGAAATTTTTGTGAGAAAAGTAGCACCATTAGGCGATCCGCTAGAAGTAACTGTGCGAGGATATGAACTGTCATTGCGTAAGGCAGATGCTTCAATGATTATTGTAGAATAATTTTTTTTGATATTTAAGTTAGAGCGAACTAACAAAATAGGAGGGAATAAAATGATTAAGATAGCTTTAGCCGGGAATCCCAATTGCGGGAAAACAACTTTATTTAATGCTTTAACAGGATCCAATCAGTTTGTTGGAAACTGGCCGGGGGTAACTGTAGAGAAAAAAGAAGGAAAATTAAAGGGACATAAAGATGCAGTGATCATGGACTTACCGGGGATTTACTCGCTTTCCCCTTATACATTAGAAGAAGTCGTGGCAAGAAATTACTTAATTAATGAAAAGCCGGATGTCATTTTGAATATTGTGGATGGAACCAATATTGAAAGAAACCTATATTTATCTACACAGTTAATGGAACTGGGAATACCTGTCATTATTGCTGTAAATATGATGGATATTGTAAAAAAATCAGGAGATCAGATTTACATTGATCGTTTAAGTGAAAAACTAGGCTGTGAAGTTGTTGAAATTTCCGCTTTAAAGGGAGATGGAATTAAAGAAGTAGCAGATCGTGCTGTTCGTTTAGCAAAGCAGAATCAAAAGACATCGGCTGTACATCAATTCCAAAGTGACGTTGAAAAGATATTGAATCGTATCGAAGATAAAATAGGAAATCAGATTTCTAATGAACAAAAACGTTTCTTCGCTATCAAATTATTAGAAAAAGATGATAAGATTCTGTCTCAAATGGACATTGTACCTAACATTGAAGATGAAATCAAAGAGATTGAAGAAGCCATGGACGATGATACGGAAAGTATTATCACGAATGAACGTTATCTTTATATTTCATCAATTATTGATGAATGCTGCAAGAAAAACAGCAAAGGTAAGTTAACCGTTTCTGATAAAATCGATCATATTGTGACCAATCGTTTCTTAGCGCTGCCCATTTTTGCCTTAGTCATGATCTTAGTCTATGTTGTCTCTGTTACGACAGTAGGGGGCTGGGCTACCGACTGGGCAAATGACGGTGTCTTTGGGGATGGATGGCATCTGTTCAGCATCGGGACGACTGATTATGAAAATGCAGCCGAAGATTATGAACGTGCTGATCAAATCTTAGTTGCTTTCGATGAAGGGGAAAGTGTTGCGGAAATCATGGACGAAGAGGAAAATGTGACCGAAACTGTGACTCTTAATGATTCTGTTGTGGCTCAAGCGACTGAAATTGTGGAAGCCGGAGAACCGGATCCATCTGAATTTGGTATTTGGGTGCCGGGTATTCCGGGAATCCTTGAATCAGGATTGGATGCCCTGAATTGTGCAGACTGGCTTAAAGGACTGATCTTAGATGGGATTGTAGCCGGGGTTGGAGCAGTTTTAGGATTTGTCCCGCAAATGTTAGTTCTATTCTTATTTTTAGCATTTCTGGAAGCTTGCGGCTATATGGCGCGTGTGGCTTTCATCATGGATAGAATTTTTAGAAAATTTGGTTTATCAGGAAAATCATTCATTCCAATGCTGATCGGAACCGGTTGTGGTGTTCCGGGAATTATGGCATCAAGAACGATTGAAAATGATCGTGATCGCAAAATGACGATCATGACGACGACATTCATTCCCTGCAGTGCAAAATTACCGATTATCGCTCTAATATCAGGAGCCTTATTCGGTGGTGCATGGTGGGTTGCTCCAAGTGCTTACTTTGTTGGAATCGCCGCTATTGTATGTTCAGGAATTATACTTAAAAAAACCAAAATGTTTGCCGGAGATCCGGCTCCGTTTGTTATGGAATTACCTGCCTATCATATGCCTACGATAAGCAATGTTTTAAGAAGCATGTGGGAACGTGGCTGGTCATTTATTAAAAAAGCTGGAACAATCATCTTATTATCAACAATCTTTGTTTGGTTTACTTCATACTTCGGTTGGGTTGATGGTCAATTCAGAATGCTAGATGCAATGGAACTGGATCATAGTATCTTAGCCTCTATTGGAAATGCGATTGCTTGGTTATTTACTCCGCTGGGATGGGGAGATTGGAAGTCTGCTGTAGCCGCTATTACAGGTTTGGTGGCTAAAGAAAACGTTGTTGGAACATTCGGTATCTTGTTTGGTTACTCTGAGGTGGCTGAAAATGGAACTGAAATTTGGACACTACTGGCTGCCAGCATGACAGCAGCAGCGGCTTACTCATTCTTAGTATTCAACTTATTATGTGCACCATGCTTCGCGGCTATGGGCGCTATTAAAAGAGAAATGAATAACGCTAAATGGTTCTGGTTTGCAGTAGGATATCAAACTGTATTAGCCTATGCCGTTGCATTGTGTGTCTATCAGTTTGCGACTTTCTTTATCACTGGGGCTTTTAGTATCGGAACAATCATTGCTTTAGTGATCACTGTCATCTTCTTATTCTTACTATTCAGACCTTATAAAGAAAGTCATCAGTTAAATGTAAGCAGTGTACTGGGGGCTAAATAATCCATTCGGAAAGGAGTCAATTATGGGAACATTATTTGTTGGTTTAATTGTGGTCTTGGTTGTTGCCTTGATCATTCGTAATATGATAAAAGATAAAAAAGCTGGGAAATCCATTCAATGCAGCTGTGGCTGTGGGAATTGTCAGAGGCATTGTCATCATTAGTAAAAGAGAACGTCTTTCTTGACTTTGAGTTCATTCAAAGGTATACAATAAACTTATAGATAGAATTTAACAAAGAAGGCATGATGATCATCGCTGAAGTCAGAAAGAAATTTAGTATTTCACTAGATACCCTTCACAACTATGAGGGATGTTTAATCAGAAAATAAATGAGTATGCCTTAGGGGATACTCATTTTCTTTATAAAAAATAGGCTGTTTTATTTTGAGCTTTTATTAATATCTAATCACCCACTTAATAAAAAAGCCAGCTAAGAAAGCCGGTTGAATCAGAGCCAGTTTAGCTGCTGGGTAAAGGTGATCTTTTGAACACCTTTTTTTATTTTTCCAATCTCATAACAAGGATAGAATTGCTGTATATGCTGCTTTACCTCTTGAACCTGATGTAAAGGAACAACAACGTTAAACCCAACACCGCAGTTAAAAGTATTCAGCATCTCTTCATCGCTGATATTTCCATGGGTTTTAATAAACTTGAAAATAGGCAGTAATTGAATTTTTGATAAGTCAATTTCAGCTGTAAGTCCATCAGGAATAATGCGTGATAAATTTCCCTCTATGCCTCCCCCAGTAATATGTGCCATGCCATGCAGACAATTTTTTGCGAACAAGTCCTTTAATGCTTTATAGTAAGGAGTGTGAGGTTTCATGATCTGTTCAATAAAAGTCAAACCGTCAATCTTATCCAGTTTAATTTGCGGCATCTGATCCATTAATAGACGGACTAAAGAATAGCCATTAGTATGTAAACCATTGGATGCGATCGCTAAAACAATATCTTCTTCTTGAATGGCAGAACCGTCACAGATTTTTTGTTTTTCCACAATTCCGGCGATACTGGAAGTCAGCACATAAACACCTTGATCTAAAACTTGCGGCTGGATGGAAGTTTCCCCGCCGACTAGTGAGCATTCATTTTCCTTGCAGGCGTCTGAGATTCCTTTAACTAATGCCGTGATGGTATCTTTTTGTGCGTTTGCACAGACAATGGTATCTAAAACAGCCAAAGGCTTTGCGCCCATCACGATGATATCATTCACTAAATGATTGATCATGTCGTGACAGATCGATTCACTGTATCCATATTCCATTGCTAATTTCTGCTTTGATCCGGGTTCTTCTGATTTTAAGACCAGTACAGGCTCTTTGATATTTGGGAAGTGAATATCATATAAAGAGGCAAAAGGACCTAATCCGTTTAAAACACGCTGATCTTTTGTTTCTAAATGCTTTGCCATTTCTCTTTTGATAGTATCTGTGTATGTGATATCAATCCCTGCTTTACTGTAGGAAAGTCCAACTTTCGCTTTTTCATTTCCAATGAGTATCTCATCGACACTGACATTTAATGCTGTGGCAAGCTCGTATAACGATTCAATATTAGGATAAGTCGATCCATTTTCCCATTTTGATACGGCTTGAAAAGAAATATTTAAACGCTCCGCTAACTGCTGCTGTGTAAGTCCCAACTCTTTTCTCTTTTCAGCAATAAAACGTCCTACTTTGATACTGTCTAACATATGATTTCCTCCTTGCTTTCTATCTTGATTATAATCGGTGAAGCAAAACAAACACAATAACGCATTGCTAGAATTTCACTGCTGAATTCAACTAAAGATAGAATAAATAAAATAAAGACTCCTAAAAGCCTTTATTATAACCTTATTTTGCTCGTCGCAGGAACTCGAAAAAAGCAAAAATGATAGAAATAATTGTCAATACAGACACTATAAGCTGTGACATGTTGGTTGCATATTCTGATTGCTCAGGCATTACTGCTCCTAGAATCAAAAAGTAGACACACCAGATAAAGCCTAAGATCAAGAAGAGAAAAGTAAGATACTTCACTATATTGGCGACAATCTTTATCATATGTCCAGCCGCAGCTACTTGCTGTTCATTGTAATTCTTTTTGAACGCTAAGCGCAGGGTTCCGGCAAAAAAACCACCAATAATTCCTAGGGAAATGCCTATGCAAATATTATAAAACAAATCCATATCTATTTCCCTGCTTCAAAAATCAGATCAATTTTTCGAATACAGCCATTGGCACTGATTTCTGTTGGAATCATACCAATATAGGTATATCCTTTTTGTGCATATTGATCAATAATCTCTCGATGCTGATTCATTGAAGCCATTACCATGTTTGAAGCTGAATAACTAAGACTGACATATTCATATTTTTTCATACACTTATCTCCTTTTCATTCTTATTCCATATTAACATGAAATTTATAGATATGTTACATGAACTACAAAAAATCAGAAAAATCATGATGATTCTCCTGATTCAATACTTTATTTTACGGGCATTAATTCACCTGTAATAGAATCCATAATATAGCCATAAATATGAATGTCATCTGGAATCAGTGGATGCTTTTTCAGCATTTCCACACTTTTCTTAACGGCAGTGCTGGCATCTTTAAACCCCGCCAGCCAACTTTCAAATTGAATTCCACAATATTTAACGAAATCAATGGAGTCTTCATGAATGCCTCTTTCTTTCATTTTATGAATCATCGCTTCATAATTAACAGACTGAACTCCGCAGTCTGTATGACCGATAATCATAATATCCTGTACCCCAAGCTCATAAATCGCAATCAGTAAACTTCTGACAGCACTGCCAAAGGGGTGAGTGATCATACCCCGGCATTCTTAATAATTTTAGCATCACCGTTTTTGAGCCCTAGAGCTGCCGGCAGCAGTTTTGTCAGACGGGTATCCATGCACGTTACAATAGCAAGTTTCTTTTTAGGGTATTTACCGGTTTCATAAGGTTTATATTTTTTATCTTCAACAAATTGTTTGTTGTAATTTAAAATGTCATCCATCATATGATTTCCTCCTTCTTGGGATTATAGCACTATTCTTCATCATCACAAGGGAAAAATAAAAAAGTCTGTAAAAAAACTTGACTTAGAGTTAACTCGAAGGTGTATCGTAAAAGCATGGAGGTGGTAAAAATGACGATTGCAGAAGTAAGCAGACAGTTTTGCCTTTCTGGTGATACGCTTCGATATTATGAAAGAATCGGATTAATTCCGCCTATTCATAAAAATAAAAGTGGGATTCGAGACTATCAGGAAGAGGATTTAAAATGGATTCAGTTTGTAAAATGCATGCGAGCTGCGGGACTTCCAATCGAGGTTCTTCTTGAATATATGGAATTATATCGTCAGGGGGATGAAACCTATTATGCTCGACAGGCTTTGCTGGAAGAACAGCGCGACCGCTTAATAGAACGTATTAACGAAATGAATGATACATTGGATAAATTGAATCATAAGATTGATCGCTATCATCAGATGGCAATGAATGGAAAACTATGATTGCTTGGCTGCTTCATTGAATCATGTTTAAACTCCCTGTTTGAAATATTCATATATTTTGAGCAGCCAAGTCAATTTAGGGGATCTGTTCTTGAATTAAGGTAAATGGAAAGAAGGGAGCATCTAGTGGATAAATTACATGCATTAAAGCAAAGATTAACAGATTATCAAAAAGTAGCCATTGCATACAGCGGTGGGTGCGATTCCAATTTCCTATTAAATGTTGCGCTGCAGACATTGGGAGAGAAAAATGTGCTAGCGATCTTATGTGTAGGAGACATGATGTCAAGAGAAGATCTGGCAGAAGCCAGAGCGCTGTTAAAAGATGTACAGCACGTAGAGATTCCGATCAATGTATTAAGTGTCGAGCAATTCGCACATAATGCACATGACCGTTGTTATCACTGTAAGAAGATGATTATGAGCAAGGTGATCAAAGCGGCTCATGCACAGGATTTTAAATTTGTCCTTGACGGTAAAAATAAAGATGATGAAGGTGTTTATCGTCCCGGTATTCAGGCTTGTTTAGAATTAGGTATTCTATCACCGATGGCAGAATGTCAGCTAAGCAAACAAGAGATCAGAGAATATTCTAAGATGTTAGGCATCGTAACACATGATAAGCCGGCAAATGCGTGTTTGGCATCACGTTTTGACTACGATACGCTTTTAACCAAAGAAGAATTAGAAAGAGTGGATAAGGCTGAAGCATTATTTCATCAATTAGGAATTTATTATGTAAGGGTAAGGGTGCAGGATGAGCTGGCACGCATAGAAGTAGAAAAGAAAGATTTTGCCAAAATAATCGAACATTCAGAAGTGGCAGAAGCATTAAAAGCCTTGGGCTTTCGATATGTCACCTTGGATTTGGATGGAATCATAAGCGGCAGCTATGATAAAAAATAAATGTTCCAGCATATTGAAATGTATGAAGAGTTATAGAAGTAACTGCGAAAGGGAACAATGAAGCAATTAATAAAGAAAATAATTTTATCGATATTGCAATTCTGGGAAGAAAGCATTGTCATGGGCTTTGGGAGCTATTGAACATGCGATAAAGTAGAATTTCCGGACTTTTTGGCGTTTCATCAACAATTCATACATGGATAAGAAATGAGAGGTGGTTAAGATGAAAGTAAAAGATATATTGGAAAAAGTTAAAAAGAATGAGTTATCTATAGAAGAAGCGAGTGAATTAATCGATAATCCATTAGACTATGCCACGATTGATTTCAATCGTGAAAAAAGAACAGGGGCCTCGGAAGTGATTTATGGGGCTGGGAAGACCAAAGAACATATTGCCGGCATTATCCAAAATATGTTGGATCATGAAGTTCCTAATATTTTAGTCACACGCTTAGATGAAGCTAAGCATGATTATTTAAAAGGACTTTATCCCGATTTTGTTTATGATGCGCTTGCACAGACATTTTTATTGAATCGAATACAAAGACCAAAAAATAAAGGCTTGATCGTTGTCGCGTGTGCCGGAACATCGGATTTGCCTGTCGCAAAAGAGGCGGTAATTACAGCTAGATATTTGGGTAATGAGGTGGAATTGATTACAGATGTCGGCGTGGCAGGCATTCATCGGCTTTTTAACCGCATGGATGTCATTGAAAAGGCAAGTGTCATTATTGCCATAGCAGGAATGGAAGGCGCATTGGCATCGGTAATCGGTGGTTTAACGGATAAGCCTGTTATTGCAGTTCCAACTTCGGTTGGGTATGGGGCAAATTTCAATGGCTTGGCGGCTTTATTAGCCATGTTGAACAGCTGTGCCAGCGGAATCAGTGTTGTCAATATTGACAATGGGTTTGGTGCCGGATTTATGGCACATACGATTAATAATTTAGGAGGAAAGAAAGAATGAAAGCATTATATTTTGACTGCACCAGTGGGATTAGCGGAAATATGACATTGGGTGCTTTAGTAGAGATTTTAGGAGATCATACTTATTTACTTAATGAATTAAAGAAGCTTCATGTTGACGGGTATCATATCCATATCTCTAAAAGTGTGAAAAATGGGATTACTGGGACTTATGTCGATGTTCATTTAGAAAATATAGATCATCATCACCATCATGAGGGGCATAGCCATGAACATTCTCATGACCATGAAGAACACGATCATAGTCATCAACATGTACATCGTAATCTATTTGATGTCAATAAAATCATTGATGATAGTGAAATAGCCCCATCGGCAAAAGCGTTGGCGAAACGTATTTTCTTACGTGTCGCAAAAGCAGAAAGCAAGGTGCATAATGAAACATTAGAGAATGTTCATTTCCATGAAGTGGGCGCCATCGATTCGATTGTGGATATTATCGGAACTGCTGTACTAATCGATAAAATCTCACCGGATATTATTTACAGCAGTGTTGTCAATGACGGATACGGTTTCATTGAATGTGCTCATGGAACGATTCCTGTTCCGGTACCGGCTACAAGTGAAATCTTTGCAGCCAGCAATGTCATTGCCAGACAGATCGATATTGATACGGAATTAGTGACACCGACAGGGGCAGCAATTATTGCTGAACTTGCCAGCAGTTATGGTACAATGCCGGCAATGAATGTAGAAAAGATCGGCTGGGGAAGCGGAACCAAAGATTTAAAGATCCCCAATGTCTTAAAAGTAGTCTATGGAGAAATCAAGAAAGAAGACGATGACATTATTGTCATTGAAACAAATATTGATGACTGCAATGGAGAAATATTGGCATATACTTTAGAACAGTTATTTAAGAATAAGGCTTTGGATGCTTTCTTTACTCCTATTTATATGAAAAAGAATCGTCCTGCTTATCGATTAACTGTTGTCTGCAAAGAAGAAGAGCTGCAAGCTATGCAGGATATTATCTTTAAGCAGACAACAACGATTGGAATGCGTTATCGTCGTGAACAGCGAGCGGTATTAGAGCGTCAGATTAAAGAAGCAGATACGCCTTATGGGAAAGTAAGGATAAAGGAAGTATCTCATCAAGGAAACACATATCTGTATCCTGAATATGAAGACCTAAAGCGAATCGCAGATGATAAGGGGATTGCGATCAAGGAACTTTATACATTGTTTAAATAGACCGTACAGCGGTCTTTTTTTGATAAAAATCTTGACTTAGAGTAAACTCTAAGTGCTATGATGGGTATAAGGAAGATCGAAGGGAGAATAAAGAATGGAATATGTAACTTTAGGAAGAACACAAATAACAGTTAATAGAAATGGCTTTGGTGCTTTACCCGTACAACGTGTTTCAAAAGAAGAAGGGGCTGGACTGTTGAGAAAAGCCTATGAGAATGGAATTAACTTTTTTGATTCCGCAAGAGCTTACAGTGACAGTGAAGAAAAAATTGGATTAGGATTAAGCGATGTACGTCAGCATATTTATTTAGCGACAAAAACTATGGCAACAACAATAGAAGGCTTTTGGAAAGATTTAGAAACAAGCTTAGAAATGATGAAGACCGATTATATTGATATTTACCAGTTTCATAATCCTTCATTCTGTCCAAAACCGGGAGACGGAAGCGGATTATATGAAGCGATGCTGGATGCTAAGGAACAAGGCAAGATTCGTTTTATTGGTATTACCAATCATCGTTTGCCAGTAGCAATGGAAGCAGTAGAATCCGATTTATATGATACTGTACAGTTTCCGTTTAGTTATATTGCGGATAAAAAAGAAGAAGATTTAGTGCGTGCATGCAAAGAAAAAAATATCGGTTTTATCTGTATGAAAGCTTTATCAGGGGGATTGATTACACGTGCCGATGCGGCTTATGCTTATCTAGCGCAGTTTGATAATGTACTGCCCATCTGGGGAATCCAAAAAGACAGTGAATTAGATGAATTTATTCAGTTTAATGAACAGCCGCCGGTAATGAATGAGGAGATCAAGGCATTGATCAAGCATGACCGTGAGGAATTGGCTGGTGAGTTTTGCCGTGGGTGTGGGTATTGTATGCCATGTCCGGTTGGTATTCAGATCAATACCTGCGCGAGAATGTCCTTGTTGCTGAGACGTTCACCTGCCGGTGGACATTTGTCAGAAAAAGGGCAGGAAATGATGAAAAAGATCGATGACTGTCTCAATTGCGGTCAGTGTAAAGCACATTGCCCGTATGGATTAGATACACCGGAATTATTAAGAAAGAATTATGAGGATTATAAGACCTTTTTAAAGTAAAATAAGGGGGAAGAAAAATGGAATATCGTATTTTAGGGAGAACCGGCATTAAAGTCAGTGCTGTTGGTTTAGGTGGTGAAGGCTTTGAAGGGAAAAATAAGGAAGATACTAAGGTCATTGTGGATAAAGCAATGGCGGAGGGGATCAACTTTATTGACATCTATAATTCCAATCCAGAAGTAAGAAGTCATGTAGGGGATGCTTTAAGCCACTATCCGCGGGAAAGTTTTGTGATTGAAGGACATTTAGGCTCTATGTGGGAAAATGGACAATATCGCCGTACACGCAATATGACAGAAGTAAAAGTGTCCTATGAAGATTTTTTAAGACGTATGCAGTTAGATTATGTCGATGTAGGCATGATTCATTATGTGGATGATCAAAAAGATTTCGATCAGATATTCAAGGGATCGATGATTGATTATGCCAAAGACTTACAGGAAAAAGGAATTATCAAACATTTAGGATTGTCAACACATAATCCGGATATTGCCTTTAAAGCGGTGGAAAGTGGAGTGATCGATGTCATTCTATTTAGTATCAATGCAGCTTATGATATGCTGCCAGCCAGTGAGGATGTTAATATCTTGTTTGAAGACAGTACCTATAATGATCGTACTTATGAGGGAGTTGATCCTAAACGTGACCGCCTGTATCAGACTTGCCAAAATGCAGGAGTAGCACTAACTGTGATGAAAGGCTTTGGTGCCGGTATCCTGTTAAAAGATGAAACCTCACCGTTTAAAAAAGCATTAACACCTGTTCAATGTCTGCATTATTGCTTAACCCGCCCGGCGGTTGCTTCCGTAGTGGTCGGCATCAGCAATGTAGAAGAATTATTGGCAGCGTCAGCTTATGCAGCAAGCACAGATGAAGAAAAAGATTACAGCCAAGTATTGGCGAATGCACCGCGCTCAGTCTTTAATGGACATTGTATGTATTGCGGTCACTGCGCACCCTGCACGAAGAAAATTGATATTGCCATGGTCAACAAATATTTAGATTTGGCATTGATTCAAAAAGAAGTGCCGGAAACATTACAAAATCATTATGACTTATTGGAACACCATGCCAGTGAGTGCATCGAGTGTGGCGCTTGTATGCGTAATTGTCCATTTAGTGTGAATATCATTTCTAAAATGAAACAAGCCGCAAAACTATTTGGACATTAAAACATTATTTAATTAAAAATAATGTTTTTTTCCTAAATAAAAGTTATTTTTTTAATGTTTGACAATAAATTTTTATTGTGTGACAATCAACCTAGGGTTAGCGCTAGCTCTCAAAAAATGCAAAAGGAGAGCAACTATGAATCATTCAGAATTTAAAGGAACACATTATCAATCAGGCTATGATTATGGCTGTCATTTATTAAAGGAAGGGATATCTTTAACCAGTCTGCCTATTATCTTCAATGAGCCAAAGAGGCTAAATTATGTCAGAGAAAGTCAGAAAATCTATGCTGAATATTATCCGGAAATTTTAGAGGAAATCAAAGGCATTGCCGATGGACAACAGATAGATGCTCAGATTTTAATCAATTTTTTATTAAGTATGTACAGTTATACCGCAGATAATTTTTGTACTAGTTTTGTCATTCATAAAAATGGAAAGACATTCTTTGGACGTAACAGTGATTTTGCCTGTCATTTAGAAGAATCTTATGACAGCTGCTATTATCATTTAGAGGATTGTTTTGCCTTTATTGGCAATACTACTGCATTTAGTCAAATAGAAGACGGGATTAATGAGCATGGCTTAGCTGTGGGATTGACTTTCGTCTATCCGGTAGTGCTAAAACCGGGATTTAATGTCGGCTTCTTGGTTCGCTATATCTTAGAAAAGTGCAAAAATGTCAAAGAGGCGATTGAAGCCTTAAAAAGATTGCCGATCGGTTCTTCCCAAACACTGGTGCTTGCTGATCGTCAGGGAGATTTTGCTTTAGTGGAGTGCAACGCTGAAAATATCGAAATTCAGCGTGCCCCAAAGGAAGGCTTTGTAGTCGCAGCAAATGATTTCCATTTACCGATGATGTCGGCTTATCAAGCTCCGATCGAAGATGGTATTCATTCTCACGAACGCTACCAGACTGCTTTTGAAGCATTAAGCCACTGTGTGGATCCCGATCTTACATTTATTCAAGATCTGCTGTCTGGAAAAATGGGGTTTATGTGTCAATATGACCGCAGGCAAGGCATGGATACAGTATGGTCTAGTATTTATGATTTAAATACTAACCGAGTTTATCGTGCGGAGGGTAATCCTTCACACATTGATTTTCAAGAGGATCACCGATTAAATATAAAATAGTATATTATGGGAAAAGCAATCTGACTTTTCCTTTTGTTCTATTGATGAAATGATTAGACTAAAGATAAAGAAAAGTGAAATCTAAAGACAAAAGACCTGTTTAATTAAAATAGGAGGTATAGCATAGTAACTTATGCGGTAGTTGGAGTGTTAGATGAAAAAACAACGCAATATTTTAAAAAAATGTGGAAGGATTTAAATGAACGTCATCTAACGGATTATGGGACTAGCTATAATCATCGATACCCTCACATCACTTTTGCTGATTATGATGAGATCGATCAGGATAGATTCATCTTTTTATTAGATAGTTCACTTCACAATCAACAGCAAATCGAATTATCGCTTTCTATCTTGGGAACATTCATTCAATCAAAAACATTATTTTTGGCGCCTTTTGGCGCCGGCTTTTTCGCAAAAATTATATGATCTGCATGCTTGTATCCATAATAACATGAAAGAATTTGATCTGGATCATAGTTCTTTTTATCTTAAGGATCGTTGGAATCCGCACTGCACGATTGCCAGTCGTTTAAAGGTATCAGAAATGAGTGAGATCATTCATTATTGTCAGCTGTATTTAAAACCGATGGTAGTGCGATTGGCTGAGGTAGCACTCATCGAAATTACTTTGAATGCTTCTAACATAGCAGTAAGTGACCGCGTTTTGTATTCAAAAAAATTGAAATGATGGCATTTATTGGGCTTTAAATTAAGTTATTTACCATACTAAGAATGGGAGATGATAATGAAAGGAGGCACACATGAAAAAAATAAGAGATGTGCTTTTGGCAAGTACGCTAGTGATGTCTTTATTATGGCAGTCTGCTGGGATTTATGCGGCAGCTCCTGAAGAAGAAATTATGAAAGATGAAGTACAGTTTGTGACAATCAGCAATGATACCTATCATCTTTATGGAGCGGAAATCAATGTGGTGATCAAACATATTGAACACGTGGAAAACAAGGAAGTAGAAAAGAGAATTAATGCCTTGATCGATCAGTCGATCGAAGATATTCTAACTAAGCAGGAACAGGAATTAAAAGATGTCTATCAGGAAAATCATCAGATTCATACTGAAATCGGTTTGAATTTAAGTGATTATTATGTAGATGATAACCTAGTTTCATTTAGTATTGATTTTTTGCAGATTATGGCTTCCTCTTTTCAGGAGAAAACGTATCATACGATTGATTTGAAAACCGGGGAAGATTACAAGCTTGATCATTGGTTAGGTAAGGATTATGCAGCAATGGTTAAAAATGAGGTCGTTAGACAGATTGATTTACAAAATAAAGAAAACGGCAGTGATCTTTATTTTATGGATGAAGTCAACAAACTGACGATTCCGCCAGATCAATCCTATTATATTAATAAGGATGGACAAGTGGTGGTTACCTTTCCAAAATATCAGATTGCTCCCGGTTATCTAGGTATGCCAGAATTTATCATGCCCGTTAACATAAAAGAGGTCACTGTGAAGTGATCTCTTTCCTATATAAATTGATGAACATCGCCGATGCAAGTTAATTGTCTGTCCTCTACGATGACAGCTCCTTTATCACCGATCCCATATACTGGCAAATGATAATCGCTGATCGCTTTTTTAATAGCATTTTGTTGAACGGGGGTATTTTCAAAATGGCATTCTATGTCAAAACCATGCAGAATATCTAAGCCATTCATATAAAAATAATGATCGTAGTCATCATCGGGTGTCACGTGAGCACGATGAAGCTGGATCATTGCTCCTGCACTAAAGCCCATGATTAGACCGTTGAATTGCTGTAAAGAGTCTATTAAATCAAATTCAATCAAACGAACCTTCAGCTGATCCGGTAAACCACCAGTGAAATAGATGATATCTGCTTCACGGACAAGCTGTTTAGCGTTGGTTTTATCTTCTGTACTGAAATAATTAATCCAGTAGATGTGTGAAGCAGGAATGCCATAGCTATGAAAGCCATTCGTGATGGATGAATAATACTTTCCTGAATCAGGATGATACAAGGCATCAAAATCTTGCTGGGATTGAACTTCATTTCGTTTGAAAGAAAACGGAATAATCAGAACCTTATCAGTAGGATGAATGTAATTTTTAAAGGTTTCAAAGCACCATGGTTCAGCCGATATGTTTTCCATATGCAAAATATTTATCATGATTGGAAGCCTCCTTTTTTTCAGTATATTCCTTTTGAAAAGAAATTGATAGAAGATAATTCTAAACAATAGAACAAAATGATTGATTTAATTTTAAGATATGATATAATCGTAGCAGAACAGTTAGCACTTATGTAGTGTGAGTGCTAGAATGGAGGTGAGGATATGGTAGAAGAATATATTGAAGCCGGTGAATACAGCGAGGCCTTAAATTTACTGCAAGACATTGATGATGAAAGAACGCGTTATTTGCGGCTGGTCTGTTTATTTGGACTAAAAGAATTGAAGCGGGCTAAAGAGGAAGGCAAGGTTGCTAAGGCAATAGCCGGAGATACTTATTATGATGTTGTATCGATCTATTTATCCGTTTTAAAAGAATTAGAGGAATATGAAGAAGCTATTGATATTGTGGTAGAAGAGCTATCCATGCCATACATTCCTTATCAATATGAAGCTTTGTTTAATGCTGCTTATGATGAATTGCTTTTAGCTAAGCAGGAAGCGAATGCTTTGATTGAAACAAAGACAACCATCTTTAAGGAAGAAGAAATCGAACGTGTTTTGACTAATTTTACGAATGAGGATTTGCTTTATATGGCGATCGATCAGATGCAGTCCATGAATATTCGTGCTTTGCTTTATTGTATTCGTCCGTTTCTTCTAAGTCCCGATGCCCCCTCATTAGCGAAGTCACTGATTATTGAAATACTGATTGATCAGCAGGTGGATGAGGAATTAGAAATATGGAAACATGATCAGCGCTATGAGATCAACCCTTCTTATTTAAGCAGAACAGATGAAAGTGAAGCTTACAGTGAGATTGGCGATCAGCTGATGAACCATCTTGAAAGTGATAACCCATCCTTATTATTAGTGTGTTTGGAATTCTTGAATTACTTTATGTACGATCAGTTCCCACGCTTTATTGATGAAGAGGAATTTGCCTTGATTGCCGCTGCTATTCACTATTATTTAGCGACACTTCAGTACATCGAATTAGATCTTGAAGAGCTAAGTTACAGCTACGGAGTTGAAAGTCAGGAAATATTAGATAAAATTCAAATATTGAAGCAAATCACGATATAAATTGTTTGATATATGCCTGATTATCATGTATAATAGGGTACGATTGAAATTGGAGGAATTATAAAATGAAAAGTAATTGGACAAAATTAGAAGGTAGCGTTGGGGAATTAACAGCTGAATTCACTGGTGCTGAATGGAAAAAAGCACAAGAAGAAGCTTTCAATAAATTAGCCAAAAACGTTAAATTAGATGGATTCAGACCTGGTAAAGCACCTGCTGCTTTAATCAAGAAAAGAATCTCAAAAGCAACAATGCTTCAAGAAGCATTAGAAATTATCTTATCAAAAGAATATGCAGCTTTATTACAAGAAAACAATGTAGAGCCAATCGCTCAGCCGGAATTAAGCGTGGACAGCATTGATGAAGAGAAATTAGCTGTAAAATTCAAAGTAACAGTTAAACCTGAAGTAACTTTAGGACAATATAAAGATTTAGATATTAAGAAAGCAGCTGTCAGAGTCACTCAAAAAGAAATTCAAGCAGAATTAGAAACTTTAAGAAATGAATTTGCAGTGCTTGAGATAAAAGAAGAAGGAACAGTTGAAAACGGAGATACAGCTGTGATCGATTTCGAAGGTTTCTTAGATGGTGTTGCGTTTGAAGGTGGAAAAGGTGAAAGCCATCCATTAGAAATTGGTTCGGGATCATTCATTCCGGGATTTGAAGAACAAGTAATCGGAATGGGTGCAAATGAAACAAAGGATATCAATGTAACATTCCCAAAAGATTACCAAGCACCTGAATTAGCAGGAAAAGAAGTTGTGTTCAAAGTCACTGTTCATGAAATCAAAACAAAAATCTTACCTGAATTAGATGATGAATTAGCAAAAGATACAAATATTGAAAATGTAGAAACTTTAAAAGATTTAGAAGCTCATGTGAAAGCTCAGTTAAAATCTCAAAAAACTACAAAAGCGGAAAATGAATACAGTGAAGCTTTATTCAAACAAGTGGTTGAAAATGCAACTGTAGATGTACCGGAGGTCATGGTTGAACAAGAAATGCAGCAAATGTTGCAGGAAATCATGGGGAACTTACAACAGCAGGGATTAGACTTTGAGACATTCAAAGCGATCACTGGAAAAACAACTGAAGATATTAAAGAAGAAATCAAAGAACAAGCTGAAAGCAGAGTGAAGTTAAACTTAGTATTAGCTGAAATCGTAAAAGCTGAAAAATTAGAAGTAACTGAAGAAGAAATGAATCAGGAATTAGAAAATATTGCGAACTACTATGGTAAAGATGTTGAAGAAGTGAAGACTGTATTTGCTGGACAAATGGGGGCTATCGCAAGTGACATCTTAAATAGAAAAGCCATTAAGGTGATTAAGGGCGAATAATTAAGACGCTTCGAGCGTCTTATTTTAAACACTTAAGGAGGTGTACGTTATGTCAAATGAAGATAAAGTGGTATTAGAGTTACCGGTCATCTGTACAAGAGGAATGCTGGTATTTCCTGGGAATCGCTTGTCATTAGACGTCGGAAGACCAAAGAGTTTAAATGCGATCAATGATGGAAACAATTTGTACGATAAAAATATCGTCTTTGTTTCACAGGTCAATCCTTTGGATGAAGATCCTGGATATGAGGCTGTTTATCATGTCGGAACACTTTGCAAAATCCAAAAGAAAATTAGACGAGATAACAGTGGGGTTATTAAATTAACGGTTGAAGGTGAAAAACGTGTCAATATTCTTTCACTGGAAACTAAAAATGAATGTTTATATGCAAAAGTAGAAGTCTTGATGGACGAACACGGTGATGAAAATGAAGAAGTAGCCTTAGTTAGAAGAATCGCTTCTTCTTTAGAAAATGCCGGAAATCAAATGGTGGGAATGCCGCGTGATGTATTAAACAGTTTAACGGCGGGGGTATCTGCTGGATTCCTATCTGATTCTATTGCTCATTATTTACCAATGAAATTGGAAAATAAACAGAGATTGTTAGAAACGTTGAATGTCAATGATCGTTTGATGCTTGTGATTAATGAAATGGAATCTGAAAAGATGATCAATGAAATTGAACAGAGCATCAATAAGAAAGTAAGAGACAGCATTGATGAAAATCAGCGTGAGTATTACTTACGTGAAAAAATCAGAGCGATTAAAGATGAATTAGGTGACACGACTAATAAAATGGATGATGCCGATTCAATTCGTGAAATGCTTGAAAAGAATCCTTATCCACAATACGTTAAAGATAAAGCAGAAGAAGAATTGAAGCGTTTTGAAATGATGCCGCCGGCATCTTCTGAAGCTAATGTCGTACGTAACTATTTAGATTGGTTATTGAAGACACCTTGGTATCAGGAAACACAGGATAACGAAGATTTAGAAGCAGTTGAAAAAGTCTTGAATGAAGATCATTATGGCTTAGAAAAAGTAAAAGAACGTATTTTAGAACAATTGGCTGTTAAACAAATGACACAATCATTAAAAGCACCGATTATCTGTTTATACGGTCCACCGGGAGTTGGGAAAACCAGCCTAGGAAAATCGATTGCACGTGCGTTAGGTCGTAAATTCGTGAAAGCTTCATTAGGTGGGGTAACCGATGAATCAGAAGTAAGAGGACATCGTCGTACTTACTTAGGAGCAATGCCGGGACGAATCATTCAAGGAATGAAAAAAGCGGGTGTAGTTAACCCTGTCTTCTTGCTGGATGAAATCGATAAGATGTCAAGAGATTATAAGGGTGATCCTTCAAGTGCGATGCTGGAAGTATTGGATCCTGAACAAAACTCTCAATTCTCTGACAATTATTTAGAAGAAGCCTATGATTTATCAAAGGTTCTGTTTATCGCAACGGCAAATAGTTTAGATACAATTCCGGGACCGTTAAGAGATCGTTTGGAAATCATTGAGTTGTCTTCTTACACGGAACAAGAAAAAGAAGTCATTGCTAAAGAACACTTAATTCCTAAGGAATTAGTGGCACATGGCTTAAAATTAGATCAATTAGCTTTCTCTGATGAAGCGGTGATGTGTATTATCCGTCACTATACAAGAGAAGCAGGTGTGCGTCAATTAGAAAGATTAATTGCGAAAATCTGCCGTAAAGTAGATGTCAAAATCTTAAAAGAAAAAGTAGAATCTGTTTATATCGATGAAAAAGATATTGAAGATTATCTTGGTAAAAAGATCTTTGATCATACAAAGAAATTAAAAGAAGCACAAATTGGTGTTGTTACCGGATTAGCTTATACGCAATATGGCGGAGATATTTTGCCAATCGAAGTTAACCATTTCAAAGGAACGGGTAAATTGATCATCACCGGTCAGTTAGGTGATGTCATGAAAGAATCTGCATCGATTGCATTCAGCTATATTAAAGCAAATGTAGAACGTTATGGAATCGATCCCGAAATCTTCGAAAAACAGGATATTCATATCCATGTTCCGGAAGGCGCAATCAAAAAAGACGGTCCAAGTGCCGGGGTGACATTAACGACAGCGATTTATTCTGCCTTTACGAATAAGCCGGTAAGAAGCGATGTTGCGATGACCGGAGAAATTACATTACGTGGGAATGTACTGCCAATCGGCGGATTAAAAGAGAAATCAATCTCTGCCCATCGTTCAGGCATCAAGAAAATCATTATCCCTAACGATAATCAAAAAGACATTGAAGATATTCCACAAATTGTCAGAGATGAATTAGAAATCGTTTTAGCGGATAATATTGACACAGTATTAGAAAATGCATTAGTATAATAAGGTAGTGTAAGACTACCTTATTTTTCTTAGTAAAGCAGGTGAAAAAATGAAAGTAATAAAAGCAGAATATATATTAAGTGCGGCATGGCAGTCACAGTGGCCGGAAGAAGGTGTACCGGAAGTTTGTTTAGCGGGGCGAAGCAACGTTGGGAAATCCAGTTTTATCAATACAATGCTTTCACGCAATGGATTAGCGAAGGTATCAGGCACTCCGGGAAAAACACGAACATTAAACTTCTTTAATGTAAATGACAGTTTGTACTTTGTCGATGTTCCCGGATATGGTTATGCGAAAGTAAACAATAAGATTAAAGAACAGTTCGGTGAAATTATTGAGACCTATTTAAATCATCGTAAAACTCTGAAATGTATGATTTTATTAGTAGATTTACGCCATAAACCGACACATGATGATATTACTATGTATGAATATGTTAAATACTATAATATTCCCGTTATCGTAGTAGCAACAAAAGAAGATAAAGTAAAACGCAATGACCTGAAAAAGAATGAGAAACTGATTAAAGAAACGCTTGGTTTTCATGAAGAAGATTATTTTGTTCGTTTCTCTAGTCTAAAGAAAATAGGAATTGATAAAGCGTGGTCATATATCTTAGAATTATGTGGATTAGAAGACAACGAAGCCCAATAAGGGCTTTTTTTATTGACTTCTTTTCTTTTTATCATATAATTAAACTATAAGTTTAATTAATTAAGGAGAAATTATGGGAAGAAGAAAAAAACAACCTGCCAGTCTTCATCGTGAAAGCATTGCCTTATCCGCTCAAGAGTTATTTTTTAATAAGGGGATTGAAGCGGCAACGATGGATGATATTGCCAAGGCGGCGGGTTACAGCAAAGCAACACTATATGTTTATTTTGAAAATAAGGAAGAAATTATCGGTGTTTTAGTATTAGAAAGCATGAAAAAATTGCTTTTTTATATAACTAAAGCCATAAAGTCTAATTCGGATACAAAAACACGCTATGAAGCAATCTGCAGGGCTTTAGTTCAATATTATCAGGATTATCCTTTCTATTTTGAACTGGCACTCAGCAAAATTAATATTGATTTTAATAATGAAAAATGGCTTCCGGAAGAAAAAGAAACGTTTCGGGTAGGGGAAGAGATCAATGCATTGCTTATAAGTTTTCTAAAAGAAGGGATCCTATCTCAAGAATTAAGAGAGGATCTGGCGATTTTACCAACTCTATTTGCCTTTTGGGGAATGCTGTCAGGAGTCATCACTTTAACCGATCATAAAAAAGAGTATCTTCAAAAAGAATTGAGTCTCTCACCTGATGGGTTTCTTCAATACAGCTTTATGATGCTGTATCAATCAATTGAGAAAGGAACTGAAACAAATGAAGAAATTTAATAAGAAGATTATTTACGGCAGTATTATTATTTTATTAATCGGACTGGCAGGATTAGGAATTTATTTGAAACAGGTTAGTGACTATCAACATAAAGTCAGTGAACTCTCTATTCAAAATATATCGCTCCAATCTATAAAAGATGGTGTTTATAAAGGAGAGTGTGATGTTCATTTTATTAAGGCGGCTGTAGAAGTTACAATTAAAGATGGTAAGTATGCACAAATCATTTTAGTTGAACACAAAAATGATCGTGGAAAGGCAGCCGAAGTCATCATTGACGAAATCATGGCACAGCAGAGTTTAGATGTCGATATAGTATCAGGGGCAACCAATTCCAGTAAGGTGATTTTAAAGGCAATTGAAACAGCGTTAATCAGTGAAATTAAATAATGATTTGGTTCTGTCTTTGACAGAACTTTTAATTTGCAGATAATGAATAGAAGATTGCAATAGCACTGAAACATCTTGAAAATTATATTCAAAACGCCTAAAATGAAGATAGTGAGGTGTTGCATGATTGAAGGTTGAGCAATGTCTAAAGGGGGAGTGTTGAATGTTAGATGTAGAAGAACAGTGGATTGCAATGACCAGAAAGATAGTAGGATTCTATTTTGTATCACATGAATATGAATTACTCACCTCGTTTATTTCAAAACAGATTTCTTGGATTGGGACATTAGAAGATGAAATATGTCATAATAAAGACGATATCTTGTATTTCTTTAATAAAGAATATGGTCTTTACAAGGATCAATATAAATTATCCAATGAACAGTATCATGCGGTTAAAATAAATAATCAAACAGGAATTGTCTGGGCTACTTTAAACATCAATGCACCGGACTTGCCTAATGTCTTGGTACGACTTTCCGTGGTATGGGGGAAAGAAGACGGTGAATGGAAGATTTTCCATGTACATAATTCGATTCCCGATCATATACAGGGCGAATATTATTTTAATATTGAAAATGCAAAAGCGGCTTATCAGGTCATGGATGAACGGGTAAAATTAGCGGCTACTACGGACAGTGTCACCCATATTAAAAACAGAAATGGCTTTTGCAATGCTGTTAGTAAGCTTATGCATGAACATCGAAAACAAAACTACGCCTTAATCAAGTTTAAGGTGCAGAATTTTCGCTATATTAATCAGCGCTACGGCTACAGCAATGGCGATCGTCTGCTTGAAAATATTGCAAAGAATGTTAAACGTTCATGTAATCAAGAAGAGACTTGCGGAAGAATTGAAAAAGACACGTTTGCGATTCTTTATCAATTTGAAGACCGTGAATCCTTAAATCAGCGCTTATATCAGTTGAATGATGATTTAATAGATAGGAGAATGAAAAGGAAACTGTTTTCAGAAGTGTATTTGCTGATCGGGGTTTACTTGATCCCGCAAAATTCCAAAGAAAGCATTCCGGCAATGCTGGATAAGGCATTGATCGCACTCAATCAGATTAATGAAACACAGCGTGAAAAAAATATCTTTTATTATCAAGAAGAAATGATGAAGCAGCAGTATCATAATAATTTCATTTTGGAGCAGGCAATGATTGCTTTTGAAAAAGATGAATTCAAACTTTTTATTCAGCCACAGTTCGATATTGAAAGCGGGAAAACGGTTGCCGGTGAAGCGCTGACAAGATGGATAACGGAAAGCGGTGAAATGATTATGCCAAATGAATTTATTCCTTTATTTGAACAGCATGGATTTATTTGTGAATTTGATTTTCATATGCTGGAAAAACTATGTCAGACCTTACGCCATTGGATGGATGCCGGTATGGATATTCAGCCAATCAGTATCAATCAGTCGCGACTGCATATCAATGAGTCGGATTATTTGGAGCGTTTTTGTCATATTGTCGATACGTATTCGATACCACACTGCTATATTACGTTTGAATTAACAGAATCTGCTTTCGTAGAGGAGAATGAGCGAATGTTGACATTAGCCAGTCAGCTTCATCAGATGGGCTTTCAGTTAGCAATTGATGATTTTGGCACCGGATATGCTTCATTAAGCTTACTGAGTGTGGTGTCGGCAGATATTCTCAAAATCGATAAAAGCCTGCTGGATGGCAGTGAAGTTAATCAGAGGTCTTATGTCATTTTAGAAAAAGTGATTGAAATGGCTCATGATATGGGAATGATTGTTGTGACCGAAGGCATTGAAACAAGAAAACAACTGGACTTTTTAAGAGAATTGAACTGTGATATCGGTCAAGGCTATTTGATCAGCCGTCCGATTGCCGCAGATGAGTTTAAAAAGTATTGGCTGAGTCCTGCCCTTTCATAAATAATGGAATTAACACACATATCAGAAACTATATGTGTGTTTTTATATGCTGAGAAATTTATGGATAAGAAAAATCTATGGCATTTCTTTCTCATGTTTTAAAGCTTTCTTTCATATACCATATCCATGTAGAGGAGAAAAACAATAGGGTATACGATGATATTTGCCTGCATAGAGAAAATATATGTTTTAGATGAAGAAAAGCATCATTTACTAATGAACTAAAGAGTCCATCCCAGCTCTTTTCATTTTCAGTAAAAGGATTCTAAATATTGTCCGTTCTATGATACACTAGAGCTAATTAGAATTAAAGGAGCAAATTATGAAATACTTATTCTTTGATATTGACGGTACTTTAGTTGATGAGCATAAACATTTACCTGACAGTACAAAAAGAACGCTTGAAAAATTAAAAGAAAAGGGACATTTCATTGCCATTGCGACAAGCCGACCTTATGTTTTGACTTATTTACAGGCGGAAGCATTAAATATTGAGAACTATGTCTGCGATGGAGGAGATGGCTTAGTAATAAAAAATAAAATTGTTGAACTGCTGCCGCTTAACTTGGAAGATTGCCTAGCCGTGGCAAAAGAATGTATTGCCCATCAAATTCCTATTGCCACATCGATCGATACAACCAACAATCGCTATAGCACCGATGGCAGATTTATTGAATTAAACAGTTCTCTAAAGAATGCTTTTGATTTTATCACAAAAGCTGATTTTGATGTATTTCAAGCTAAAGCTATACATAAAATGTGTCTGCATCTTACTATGCAAGAGGAATTTCTTATTCCTTCTTTGAAAAAAGTGCCGCATTATCGTATTTCACCGAGTTGTATCCTAGTAGAAGCCATTGACAAATATCGCGGCATTGAAAAAATGGTGGCTCTCTTAAATGGAAATCATCAGGAAATCATTGTCTTTGGCGATGGTATGAATGATTTAAAGATGTTTGAACAAGCACCTTACAGTGTAGCGATGGGGAATGCGGTAGAACCATTAAAGAAAATAGCTTCTTATATTACTGCGGATATCCATGCAGACGGAATTGAACAAGCCTGTAAACATTTAGGACTGATTTAAGCATAAATCTGTCCTTTTTGCATATTCTTTTTTTAGGAGGGGAAAAATATGCAAAAAATATATCTCGAAAAATTAGTGGATTTAGATCATCAAATGAATGAATTATTGAGTATCTCAGTAGATGAATCCATCAACTACAAAATTGAAGAATCCGGAATGCGCGCACAAGGCAGAATCGATATTACCGGAGAATATTTAAAGATGGCTTCAAAAGAACGTTTCAATGAATTCTTAGAGATCGATATCTTAGCACCATTTGAAAAGATTACCGATCAGCGTGATTTTAGTATCAAAGTAGAAGATTTTGATTATAAAATTCAAAGCGGGAATTTATTAGTGACTATTCAGGCAAATATTTATGGCGTAGAAGCCAGTGAAGATCGTTTTTATAATGATCAAAGTTTAAGAGAAGATGAAGAATTAGATCAGGAACTGATTGATGAAATCAAAGATGTCATTTCTGCTGAACCGCCGGAAGTTAAAACAGAAGAGGCTGAACATGTTCATGAAAAACGCATTGATGTTATGCCCGAAGTAGCAGAAGTCATTGAAAAAGCGGTTGTAAAGCCGATGCCGGAACCTGCACCCTTAGAAGCGGAAGTCATTGCTCCGGTGACAAAAGAGGTGATGAAAGAAGCAGCGGTTGAGACACCCGTTGCTAAACGTGACCCATCTATTGATGATTTAATTGAAATCTCAGATCAGAGTGATCTTGTTCCTTATTATATTTATGTGGCATTAGATAATGACGATTATGATACCATTGCTACTAAGTATAATGTACCATCGGCAATGATCAGAGATTACAATCATGATGTCATGATCTCTAAAGGTACTTTGATCATTGTTCCATACTATGAATCATGATCGATCTGATAAAAAATGAATATAATTTAGATATTATTGGAATGATCAAAGTTAATGAAAATGTATATAAATTAAAAGTAGCAGACGGTTTCATAGCTTTGAAGTTTACTGAATCATATTCATTTGCACATAATTATTATTATATTAAAACGCTGCGTATCAATTGCTTTGTGCCGGTTATCTTAAACCTCCAGCAAAGCCCTTTGACACGTTATCAGAATCAATACTTTTATCTGATGCCGTGGTATGAATCAGATCTTGTACCGATGCGGGAATTAAAGCTGAAGTTTTATTTTGAAACCTTGGCATGGCTGCATAATCATACTTTTTATAATGTGAAAGTCAGCAAACAATATTATGAAAAGCTGTGCAAGGATATTTATGGCATCATTCAAGAAAGAGCGAATTATTACTATCAGCTGTTAGTGTATTGTGAACAGTCGTTTGACCGTTCACCGTGGCAGTGGATGCTTTTGATGAACTACTATCGCATTGAAAACAGCTTAAACTGTGCTTATAAGTATTTAGAACAGTTTCAATCAATGGTCTGCAATAAAGAGTATGTCCGAGTATCGCTTGTCTATATGAATTTTAAATATCAGCATATTTATCTTAATTATCAAAAACTGATTTCAATTGATCATATGAAGATTGATATGCCTATCTATGATATTTTTAATATGTATCAGCAAACCACCGATACCTTATTCGATTTAGACAGCTTATTTCAATTTTATTTAAATAAAGTAGTGCTTTATAATGATGAGCGAGTTTTGCTGGCAGCCTTGCTGTCTATTACACCAATCGTTGAATTAAAAGGAAAGAATATTGATAATGTCATACAGTTATCACGTCTTGTCTATTACATGGATTCTGTTTGTCGCTTGTCAAGTCAGCTGGTTAACTTTGAGTGCTAAAGGGGTAGGAAATTGAGAGATTCCTATGCCTTTTTATTTTTATGTAAGCGTTGACATCTTGCGGTAGGTTTGATACGGTAAAAACAGGGAGGGAGAGAATATGAAAAAAATAATTGTCTTGTGATTACTGGTATGTCTGCTGGGCTGTCAGTCAAAGCAAAAAGAACAGGCACCGGATGAGCCATATGTGAAAAACAGCGAACGTTATCGTTATACGTTTGAATCAATGCCGATCAGTGAAGAATTAAACAATCTTTTAAATGAGGACAATAAAGCTAGATTTTTTAAAGCGTATAATGGGAAACTTCTGTTTGAACAAGGAGACGATACGGTGACAGATCAAGTAGGAAGAACTCAAGCCTTATATGAATATGATCTTGAAACACAGGAATTAAAAAGCTTAGAATTACCGGGAGAGAACATTAAAATTTGGGATGCTGTTTATTATCAGGATCATTATATCTATATTGTACGAAATAAAGAAGACGGTTTAACAAGTATTATAGCGGAGAAGCAGAATCATGAAACAACGGTGCTGTTTGAAGAAATGGGAATTAGCTTTATGGGACATCCATCTTTTGAAGTTGCCGCAGACGGACTTTATTATTGTTTTTTTTTCAGGAACTTAATAATCAGCATTATACCAAGTATTAGCGAATTACACCGAAGTTAGAAACAGAGGTATTATGGGAAAGGAAAGATAAAGAAGGTGAACTGTTAAGCAGTTTGTATTTATCAAAAAATAAAGCGTTGGTTATAAATGACGATAGTTATATTTATATAAAAGATGGAAAAGAACACGTCATTGATTATACATCAAGAAGTCAGTTCATCTATCTGCTTACCGATTATTTAATTCTCGATGAGGAACAGTATTTTGATTTAGCGACAAAAGAGTGGAAAAGTCTGAATGATGCAAAACTGCCGGATCCTAAAAAATCAAGCTTTATTGATAATAATTCTGTTTTGTATGTCAATGAATCAAATGAAGTCCACGTTAGTTATTTTAATGATGGTAATATAGAAGATGAAAAAATTGGTGAAATCGATTTTGATATTCCTTCTTTATATTATTGGATCAATAATGAGCAGATTTTCGCAGCCAATTTGCCTTTAAAAGGTGAAACGAATTATAATTTTTATCTTATTCATCGCGAACTGATTGAAGAATAGATACAAATTAAGTAATAAATGATGAAGTTGATTGACTTCATCTTTTCTTTTTGCTATGATTTTATAAAGTGAAGAACAGGAGGAGTACTCCATATTTGAAATGAAGAGAGTCTTTGGCAGGTGGGAAAAGACATTCAGAGTGGACGAAGGTAGCCTGGGAGCTTATTTGATGAAGGAAGAGTAGTTAAATACGTGTCGCCGCGTTAAGGTGTTGAGGCATAGAAATATGCGAATTAAGGTGGTACCACGATGATTTCGTCCTTAGACAGGACGTTTTTTTATTTAAAAAATGGAGGAAATGAATATGTTAATGGTAATTTTGCAGGTATTTTTAGCTTTCTTTATTGCGTCAATGGTAGTCTCAATGTTTAAAAACAAAAAACAAAAGGGACAGCAGATGGCAGATTTACAAGAAAAACTAGCTGCTTATGAAACGATCACCGAAGAACAGATTTTAAATGCTACAGATGATGAAGTGATTGAAGCGGTGACGTATCATATGCTGGATAAAGTCGATTCCGATTATAAAGCGGCAATGGACGAATACAACGAAGAAGAAAAACAATTCTTTACGATGTATCAGCTTCAGGCAGTCTGTGAATCACCAAGAAATTCTGTCAATGATTTCTTTGTCAGTGCCAAAGAATTAGTGAAATATGTACCGATCATGTTTGATGAATTGGGAATGCCGGAAGGCAGTGCGATTTTCAATGAAGCAAGAGCCTTGTATTTAAAATTTGAAGAAGAGTATAAACGTGATATCGATGAAGTGGTCGATGAGCTTTACAATGAAGAAGAGGAAGAAGCAGAAGAAAAGAACTTCTTTGATTATACAAAAGAATTAAAAGAGATTTTTAAATCAGAAACATACAAAACCGCTTTAGCGAAATATGTGAAAGATCATGCTGAAAGCTTTGTAGGATAGGGGGATTTATATGAAGAAAGAATTAGCGCCTAAATATGACCATCATTTGGTTGAAGAAGGAAAATATGCTTCATGGCTGGAAAAGAAATATTTTGAAGCGGGAGATACAAGCAAAAAGCCTTATGCGATTGTGATTCCTCCGCCTAATGTTACAGGGAAACTGCATTTAGGTCATGCCTGGGATACGACACTGCAGGATATGATCATTCGCTATAAACGTATGCAGGGATATGATGCTTTATGGCTGCCGGGAATGGATCATGCCGGAATTGCTACTCAAGCAAAGGTTGAACAGCGACTGCGTGGAGAAGGACTGTCACGCTATGATTTAGGACGTGAAAAGTTCTTGGAGCAGGCTTGGAACTGGAAAGAAGAATATGCCGCTACGATTCGCCAACAATGGTCTAAATTAGGGTTATCATTAGATTACAGCAAAGAACGTTTTACTTTAGATGAAGGATTAAGCAAGGCGGTACGTAAAGTATTTGTTACCCTTTATGAAAAAGGACTGATCTATCAAGGGGAACGTATCATTAACTGGGATCCAGCACAGCGTACGGCGTTATCGAATATTGAAGTTATTCATAAAGAAGTAGAAGGCGCAATGTATTATTTCCGTTATCAGTTAGTAGACAGCGATGAACAATTAGTCATTGCGACGACCCGTCCGGAAACAATGTTTGCCGATACTGCCATCTTTGTTCATCCTAAAGATGAACGCTATCAGCATCTGATTGGTAAAAAAGCAATCAATCCGGCAAATGGGGAAGCTTTAGAAATTATGGCAGATGATTATATTGATATGGACTTTGGGACAGCTGTGATGAAATGTACACCGGCACATGACCCGAATGACTTCCAATTAGGGAAAAAATATCATATGCCAATGCCAATCTGCATGAATCCTGATGGAACGATGAATGAATTGGCACATAAATATCAGGGGATGGATCGTTTTGAATGTCGTAAAGCGTTAGTGGCTGATTTCCAAGCGGCAGGAGTCGTTGAAAAAATTGAAAAACATATTCATCAGGTGGGGCACTCTGAAAGAAGCGATGCGATCGTTGAACCTTATTTATCAAAACAATGGTTTGTTAAGATGGAACCACTAGCAAAACAATTATTAGATAATCAACAAACAGAGGGTAAAGTAAACTTTGTACCGGAGCGTTTTGAAAAAACAGTAACACAATGGATGGATAATATCGAAGACTGGTGTATTTCTCGTCAGTTATGGTGGGGACATCAGGTGCCGGCATGGTATCATAAAGAAACCGGAGAAATCTATGTCGGGATGGAAGATCCAAAGGATAAAGAAAACTGGATCCAAGATGAAGATGTTTTAGATACATGGTTCTCAAGTGCGTTATGGCCTTTTAGTACACTGAATTGGCCGGATGAAGAAAATGAATTATATCAACGTTATTTCCCAACTAATGTATTGGTTACGGCTTATGATATTATTTTCTTTTGGGTAAGCCGCATGATGTTCCAGTCATTAGAGTTTACTAATCAAAGACCGTTCCAAGACGTTTTAATTCATGGGTTGATCAGAGATGCTGAGGGAAGAAAAATGTCGAAGTCTTTAGGAAACGGTGTCGATCCGATGGATGTTATCGATCAATATGGGGCAGATGCTCTGCGTTTCTATCTTACTACGAACTCAGCACCGGGAATGGATCTTCGCTATGTTCCAGAAAAAATGGAATCTACTTGGAATTTTATTAATAAAATATGGAATGCTGCACGTTTCGTATTAATGAATACACCAGAAGATCTGGAATATCAGGATATTGCTTTAGAAAACCTAAATATAGCCGATCAATGGATCTTATCAAGATTAAATTCAGTGATTAAAGTGGTCGATGAACAAATGGATAAATATGAGTTTGTCAATGTCGGAAGTGAACTTTATAAATTTATCTGGGATGATTTCTGTTCATGGTATATCGAATTATCGAAAGTAAGTTTAAACAGTGAAAATGCACAAGAAAAAACAGCGACGGTTCATACCTTGGTTTATGTACTGAACGCTATTGTGAAACTGCTTCATCCGTTCATGCCATTTGTAACAGAAGAGATTTATCAGTCCATTCCACATGCAAAAGAATCGATCTGTATTGAAGAATGGCCGGTGGTAAATGAAGCGTTTAATTTAGCGAAAGTGGAAGAAGAAGTCGCTTATTTAATCGATATTGTTACCGGAATACGTGAAATACGTGCCAACTATACAATCAAAAATGCTAATGAGATTCATTATATGATCATTTCTTCTGATGACCAGTTAGCAAAACGCTTAGAAGCTTATGCTCCTTTTGTGAAAAAGCTATGCAATGCGATCAGTGATGGAACGAGCGGTGAAGTGGCTTCTAAAGATGCAGCGACGGCAACCATTAAAGGCGGAAATATTATTCAGGTATCTTTGGTTGGATTGATTAACCTTGAAGAAGAAAAACAAAAATTAGAAAAAGAATTAAATAAATTAACTGGGGAGATCAAACGCTGTGAAGGAATGCTGGCAAATCCAAACTTTGTGGCAAAAGCTCCGGCAGCGAAGATTGAAGCAGAAAAAGAAAAGCTAGAAGATTATCGCAAAAAATATGAAGCAGTGAATGAACAATTAAAACAAATGATACAAGGGTAGAGATGTTCTCTATCCTTTTTAGTATGCTGGAATAAAGCGCAGTATAGTAAAAGTGGGGAAGGGAAGGAGGAAAACATGAAAGAGTTAAACCAACAAGAGATGCAGGAAGCAAGCGGAGGATTTTTTGAAATTTTTGCGGTATTAGCCTGCAGTTACCTATTTTATCAGTATATGTGTGAACGTGGTTATTTCCAAGCTCAGGATTTTGGGAGATGGCTTTGATGAAAGAGTTAAAGAAAGAAGAGCTATCCGCTTTGAATGGGGGAGCAAGCAATATCTTTTTTGAAACAATTTGGCTGATATTAAAACGTTGTGTTTATTATAGGGGGTGAAACAATGAATGAATTATCAATGAAGGATATGGAAGCGATTGATGGGGGGAGTTTTTTAACCTGTATTTTGTATATTGCGATTGGTGGGGCGATCTATAAGATTATCACCTCTAATGCCGGACGTCTTTCAATTCCCAATATTATTTCTATTGAGTGGCGTTAAGTAATTTATGCCTTTTACTTTGCATATTCCCTTTTTTCTATTCATAGATTATAGGGGAGGAATAAAAGATGATTAAAAAAAGAAGATTCGTCGTATTAATGGCAGCAGTTCTTACCGTTGTTTTTGGCAGTTTGTATGTTGTGGCTTGTAAGCAGTTAGTTAAACAGTATAATCAAACCTTTTATGTTGTACAAGTAGGAGCGTTCTCTACGCAGGAAAATGCCGATGAAATGGTCGCTAAGCTGCAAAGCAACGGACATACACCCTACACTTATAATAAGGATGGGCTGATCTATGTGTTGAGCTGTTTATCTACTGATGAACAGGAAATAACAAACGAGATGCAGTCTCTTAGCTCGCAGCAGATTTCAAATGTGAAAAGAGATTACACATATACAGGCAGTGCGCCATTATCTGTAGATACTATGCTAGCCTTTTTAGGGGGCAATGGGTGATTATCAGAGAAATGGCAAACAGTGACCGCCCACGTGAAAAAGCCTTGCATTTTGGAATAGAATCGCTTTCTCACGTAGAGCTGCTGGCTTTGCTGATCCGCTGTGGAACTAAAGAAGAATCTGCCTTGATGCTCTCTCAGCGGATCATTAATGAAGCAGGCGGATTCAATCAGCTTGTTGGGATCAGTTTAGCTGAACTCATCGCCATTAAAGGCATTAAACAGGCAAAGGCTTTGGAAATTTTAGGCTGCATTGAGCTTGCGAAACGACTGCAGCAGATTAAATTCACTGAAAATGCGACAGTGCAAACAGCACGGGAAGTCTATGAATATATAGGCGCTAAATTAAAATTTGAACAGCAGGAAAAATTTTATGCACTATTTTTAAATACAAAGAATCAGATCATTAAAGAAAAACTGCTTTTCATCGGAACCTTGAATATGAGCATCGTTCATCCCCGTGATGTTTTTAAAGAAGCGGTTTTAAGCAATTGTGCCGCAGTGATCTGTGTACATAATCATCCAAGTGGAAACCCAGCTCCTTCAAAAGAAGATATTATAATGACAAAAAAATTAGTTGAGATCGGTGAAATGATGGCAATTCCGATTTTAGATCATATTATTATCGGTCAGGAAAACTATTACAGTTTAAAGGCAAATCATTTAATCTGACAATTCTGCCAAGTCGGATGTGGCAGTTTAATGTATTGAGTTCCAGTGAAAATGAATGCTACCATTATAATAGATAGAAAGTGAGGGAAAAAGGATGAAATTAATTATTCAATCAGATGACTATGGAATTACCGAAGCCGTAGCCTGCGGTATTGTCAAAGGAATCAAAGAAGGAGTTATTAAATGTACAGGAATGTTTACAAATATGCCTTCTTCAAAAAAAGCAGCAGAGATGATCAAAGAATGCCCTGACGTATGTTTAGGTATCGACATCAATCTTGTTGCCGGAAAACCATGTGCTGATCCTAGTAAAGTACCATCATTAATCAAAGAAAACGGTTATTTCTACACTTCACGTGAAAGAAGAGCAATGGATGAAAAATGTGAAGATCATGATCATTTAAGTGCCCATTTAGATGAAGTGATGATTGAAGCGGAAGCACAGATCGAGAAATTTATTGAATTAAACGGTAAACTACCGGAATATTTGCACGGACATGCTTATTCATCTCCTACAGTTTTTAAAATGCAGGATGCAATGATGGAAAAATATGGGGTAGGAACAAGCCGCGGATTTATGGAATGCAACCAAATAAATCGTGGGAGCAGCAGCTGGTATACAGTTCCTTTTGGACTTGAAGATCAGATTAAAACAGATACCAAGGATTTCATTATCCATGATAAAATGGAGATCTTAAACAGTGAGTATGCAGCAATTATTTCACATTGTGGTTATGTGGATGCCCCATTATTTGATGTATCTTCATTCACCGTCATTCGTACAAAAGATTTGGCAGCAATGCTAAGTGATGAAGTGAAGCAATGGATCAAAGAGAATCAAATTGAATTGATTACCTATCGTGATCTGCCTCATCATCCGTTAAAAAAATAATAGTTTAGGGAGCAGTGATTCTTGCTGCTTCTTTTTATTTTGCTAAAATAAGTAAATTATAAAAAATATTTTATTTTAGAGGGACTATGGTATAATATAGAATTGAATGAATGAGAGGTACGGACGATGAGAGAAAGAAAGAAAGCAATACAAAAAAAGATACTATGGGCAATCGTTATTGGGATTATGACGTTGTCGTTTGTGGGGCTGTTTTTTGGCAGAAAGAATACAGCTTTTGAACAGGTACTTAAAGAGACGTTCCAATCTATAGAATACTATTGTATTAAACGTCCATTGCAATTCTTTTCTGACTTAAAGGATGAGTATGTCTCAATGCGTAATGTTTATGAAGAAAATGAGCGCTTACGTGCTGCCTTGGATGACTATGCCGCAGTTTCCGGACAAAATGAAATTCTGACAAAAGAAAATCAAGATTTAAAAGATTTATCGGGGATTGAAAATTTGCCGACAGATTTCAAAGCGAAGAATGCATCGGTTATTTCCCGTGATGTCGAAAGCTGGAATAATAAATTAATGATCAGTGTCGGGTCTCAAAATGGAATTGAAGAGGGACTGGTGGTGATGAGCAGCAGCGGAATGATCGGAAAGATCACATCTGTCAGCGAATTGACGTCTACTGTTACTTTACTGACTTCGGAAAACAATACGTCTCAGGTGCCGATTATGATTAAAAAGAAAGATTCCGACGAATATGCCTACGGCATGCTGAAGGAATATGATGTGGAAAAGAAATGTTTTGTCATCGATATGATCGAACAGATTGAGGTAGAGGTCGGAACAGAAATCTTTACTTCCGGCTTAGGCGGAATTTCTCCGAGAGGAATTTTAATTGGCTATGTCGAAAGCTATTTAGTCCCTGAAGATCAAATCCTACCAAAGATTTATGCAGCCCCTTCAAGCAGTTTTAATGATTTAAACTATGTAACTGTTCTGCAAAGGAGTGATGTAGGTGAATAATAAGCATTTACCCCGTATATTTCTTCTTTGGCTGGCATTTATGATGGATAGTGTACTGAGTTTCTTTCTTCCTTTTGATTTCACAAAATCAAGTCCGATGCTGATTAGCTGCATGGGGCTGATGATGTTTACTTTAATTAATAACGAATTAAAAGATGAAGAATATCTGCCTTATGCGGTCATTGCCGGCGGATACTATTCTATTTTATATGCCGATTCTTTGTTTATTTACATTCTGATTTATTGTGTTATTGCCTATTTTGGGCGCAAATATATGAAATATTCTTCTTATTCTTTCATAGAATCATATATTTTTATTTTTTCGACAATAATCTTTCAGGAGGTTGTGATATATATAATGATGATCATATCACAGGTAACCAAACTGGGCGTATTGAAATATCTGACTTTACGATTATTGCCGACTCTGGTATTAAATTCGATCCTGTTTGTTTTCGTGTTTTATGGTTATAAATGGATATCACGAAAATTTCAGGAGAAGAGCGTATGAATGTAAAAATTAAGGGAATCAATGATTATTTATATTTTGAACTTAATGAACAAGTTCAGTTTAACTGCATATTAGAAGACTTAAAAAGCATTTTGGATTCTTTGCCGAAAACGACACACGGCTATTTTCCGAAGGCTTTTTTTGATTTAAAGAGCCGAATCTTATCGAATAAGGAAATGTGCTGTCTGATTGACATGCTTTATGGCAGTCAAAAAGTGCTGTTTGGCGGTATTAAGGAGCAGCTTGAAGGACGTACGATGAAATTAGTTGAAAAAGATATTTATAATGGAGAAGTAGTAGAAGTCAATAATCAGGATTTATTAGTCATCGGCAATGTTCATGTTGGGGGAATTGTACGTGGAAACAAAAACATTTATATCATTGGCAAAGTAGAAGGGGCTGTGGAAGCATTGGCAAAAGAATCAACAATCAACCTTTCTAGTGCTAATCATGCAAGAATCAGCATTTTTAATCGATTATGGCAAGATGTGACAATCTTCACTTTATCATTATTCTATTATAAAAATGATCAAATCCATATGTTAGATCAACAATACATAAACAAAAACAGTAGGGGGTAAAAAATATGGCTAAGACAATAGTAGTAACTTCAGGAAAAGGTGGTGTCGGGAAAAGCAGCGTAAGTGTCAATCTAGCCTACGCATTAAGTGAGCATAATTATAAAGTCTGTCTGATCGATGCTGACTTTGGTTTAAAGAACCTGGATGTGATGCTGGGTCTGGAAAACAGAACATTGTATGATATGCAGGATGTGATAGATGGAAAATGCACCATTGAACAGGCTTTGGTAAAGGATAAGCGCTATAAATCCTTATCTTTACTGCCGGCATGTAAATCACTGCAATTTGATGACATCAACAGTGATCATATGAAAAATATCATTAATGTCATAAAAAAAGATTTTGACTATATTATTATTGATAGTCCGGCTGGAGTTGAAAAAGGATTCAACTATGCCATCTCGCTTGTTCAGGAAGCGATTTTAGTAGTCAATTTAGATATTGCCAGTCTGCGTGATGCGGATCGTGTAGTAGGCTTATTGATGAAAGAAGGCGTTCATAATATTTCAATGGTCATCAACAAAGTCAATCAGGAGGATATCGACAAACAGCGTTCGCTCAATATCGATGATGCCAAAGAAATCTTGTCTTTACCTATTTTAGGTATTGTGTTTGAAGATCATTTGATGATCGAGGCAAATAATAAAGGAGTTCCGCTGTTTATGAATAAACAATCGGATATTCATCGTTGCTTTATGAATATTGTAGGAAGAATAGAAGGAAAAAGCATTCCATTTGCCACACTCAAAAAGCAGACTTTCTTAAAGAAACTATTCAAGATACATGCATAAATATAATCAGTATGTTTATTTACTGATTAATGGTGCTTTGCTTTTTCTCTTATTATGTGTTGGGTATTTATTGAGTCCGCTCTTTACAACGCTTTTTTCTACTTTGTTTAAAGTATTAAGCCCCTTTGTTTTCGGCTTTATCTTAGCGTCCCTGATTTATCCGGTGATCGCTCATATTCAGTCCAAAGTATTAAAGATGCTTGTGATATTACTTATCTATTTAGGATTGGTATTTGCCTTTGTCACTTGTATCCTGGTGACATTACCACATCTGATCAATGATTTTTATCGCTTCTTAGCATTCTTCCATATTGATCTATTTAAGATGAACAAGCAGGTTTTTACATCCTTGCAGCTGTCATCGCAAGTTTTAATGGGCATCATGAATGCCGCTGTTATTAGTTTATTCTATTTATTTGATGAGGGAATGGTAGCGAAAATCTATTACCGCATTCCTCATCATAATAAATTATTAAGCCGTTATTATGATTTTATTGAATATTTCTATGCCCTTGTTCTTCATATTCTTATTCGGCTGGGGCTGGTTTTATTACTCATGCTCGCGATTAAGCAGCCCTATGCCTTAATTATCAGCTTGTTAGGGATTGTTTCCTTAGTGCCAATCGTGGGCAATATTATTTTTTATGGAATCATGGTCTTATGTTTAGTGTATAATCCGATCATTTTAATTCCGTTATTGCTGTTGGTGCTTTTTGATCTGTATTTTTATCGTACACATCGTTATAATCTCTTAAAAATGTTGGTGATTTTTATCGCATTAAGGATCATTAATATATATTTGGTCGTATTTACTTTACCTGTCTATTTTATGGTGATAGAAACAAAGAAATCATCATATATTATAGCAGGGGAGGAAGACCATGAACGACGTTGATTATATTAAACACAGAATGAAAGCCAGAAAAGTTCGGCGATTGAATGACAATCATTTCAAGCATTTTTACAATTACATGGTCAAAGTAATGATAGCGATCATGATCGGTATTGGGGTTATGACCTATTTCAAAGTTTGGCCGGAGCAAACCGTCATTAAAAAATTTATTATGGAAGATTTAAACGTGAATGCATTAGTACAAAATATCTCTGCTTACTTCAGTCCATTTTTTGGGAAGAAAGATGAAGCGGTGCCTGTTGCCAATGTGACAGAATATCAGCTGATCGATAAGAATTATTATAAAAGCGGAAGTAATCAGGTATCTATTCTTTGCGAAGGAACAGTTATTTATAAAGGACATCAGGATATTTTAAAAGATTACGTCATTATTCAGGGAATCAATGGATTAAAGATTACGTATGGATGTATCAATGATTCAAATCTTAATTTATATGATTATGTACATGCCGGAGATACGATTGGTGTTTACGATAAGCAGTTTATTATGATCTTTGAATATGATAATAAGGAAATTACTTATGAAGAAGCTAAGCAGATGCTTTAAGGTCCATCCAATTACTTTTATTTATTTTTTGATTGCCTTGCAAGTGGGATATTTTAAAAACTATTTAATTATCTTTTCGATCGTTTTGTTCCATGAAATGTGTCATCTGCTGATGGCATATTTTTTTAACTTTAAGTTAGGGAAGATGACACTGCTGCCTTTTGGTGCCTATTTGGAAATTATGTATTACGGGAACTACCATGTATTAAAAGAACTGATCGTCAGTATCATGGGTCCGTTAAGTCATATCATTATTTGGGCAGCTTTACTTTATTTAAGACCCCATTTGGGTGCGGGGACATTTCATTATGCAATGCAGTTTAACTTTCTGATGCTGCTTTTTAACCTGCTTCCGTTGTATCCGCTGGATGGCAGCAAGGTGGTCTTGATCGGACTGTCCTTTATTTTTCCTTATAAGCTTACTTTATATTTAACCGGAATTTTATCTGTCCTGTGTTTAATTTTGTTATGTGGGTATTATATAGGGGTGGAAGTTCTTTTGATTTATGCCTATCTTTGGTTGCAGCAGATCCTTTATTTTAGGCGAATCGGTGAAATCTACACACAGCTGTTAATGCTGCGCAATCAGTTTGTTCACTATAAACACATTAAATGGAATAAGGGCTATTCGATTTATCGCCCATATTTCAATATTTATTTAAAAAAAGAAGAATAAAAGATTGAAAATCAAATCATTTTATGCTAACATATGAAATGTTGTAGACCTCTAGCTACAACCGCACATATAAGGTATTAAAGCTTAGCTGCCTTTGTTGGCGAGTCTTAGAGAAAATTATAGGAGGTGCGAAATTAATGTACGCAGTAATTGAAACAGGTGGAAAACAATTAAAAGTTGAAGCTGGACAAGCAATCTTTGTAGAAAAATTAGATGTTAATGAAGGTGACGTTTATACTTTTGATAAAGTATTATTCGTTGGTGGAGATGACACAAAAGTGGGTGCTCCTTATGTTGATGGGGCTACAGTTCAAGCTAAAGTAGAAAAACACGGAAAAGATAAGAAAGTGATTGTCTACAAATATCAACCTAAAAAACATTACCACAAAAAACAAGGTCATCGTCAACCTTATACTAAATTAATCATTGAAGCTATAAATGCTTAATCATGATTAAAATCATTGTTGAAAAAAAAGAAGATAAAATAAGTCGACTGACTGTTACAGGTCATGCTTTATTTGCGAATCGCGGAAAAGATATCGTTTGTGCCGGTGTAAGTACCGTTATAATCGGGGGAATTAATGCAATCAGTGAATTTGGTTTGATTGACTATTGTGAATACACAGTAGAAGAGGGATATGTCGACATGTTAATAAAGGATTGTTTACACACAGAATTGCAAGTGATACTAGAGACACTTCATATTCAGCTGAAAACAATCGAGGAAAGTTACTTTGATTATATATCTATCCAGGAGGTGTAACGCATGTTATTAAAATTAGATTTACAGTTATTCGCTTCTAAAAAGGGAGTTGGGTCAACTAAGAATGGTCGTGACTCTGAATCAAAAAGATTAGGAGCTAAATTAGCAGATGGACAAACTTGTACAGCTGGGTCTATCATTTATAGACAAAGAGGTACTAAAATTCATCCGGGTACAAATGTAGGTAAAGGTGGAGATGACACTTTATTTGCAAAAGTAGACGGTGTGGTTAAATTTGAAAGATTAGGTAAAAAGAAAACTAAAGTTTCAGTATATCCAGTTGCTTAATTAAAATCCCAAAAAGGGATTTTTTTGTTAAAAGTGTGAATAATGAAATTGAGGTGAAATCATGCAATTTATTGACAAAGCAAAAATATATGTAGAAGCCGGAAGCGGCGGAGATGGTGTTGTTGCCTTTAGACGTGAAGCCCATGTACCAAGAGGCGGACCTGCCGGCGGCGACGGCGGACGTGGAGGAAGCATTATCTTTGAAGCGACGACTTCTTTATCGACATTGTTGGATATCCGCTTTAAGCGTGAATACCGTGCTCGCAGCGGAGCTAACGGGATGGCTAAGAAAATGGCAGGTGCCAGCGGTCAGGATATGATTGTAAAAGTACCGGTCGGAACAATGCTGATTAACGAAGATACAGGAATGACTATTGCCGACTTAACGACAGATAAACAGCGCGTTGTCTTAGCTAAAGGCGGACGTGGCGGACGTGGAAATGCTCGTTTTGCAACGAGTCGTAACCCAGCTCCCACAATTTGTGAACGCGGTGAGCCGGGAGAATCCTTTAATGTGATCTGTGAATTAAAGCTGTTAGCGGATGTGGGACTGGTTGGATTCCCGTCTGTAGGAAAATCAACTTTATTATCTGTTGTATCTCGTGCCAGACCGGAAATAGCGGATTACCATTTTACGACCATCGTGCCTAATTTAGGTGTGGTTCAGGCAAAAGACGGACGTTCTTTTGTAATGGCGGATTTGCCGGGCTTGATCGAGGGTGCCAGTCAGGGAAAAGGACTAGGACACCAGTTCTTGCGCCATATTGAAAGATGTCGTGTCATCGTACACGTGATTGATATGGGGGCAAGTGAAGGACGTGATCCGGTTGAAGATTATCGTATTATTAATGAAGAATTAGCAGAATATAAATATCGTTTATTAGAACGCCCTCAAATCATTATTGCCAATAAGATGGATATTGAAGGGGCTAAGGAAAACCTAGAACGATTTAAAAAAGAAGTAGGAGAAGATGTTGAGATCTTCCCGATAAGTGCGATTACCCATGATGGACTGGACCTGCCAATCTATCGTATTGCGGACTTGTTGGCACAAACACCGGAATTTCCTATGGACGAAGAAGAAATCCAAGAAAAGAGTGTTTTATATACATTTGAAGGAGACTCTGCACCAGAATTCAATATCCATAATTTAGGTAACGGAATCTGGGAAGTCACTGGAGAAAAGATAGAAAAAATTGCAGCAATGACCAGCTTCGTATCGGATGACTCATTTAAGCGTTTTGCTTTAAAAATGCGTAATCTAGGGTTAGATGAAGCTTTGCGTATAGCAGGTGCTGAAAATGGTGATACGATACGCATCTTAGATTTTGAATTTGATTGGATGGATTAAGAGGAAGCAATTCCTCTTTTTTTATTTCTATTTAAACAGTATTGAAAGAGCAATAAGGTCTCTATCTAACTGCTCATTTCTTAAAATAAAAACGCAAACTGCAAATCACATATTATATTCTGTGTATTCGCTTTGCGTTTTTTATATATTCAATTATTCTTAAATACCGCTGGCATCATTCAATTCAAACAGATTGCCTTCGGGATCTCTGAAATATGTACAGCGCATTCCCCAATCTTCAATAAATTGCGGTTCTCCTAGAAAAGGAACACCGGCAGCTTTTAGACGCTGATAATCTCCATCTAAATCAAGTGTAGGGATAATAGCAGCGACAGTGTCGGGCTGATTGGTTGTTTCCGGTTGAGTATACCCCTGAAACATAGACATTGCTTCCCCGGAAAAAATAGCGAAGCAAGGCGGTGTATCACTGCTTACGGCAAAAGAAGTATAAGGTCCGTTTCGATCTCCCCATACAGGAATCAAACCTATTTTCTCTGTGTAAAAATCATAGCATTCTCCATAGTTTTTTCTTACTAAAATACGGATAGTAGTTTCATTAAATTTCATCTTTATTTATCTCTCTTTCTGTATGTTTTACATCTTCTATTATAGAATTAATACTTCGCTATTTCATTGTAAAAATCGGACATATGCAAGCGATATTCTTGCGGAGTAATGCCACAGACAATCTTAAAATCCTTAACAAAATGAGAGACATCATAGTATTCTAGTTTTTCACATACAAAAGCTAATGTGTGGGTTGTTTCATTCAGCATAGTTATCGACTTATTTATACGGACTAATCGTGAAAAAGCTTTTATGCTCATCCCTAAATATAAATTAAATAGTCGATTTAAATGACGGGTACTATAAAAAGAACGGTTGGAAATTTCAGAAGCAGTGATGCTGCCTTGGGCTTGAATGATGAGGTTGATGGCAAGGGTAAGCTCTTTTGGATATAATAGCTGAATGCTGGATATCAGTTTTCTTTCTATTTCGGTTAATAAAAGGTCAGCGTCTGAAGCAGCAGTCAGGGTATTTCGTAAAGACTGATCCAATGCTGCATCGACGGATGAAAAGGGGAGTATGTTATCGGTGAGGTCTTTTTGATTGATTTTGCTGAAAGGAAAGAAGCCTGCCGGCTGAAATTCAATGATGAAGATCATATCACAAGTGCTAGCTATATCTCCAACCTTTTGCGGCTTTGTAGTGGGACCAAATAATGGGCTCTGAAGACCTCCGGTATTATAGAAAAGAACCAGTGTAACACTGCCATGAGGCATGATGGTATACGCATCGGAGATCATTTTTTATTGGGAAAGGTAATCGTAAAATTAGAGATGAGATTTCTCAGGGACTCATCAGGTAATACATAGGCGAAATCTTTTCCGCATGAAAGAATTTGTCTGTTGTGTGTAAGGGTATTTAAACTGCTTTTCTTGATCATAATAGGTTACCTTCCTTGTGTGAGTGATGTCTGCTTATAGAATAACACGAACACTAAAATTTTTATATAAATTTATTTATTATAAAAAAAGATCTATCTTGCGATAAATCTCTCATTTAGATTATTGAGTTTTCCATCTTTTTAAATGTGGGAAGAATTCCTGCATCATTTTTCTGGCTTCTTCAGGTTTCATCTCTTCCATCATCGGAACACAAAATTCAATCATTTCCTCCATTGTGCATTCTTGGGTAAATTTTCCCTCCTGATAACAGTATTTACAGTAGTCTTGATTTAAACTTCCATCCTCATTTGTTCCTAATACTTCATTTGTAAGCGGCATTCCACAGCTTTGGCAAAATTTTTCCATTGTCTTGCTCTCCTTTCATTTACAAGCTCATTATACAATGGATAACCTGACAACTAGCTGTCATATTTATGTTGAATATCTTCGATTATTTTTAATAAACCTTCTTTGATCTCCAAGGGAGCAAGAACAGTGACCTGACTGCCAAAAGATAAAAGGTAGCTGTAGACCCATTGCTTATCTTCCAAGTCAACTTCTATGATCATGCTGCCATCTTCCAGTGGCTGAACGTTGCTGTATTCATCACGCACTCGAAAAGCCGCTTCCTGTTCAAATTTTAGTGTCAGATGAATTTTCTCTGTGTTTGTCTGCTGATGCTCTTGGGGCAGGGCATCTTGATGATCTGTTTCAAAGTGTTTTTTGGTACTGACTAAATCTTCCATCCGATTCAATTTAAAGTAACGATAGTCTTCACGCATATGACAATAAGCATATAAATACCAATCCTGATATTTAAAGATCAGACGGATCGGTTCTACTGTCCGATGACTTTTTTCGCCATTATTATTGTAGTAAGTGAAAGTCATCATTTTTTTAGAAAGAATCGCTTCTTTTAGCTGATTGAAAAAATTATTGCCCTGCTGATTGCTCCAGCTGTTGAAGTCAACCTCGATCCAGGTACTTTGCTCCTGCTGGAAAAAGTGGCTGAGTTTATCCATGATTTGCTTGGAAGCAGAATTATCTAAACGGCGAATACATTCGATCGCTGTCAATATTTCACTTTGCTCTTCTTTGGAGAAATAAGCCTTATTTAAAATAAAATTATCTAACAGACCGATGCCTCCGCCTTTTCCCTGCATGGTATAAACGGGAATCCCCGCCATGTTTAATGTATCAATATCACGGTAAATGGTGCGTGTAGAGACTTCAAAATGTTCTGAGAGTTCAACTGCTGTCACATTCTTTTTGTTTAATAAGATATAAACGATTTCAAATAATCGACTGATATGCATAGAATCACCTCTTTTCTATTCTAACATAAAAGTCATCAGCTAGGCTAATGACTTATCATAAGAACCGATAACTTTTCCCACACAGGTAATATCCATCGTCGGCTTAAATAGGATATCCGGATAATCGGGATTATGAGAAATCAGTTTCTTTTTCCCTAATTCTTTTACGAATGCTTCTCCGTCAATGATGAATAACCCTTTTTCTCCTAAATTAATTTGATCCTGTTTTTTAATTAATAAAATTTCGCCATCATAATAAGTAGGCTCCATACTATGTCCGTTAACTCCTATGGCAAAATCAGCGGAACAATTTTCATCAACCAAGATGCTTTCACTAGGAATTCCTTCAAATACATATTCGCCGCTTCCACAGCTGGCAAGACGCGGATAGCAGTCGATATAGCGCTGTGGGATCGAAATAACCGGATCAATGATCGGTGGTACATCTGTTGTGAGACGTGACATTTCTTTGTCTAAGATGAAATCAATCATTTCCTGACCGGCTTTTTCGATCTTTCGATACTTTTGAATGAGTACCTGCTCGGCAATAGTAAGCTGCAGCGATTCAAAATGGCTTTCACAAAAGTAGTTTGCATCCACTTCTAAAATCCAACATAGCTTTTCAATCATATCGAGATCAGGTTTGCTTAATCCTTTTTCCCAGTTGCTGACAGTTGTATTTTTTATATCAAGCATTCGTGCCAATTCGGATTGCTTCAACTGTTTATTTTTTCGGGCACTTTTAAGTTTATCTCCAAACATCGTGTCACTTCCTATCTATTAGCATTATACCATGATTGATGTATTTTTCAACATAATATTCCATGTTAAATGTAATATTATGTTTAAATCCATTGACAATGGATAAAATATGGATTATTATGTAAATAGTTCAAGATAAATGTAATTAAATATATAAATACAATATAAATGGAATTAAAGGAGAGATGGATTATGTTGAGTGAAGCACAGCAGTTATTGTTATTTGTTATCGTTGGGGTGGTATTGGTACCTTTATTTTTGTCAGTTGTTAACTGGCGCAATGTGAAATATTTAATTCGCGGACAGGTGATGGTGATTGCCCGCAATGTTTATTTTAGATTAAGATAACAGAATGAAAATAAAAAACGGTACTTGTAATGGAGTGAATCTTCCTCGTCGCTTATTCAACGTTGGGATTCATGATCTGATGAGTACCGTTTTTTTGTTTATTCAATTTCCATTGCGTTTGGCTGTGCCATGAATGGATGATCTTTATTTATGTAGTCATAAAAAAGCTTTCCGTCAAAATGATCCAGTTCATGCTGATACACGATCGCATTATACCCTCTGGCTACAATAGTGACGTCTTGTTTTGTCAGCTCATCATAACCTTTAATAGTGACTTTTGCATGGCGATGAACATAGCCTTCATGTTCGTTGAGTACAGAGAGGCATCCTTCACCGGCTTTTAAATAAGCCATTTTCGGTGTATAAGAAACAATTTTAGGATTAATTAAGGCATAGGCTTCTTTTTTAATGACGTTTCCATCTTCATCATAATCCTGAATCAAGATAGCACACATTCTTTTAAGCACACCTAATTGAACAGCAGCAATGCCAACTCCGGGTCGTAATCCATATTTTTCAGCAATTTCATCATCTTGCGAATTTTCTAAGTATTCATACATAGATAAAACTAAGTCGTGATCTTCTTTTGATAAAGGAAGAGGGACTTCTTGAGATTTCTGTCTTAGAAGTTCGTGTGAATCATCTAAGATGTCTTTCATTGTTAACACATTTATCACCCCTTCCCCATTTTAACAAATAAAAACTGCTAAGGGAAGACCCTTAGCAGATTTTAGTACAACCACAGATGATTAATAATAAGAAAACAACAAGGACGATTGCAAACCAGCTACTACCTCCGCCGAATCCGCCGCATCCACCGCCGAATCCTCCACATCCGCCACCGCATCCGCAAGACATAGGGTAGAATGAGCAAGGATTGCAGTAGCTTTGGCATCCACAACCAGTGTAATTATATCCACAGTTCATATTGTTCCCTCCTTTCATCATATCATATTCGCAATCCAATAAAATGTTTGGATATTAGCCCAAATTACTTTATTCAATTTATATTTTGTAGTAAAATAAAAACGGGTGATTAAAATGGACTATGAATATCCTTTTGAGAATGACTGGTCAATGGAGGAAATTGTGACAGTCATCTCTTTTTATAACTGTATTGAAAAAGCTTATGAAGAAGGCATTGCACGCGATGAACTTATGGATGGGTATCGTGAATTTAAGAAAGTGGTGGATTCTAAAGCACTGGAAAAACAACTGGATCAGCGGTTTAAAGAAGCTTCAAGCTATTCTATTTATGAAACGATGAAGCAGGCAAAAGAAAATGATTATATAAGGATGAAGCTATGAAGCGCTATAAATCGCAGGATCGTTTAATCTTTTTAGCGATTACTGTACTTTCTATTTTGGGGATTGTGATGGTCGGATCGGCTTCGATCGGGGCTGCGACGACAAACGGAAGTACCTGGGCAATAACCAATATCGTTAAACAGTTGGTTTTTTGTTTAGTCGGTTTGTTTTTGATGATTGTTATATCCCGTTTATACAACAGTGCGATTATTAATCGCCGTACTTGGATAATTGTCTATGTGATCATGATCGGCTTGCTTTTATCCTGCTTGCTTTGGACAGCAGAAAAAGGGACACAGGCGTGGATTCGTGGGTTACCTTTTGGACTGACTCTGCAGCCATCGGAATTTTCAAAGATTGTTTTGGTTATGATTCTAGCGTATCTGTTAGTGGATATGCCCAAAAAGTATCGTTTGAAGCATCCTACGACTTATCGTAGTTTGCAAAGTTATGAAAATGCTTTGAAAATGCGGCGCATTCACTGCATTTATAAGCCGCTGTTTGTTGTATTGGTCGCTATTGCGGTTATCGCTTTAATACAGAACGACACCGGAACAGCAGTTATTACTTTAGCGATCTGTCTTGCCAGCTTCTTTGTGGCAAAGGAACGGATTTATATAAAGGTACAGAATTTGATGCTGATCGGTGTGGCCGTCGTTATTGTCACGCTGCCGCTTTGGTATAACTTTATTATTAAAGGATATATGGCGACACGTTTTCAAACTTGGCTGAATCCCTTGTCGGATGTGACGAATACTTCTCAGCAGGTGGCTAATGCTTTGATTGCCATTACTAATGGTGGAATCTTTGGGGTTGGCTTAGGAAATTCAACACAGAAATTCGGGTACATTCCCGAAGCACACAACGACTTTATTTCAAGTATTATATTAGAAGAATTAGGATTGATTGGCTTGGCCCTGATCCTGATTCCTTATATCATCATTATTTATCGCTTATTAAAATATGCAAAATATGCCAGTGATCCTAAAACAACGATTGTTTTAACCGGAATAGCCTCTTATTTTTTCTTGCACCTGTTTATCAATCTTGGCGGGGTTTCAGGGTTGATTCCAATGACAGGAGTGCCGCTGCTGTTTGTTTCTTCCGGGGGATCCAGCACAATGGCAGCCTTTGTTGCTATCGGGGTAGCACAAGCTTTAATATCAAAAGAAAATAAAATTGCCGAAATGAAGTCACAATCTTAAGCTTCCTGAATATATTAGATTAGGTGATAGAATATGGCGAATCTTGATGAATTCAAACAGTTCGTAAGAACAATACCAGGAATCAGGAACGAAGTACTGGATGGGCATTATACCTGGCAGCAGCTTTATGAAATTTATACAATTTATGGTGAAAAAGATAAAGTATTTGAACGTTATGTCAATGAAACAAAAGAAAAAGATCAGTCATTAGACTTGTCAAAGTTAATGTTTATCTTAAAGAATATTGATTTGGATGCAGTAAGCAGAAGCTTGGATGGGGTACAGAAAATACTGAATATCGTCGTAAAAATGAACGATAAAGGATCGGATGAAGACTCTTTCTATAAGGATCGTCGTTTATGAGACATGCGTTATTTTATGAATTAATGCAAAATAATGCTTATATGGCGTATATTCGTACACATCCTAAATGGTATAAGCTGCTTTATCGTCATCCGGAGATGATGAAAGAATTTATAGAAGAATATAAAATTGAAAACAAACTGACTTTTACTGATAAAATCGATAAAATGAGTTTGCTTTTACAAATGGTTGAAATGATGATGTAGGAGAATGTATGGAAGAAATGCTGGACGAATTGATCGAAGCAATATGCAGCGATCCAACTTATTCTAACTTTAAAGAATGTGAAAAAAAATTACCGCAGGAAGAATTACTGCTTATAGAATACCGTCGGGTACTTGATGAATATCAGCAGATGAAGCAATATGCGCAGTATGTCGATATCTCATCTACGAAAGAGAAGCTGAAAACGGTGCAGAAAGCAATGAATGAATCTAAAATCATTCAGGACTATTATGCTGCCTATCATCAGCTTAACGACTTCTTGTCAGATTTGACAGGGATAATCTTTCAAGATTTATCAGAAGATTTATCCACTTCTCCCTATCAGATGAAGCAGGTGAAATCATGCGGGTAATTGCCGGAAAATACAAAAGCCGTAGTTTGCAGACGATCCAGTCTTCTTCAACACGGCCTACAACGGATAAAAATAAAGAGAATTTATACAATATTATCGGTCCGTATTTTAACGGCGGAAACTGTTTAGATCTATTTGCCGGATCGGGGGGACTGGGAATAGAGGCCTTGTCACGAGGAATGGAGTGTCTTTACAGTGTCGATAATAATTATCGTGCGTACACGATTATTAAAAAGAATATTGAAGCCTTAAAGATGAGTGAGGAAACACATGTCTTAAAAAGTGATTATCGCAAGGCAGTCGATAAATTAAGTAAGGAAGCCATCACTTTTGATTTGGTGCTGCTTGATCCGCCATATGGGAAAAAGATCATTCAGCCTTTATTAATAAAATTACAGGAATTAAAATTACTAAATGAAGGATGCATCGTAGTGTGTGAAGACTTGAAGGAAGAAGAATTTGAGGAAACCTATCTTTCTTTAAGAAGAATCAAGCAAGTGAGTTATGGGATCACTGCTTTACATATCTACCAATTTGAGGAATAGACGATGAGAAAACATACAATTGGGGTTTATGCCGGGACATTTGATCCGGTGACAAACGGACATATTGATATTATTGAAAGAGCGAGCCGCCTTTATGATCAGCTTTATGTGACCATTTTTGAAAACAGCGCAAAAAATAAACTGTTTACATTAGAAGAAAGGTTGTCCTTTTTACGTGGAGCAACAAAAGATTTGGATAACGTGATTGTCGATTACAGTGATTTATTAGCCGTGGAATACGCTAAAAATGTAGGTGCGACGGTTTTAGTCAGAGGATTAAGAGCGACAACTGATTTTGAATATGAATTGCAGATGGCTTTTACGAATCAGTTTTTGGATGAATCCATTGAGATGGTATTTTTAATGACCAAGTCACAGCAGTCTTTTATTTCGTCATCATCAGTAAAAGAAATTGCCTCTTTACAGCATGATGTCAGTGAGTTGGTTCCTCCTTGTGTTAATGTTGCCTTGAAGGAAAAATATAAACGCTAAGCAACCGAAATAACGGTTGTTTTTTTATTCCATGAAATAAATCATAGATTATGTTGAAAAAGCAAGTAATTTTTGATAAAATTAATTGGGTAAAGAAACCCCGTTAAAGAAGTGGGTATAATAAAATAGAACAATCGATCTGTTTGATACCTGCTGAAGGTATTTTTTTTGTATAAAATGAGACAAAGGAGAGAGACGATGAAAAATATTGTAAATTTAGAGTATTTAACCAATGAAGAAATTTATGAAATATTAGATGAGGCAGACGCCTTTGCTAAAGGTAAAAAAGTAGACTATCATGGGAGTAAGTGTATCGCTTATCTTTTTTTTGAACCTTCAACCAGAACGCATTACAGTTTTGAAAAAGCAGCACTGAATTTAAACTGTAAAACACAGAACCTGGATATCCAGAATTCAAGTGTTCTCAAAGGAGAATCTCTCTATGATACGGTTCGATTCTTCGAGTCTATCGGAAGTGATGCGGTCGTGATTCGTCATCCGGAAAATGATTATTACAAGCAGCTGATTGGGAAAATTAATATTCCGATTTTAAGCGGTGGTGATGGAACCGGTCAGCATCCAAGCCAATCATTATTGGATCTTTTGACCATTCGTCAGGAATTCGGGAGCTTTGAAGGCTTAAAAGTAGTCATTGTAGGCGATGTTCAGCACAGTCGTGTCGCTCATACCAACTTTAAGATCATGGAACGATTAGGGATGAGTGTTTATACATCAGGACCTCTTGAATATAAAGAAGATGGTATGAATTATGTGAACTTTGATGAAATTATTCCGCAAGTCGATGTCGTGATGCTGCTAAGGGTACAGCATGAACGTCATACATCAAATATGAGTCTAAGCAAAGAAGAATACCATCAGCAATATGGCTTAAATCGCCAAAGAGTCGATACTATGAAAGAAAATGCGATCATCATGCATCCAGCTCCATTCAATCGTAATGTTGAAATCGCAGATGATATCGTCGAGTGTAAAAAGGCAAGAATATTTAAACAAATGGAAAACGGGGTCTATGTGAGAATGGCATTGATCAATCAGGTACTGAAAGATGAATAAGATATTATTTAAAAACGGGCTGGTGTATTATCATCAAAAACTATCTTCGCTAGATGTTTTAGTTGAGGGGGATACGATTAAAGCGATTGAAGAAAAGATCGATGAAAAGGATGCTCAGGTCATTGATTTGAAAGGAAAGCTGCTGACTCATTCCTTTATTGATATTCATGTTCATTTAAGAGAACCGGGATTCGAATATAAAGAAACCGTAGCAACCGGATCAAAAAGTGCATTGTATGGAGGATACAGCCATATTGTAGCGATGGCAAATACCCTTCCTTGCATGGATAATGAAGAGACGATTGAACGATTTGAAAAGATTGTCGCTAAAGATGCTTGTGTACATACCTATACGTATTCGGCAATCACAAAGGGGTTAGCTGGCAAGGAATTGGTAAACATGGAAGATAATCTGCGTCATCAGATTGTGGCAGGATTCTCAGATGACGGTAAAGGTGTACAAAGTGATGCGATGATGAAAGCGGCGATGACCAAAGCAAAAGCATTGGATTCTATTATTGTGGCACATTGTGAAGATGAAAGTGAATTAAAGCCGGGGGGATGTATCCATGAAGGCAATTATGCGAAGGAGCATGAACTAATAGGCATTAATAATGAGAGTGAATTTAAGCAGGTAGCACGTGATTTAGATATTGTCAGAACAGTTCATAACCGATATCATGTCTGTCATGTGTCCACACATCAAACTGTCGACTTATTAAGAAAAGCCAAGGCAGAGGGATTGCCTGTCAGCGGTGAAGTCAGTCCGCATCATTTGGTATTAACCGATGAGAATATTAAAAACTGTGATCCAAATTATAAGATGAATCCGCCGCTTCGTTCTAAAGAAGATCGTGAAGCTTTAATAAAAGGATTGAATGATGGGACATTATCTGTCATTGCGACAGACCATGCTCCTCATAGTGAAGAAGAAAAAGAAAGACATATTTCTAAAGCACCATTTGGCATTATTGGACTTCAGCATTGTTTCCCGCTGATTTATACTTATGTAGTTAAAACAGGAGAAACAACATTGGAAACGGTACTGGAAGCAATGAGCGCCGCTCCGGCAAAAGTGCTGAAGATGCCTGTTGAATTCGAAGTTGGAAGCAAGGCAGATTTGTGTGTCTTTGACTTAGAAGAAAAATTTATTATTAAAAAAGAAGATATTGTATCAAAAGCAAGCAATACCCCATTTATCGGATATCCATGTTATGGTAAAATAAAATATAATATGATCGAAGGAAAACTAACAGAATTTTAGGAGGAAGAAAATGGAAAAGCAAGGACTGATGACGATCGTTTCCAATACGCCACTTGCAAAAGATGTGTATGAAATGGTTCTTGAAGGTGACGTGGCTAAAAGCATTAGCGCGCCGGGACAATTCATCAACATCAAATTGGATGATGGACAAACGACATATTTAAGAAGACCGATGTCAATTCATGACTACGATGAAACTCATATTACACTGGCTTATAAAGTCGTCGGTGTAGGAACGACAAAAATGAAAGCGATGCAGCCAGGGGAACAGTTAGATGTTTTAGTAGGACTGGGAAATGGCTTTACTTTAGAACCAATTAAAAAAGCCTTGATTATAGGGGGCGGGGTAGGGGTTCCGCCGATGTATAACCTAGCTAAAAAGCTTGCTGCGCAAGGAACTGAAGTGACAACAGTACTCGGATTCAACAGTGCCTGCGATGTTTTTTATGAAGATAAATTCAAGGCTTTGGGAACAACCTATGTTGCTACGATGGATGGAAGCTATGGTGCTTTGGGAAATGTTGTGGATGTGATCAAAAAAGAAGGATTAACCTATGACCGCTACTATGCGTGTGGACCTGAAAAAATGTTGGATGCGCTTGTTTTATTTGATGATGTTAACGGGTATCTGTCATTTGAAGCCCGCATGGGATGTGGCTTTGGAGCGTGCATGGGATGCTCTTGTAAAGTCAAAACAGCGCCTTACAAACGTATTTGTGTAGAAGGACCTGTCTTAAAATCAAGTGAGGTGATGATCAATGAATAGATTAGCAATTCAATTACCGGGATTAAATCTTGAAAATCCAATTATTCCGGCTAGCGGAACGTATGGCTTTGGCTACGAATTCTCTCAGTTCTATGATATTAACTGTTTAGGGAGTATCATGATCAAGGGGACAACGATCGAACCTCGCTTCGGCAACCCATTGCCGCGAATTGCAGAAGGACGTGCAGGGATGCTGAATGCGATCGGACTGCAAAATCCCGGGGTTGACAAGGTAATGAGTGAAGAATTAGAAAAACTGCGTTTAGTGTATCATCATAAGGTGATTGCCAATGTTGCCGGCAGCAGCATGGAAGATTATGTTGCCTGTGCTGCAAAGATTTCAACACATGATATGGTGGGGGCATTGGAATTGAATATCTCTTGTCCGAATGTCAAAGCCGGCGGAATCCAGTTTGGGACAGATCCGCAAATGGCAGCTGATCTCACTAAAGCAGTCAAAGCCGTGTCAAAAGTGCCGGTTTATGTTAAGCTGTCACCCAATGTAACGGATATCGTCGCCATGGCAAAAGCGGTCGAAGCGGCTGGAGCTGATGGGATTACAATGATCAATACATTGATTGGAATGCGCTTTGATTTAAGAACCGGAAAGCCAATCATCGCTAACAAAACAGGTGGCTATTCCGGACCGGCGATCTTCCCTGTTGCATTGAAAATGATTTATCAGGTCTATCAGGCAGTGAAAATTCCTATTATTGGAATGGGCGGTGTCAGTGAGGCATGTGATGTGATTGAAATGATGAGTGCAGGAGCAAGTGCGGTCGCTGTCGGAAGTGCTAATTTAGTCGATCCATATGCATGTAAGAAAATTATTGATGAATTACCTGCCTTGATGGATGAATTAAATATTAAAGATTTAAAAGATATTATTGGAAGGAGCCATCAATATGACTGATAGCAAAGTAATTATTGCGTTGGATTTTAAAAGCAAACAGGAAGTTATTGATTTCTTGGATCGATTTAAAGATGAAAAACTTTATGTGAAAGTAGGAATGGAGCTGTTTTATGGACAGGGAATCGAAATGATCGAAGAAATAGTAAGACGCGGTCATTCTATCTTTTTAGATTTAAAGCTTCATGATATTCCTAATACAGTGAAAAGTGCGATGCGCCAATTATCAGCATTAGGTGTGGATATGGTCAATGTTCATGCCTCTGGTTCAATAGAGATGATGAAAGCCGCCATTGAAGGACTAAACGAAGGAGCACAAGGAAAAACGAGACCGTTATGCATTGCGGTGACATGCTTAACTTCTTTGGATCAAGCTGTACTGGATAATGAATTGATGATTCATGAGCCATTGGAAAAAGTAGTGCTGAAATGGGCTGAGAATGCAAAAGCGGCAGGATTGGATGGTATCGTTTGTTCACCACTGGAATCAAAAATAGTCCATGAACAATTAGGTGTGGATTTTATCACGGTCACTCCGGGAATTCGTTTGGCAAGTGACAGCGTGGATGATCAAAAACGTGTGACAACACCGAAATTAGCGCGCGAGCTGACTTCAAGCTATATTGTAGTAGGGCGTACGATTACAGGAGCAAGTGATCCTGCAGCGACGTATAAAGAAGTATTGGATCAATTTCAAGGAGCATAGTCATGGCACTGAAATTAAAGCCATTAACACAACATGTTTATTGCCTGAGTGATCCAATGGATCGTAAAAAACCATTATTAGTATGTATTGCCGGAGATGATCAGCTTTTAATGATTGATGGCGGAACTTCCATCGAGCATATGGAAACGATGCTCACAGAAATCGAGCAAAATAAGTCATTGAATGCACTTTCTAAATTAGGTGTCGTAAGTGATTGTCATTGGAATCATGTCTTTGGATTACAAGCTTGTCATTTCCCTTACATTGCTCATAAGCAGGCAAAAGATACATTGGAGAAAATGGCAGCTTGGGATTGGTCTGATGAAATGCTGGAACGCTATACTAAGGAAGAAAAACTGCTTCCTAGTGAAGTGAAAGAGATAAAACGGGAGATGCCGGATCGCAGTGAGCTGCATATTCAGGTTCCCTGCATCATGTATCGACATCAGTTGGAATTGGATTTAGGAAATTTGTCTTGCTTGCTGGAACATATTGAATCGGATCACAGTCCTGACTCTACGGTGGTTTATTTGAAAGAAGATAAGGTGCTAATCGTGGGGGACTGTATGAATTTTGGTATGCATTATACGACGCCTTGTTATTCACGACAGTTGTTTCATGTGATTGATATGCTGTTGGCGTATGATGCTGAATATTTTGTTTTCTCAACAGATAGCAAGGTACTCAATCGGAACGAATTTATTGAATATTGTGAATATTTGAAGTTGTTGGGAGCAACGGTTTCTCAGCATTATGATGATTTTGAAGCTATTGAAAATGAATTAGGAAGTATAAAAAAAGAAGACATCAAATATATTCATGCATTTATCGAAGGGTTAAAGAGAGGAAAAGGAATACTATGAAAAAATTAATTGCAAAAGATCTATTAGACATCAAAGCTGTATTTTTACAGCCCAATGATCCATTTACATGGGCATCGGGAATTAAATCTCCTATTTACTGCGACAACCGTCTAACATTGTCTTATCCAAAAGTAAGAAAAGATATTGAAGAAGGATTGGCAAAATTAGTAAAAGAACATTATCCTGAAGCGGAATGCTTGATGGGAACGGCAACTGCGGGGATTGCCCATGCTGCCTTAACGGCAGAAATTTTAGGTCTGCCTATGGGATATGTCCGCGGCGGGGCAAAAAAACACGGAAGAAACAACCAAATTGAAGGGGTTGTAAAACCGGGAATGAAAGTCGTTGTAGTTGAAGATCTTTTATCTACTGGTGGAAGTTCAATCGAATGTGTGGAAGCATTGCGAGCAGCAGGATGTGAAGTCATCGGATTAGTAGCGATCTTTACTTATGGATTACCAGCAGCAATTGAAAACTTTAAAAATGCAGATTGTAAGTTTGTGACATTAACGGATTATGATACATTGATTCCGGTAGCGGTTGAACATCACTATATCAAGGAAGAAGATATGGAAAAATTAAAAGCATGGAAAGTGGATCCAAAAGACGAAAGCTGGATGGAAAAATAATTTTAAATAAAAAGATTGAAGACAAGTGAAATGCCCCCTCTATTAGATGAATCGCTAATAAGGGGGATATGTCTTTATTTTTAAGTAGAATTATGTTGAAATACGAAAAAATGGAAAGTTAGCAGAAGATTATTTTATTTGGATTTCTCTTAGATAATTAATTTTTAAATTATTTTTTCAGAAAGATGATTGATTAAATTTTTGTATAATTTCATTAACTATAAAGTTTTCAAAATAAATAGTGGGGATTGTAATACAATTATCCTGTTACCATTGTATATGTATGTTGCAAAAATCAGATTATTAATCTTAAAATAAGTATAGCTATTGTTTTTTTGCGATTTAGCATTTCTTATTTTTTTTAAAGCTTTGAATAAAGAGTGTTCATGCAAAATTATTTGTATGATTACGATGAAATAGAATAGGAACATTTCTGTGCTTATTTTGAAACGAAACATAATCAAGTGTTTAAATAATGATACTTTTTGGTGAAATAAGCCTCATATTGTTACATATTGTTGAAAATATGTTATGTTTATGTTATAAACTTGTTATATATAAAAAAGGATGGGAAATATGAAACTTTTTACAGTGGGACCAGTAGAAATGTATCCAGAAACATTAGCATTAAGAAATTTACAGATACCTTATTTTAGAACTGATGAATTTTCAAAGTTAATGCTTGAAAATGCAGCAATGTTGAAAGAACTGATAGGAACAAATAATGATAGTAAATGTGCTTTTATTACAGGTAGTGGCAGTGCGGCTATGGAAGCGGTAGTATCCAACTGTTTTGGAAAGAGCGATAAATTGTTAATTATTAATGGTGGTTCTTTTGGTGAACGATTTGTAAAGATATGTCAAATTTATAATATATCTTATGATGAGGTAAGATTGAATTTTGGAGAAACGCTAACAAATGAAAAATTATCTTTGTTTTTTGACAATAAATACACAGCTTTATTGGTAAATATTGATGAAACAAGTACGGGTCAATTATATGATATACATTTATTACAAGATTTTTGTCAAAAGAAAAAGATGAAATTAATTGTAGATGCAATTAGTTCTTTTTTAAGTGATTTTTACGAGATGGATAAAATGAATATTGATTGTAGTATTATATCTTCACAAAAAGCATTGGCTTTAGCCCCGGGATTAAGTATGATTGTGATGAATAATACTTTTTATCATGAAAAGGTAGAAAATAGGGAGCCTGTAAATTTATATTTAAATATTAAAGAACATGTTAAGAACATGGAGCGCGGACAAACGCCTAATACACCAGCAGTTGGAATTTGTTTCGAATTACATCAGCGTTTAATGGAGATTAGAGCAATGGGAGTTGAAAATCATGTAATGATGATTCATCAAAGGGCAGAGTATTTTCGTGAAAAGGCAAGGTTGATCGGACTAAATATCCCAACATATCCACTAAGTAATACGCTAACGCCAATTATATTTGAAGAAGGTAATGCTAAGGAAATCTACAATATATTAGTAAATGAATATAATTTGATGGTTACTCCAAACGGAGGAGCATTAGCAGATACAGTTCTAAGGGTTGGACATATAGGAAACTTAAAGACAGAGGATTTTGATTTGTTATTAGATAAAATGAAGGAGTTGATTTAAAATGAAAGCAATTTTAATGGCGGCTGGAATGGGAACTCGCATTTCATCTGAGACGAATAAGCCAAAAAGTCTACTTCCGTTAGGGGAAGAAAGTCTAATTTATCATACAATTGAAATGCTTCAAAAGTATGATATAGAGGTAGTTATTGTCACAGGATACAAAGAACATCATATAGTTCACGAGATAAGTGGGTTAAATGTAAAAGAATATTATAATCCGTTTTTTAGAGTTACGAATTCTATTGCTTCTTTATGGTTAGCTAGAGAAGAACTGAAAGATGATGATATTATTTTAATGAATGCAGATGTATATTTGAGTGAAGAAATTCTGCAAGCAGTTATTGAGGAAGAGAATGAAGTAACGATGTTTGCGGATTCTAGTAGAGTAGAAGAAGGAGATTATTTCTTTAAAACTCATAATTGCTGTCTTGTTGATTATGGGAAAGAATTGAAAGAATCCGAAAGAGATTGTGAGTATATTGGTGTTGCAAAAATAAAGAAAAGTTTTTTACCAGTATTTAAAGAACAATTATCAAAATTAATTAAAGATGAAGAGTATAATTATTGGTGGGAAAATGTTCTTTATCAATTAAGTGGGAATATAAATATCGTAATAAGAGATACGAACGGCTTTTTTTGGGGCGAGGTTGATACTAGAGAAGATTATCAGCGTATTTTAAAGCATCTAAAACTAGAAAAAGTGGGATGAGAATAGTTCTTATTCCATTTTTTGTATAGCATATAAATAATAATAAGTTCGTCTTAATTGCTGATATAGCTATACAGGTGTTTATAAAAAAATATTTAATGTAAACTAACATTAAATATGGTAATATAGATTACATAAATGTAAAATATAATGTTGTATTTAGATAAAAAAACAATAGGATAAAATATATATTAATAATTATGATACTTAAATATTTTAAATTTGACAATGAAAAGGAGCTATTGATAATGATTGGAGAATATGATGAGGCTACCTTAGAAAAGGTACATAAATTAGAAATGAAAATATTAAAAGATTTCATATCTATATGTGATAAAAATGAATTACGCTATTTTGGCTTGGCTGGGACCGGGATAGGAGCTGTGCGTCATAATGGGTTTATACCTTGGGATGACGATATTGATATTGGATTGCCAAGGGAGGACTTTGATCGTTTCATTGAATTAGTGAAAATAGAATTTCCTGACACCTATGAAGTATTGAATACTTCAGAAAATGAAAATTATCCATTAATGACAACACGTTTAGTTTTGAAGGGAACTACTTTTAAAGAATTTGCATTAAAAGATGTTGATTGTAATTTTGGAATTTTTTTGGATCTATATCCTTTTGATAATGTAAGCGATGATAATAATTTATTAAAAAAACAAGCAAGATCAGCTTGGTTTTGGTCTAAATTATTGATTCTACGCAGTATCCCACATCCTGTATTAGCTTTTTCTGGGATTATAGCTACTGTAGTACAATTTATTTGTGCATTTGTTCATTATACAATGAGAATAATGCATATAAGTAAGAAAATGATTTATAAACGTTGTTTAAGAGCTTGCACATTGTATAATCATCTTCCAACAAAAAGAATTGCATTTCTTTGTGATACGAGTGCTTATACAAATATGTTTGAACTAAGTCATTTATATCCCCTGCAAAAATTACAATTTGAAGATGTACAATTAAACTTTCCAGCGGATTTAGATGGACACTTAAAAGGGCTTTTTGGGGACTATATGAAGCTACCGCCTGTTGAAAAAAGAAAAAATCATTTTCCATTTCAATTAGATTTTGGAGATTTTGATGAATAAGTTTTACAATTGGCTCTGGGCAGAACAAAATAATCTTATAGCAAAATGTTTCTTTTGGAATATGGTGGGAAGTTTTACATTAGCATTAGGAACCATGGTATTAACTATTGGTGTAAATCGGATAGCTGGTGATTATTTGGGTGGAGATTTCGCAATGTCATTAGCAGTTGGTCAATTAATGGCTACAATTGGTTATTTTGAAACAAGAACATATCAAGTCACTGATACACATAAAGTATTTCAATTTTCAGATTATTATATTACTCGTTTTGTAACAGATGTAATAATGATTTTATCTAGTGTTGGTTATATTCTTATTAAAGGGTACACTTTTGAAAAAGCAATTCTAGTATTCTTGTTGTGTATTTATAAAATGATCGATACTTTTGCAGACGTATTTGAAGGAGAATTTCAACAAAATGATCGTTTAGATATCTCAGGAAAATCATTGACACTAAGAACAGCACTTTCAATTATAACTATTTTGTTTTGTCTTTCTATTAGTCATAATTTATTTTTTAGTATGCTGGGTGGTATTATTGTAGCTTTGATTGTTGTATATTTTACAAACTATAGGATTGTAGAACATTTTGTTACGATTAAAATAGAAGTAAGTCTGCAAAGTATTTGGCGCATTATTTTAGAATGCTTGCCACTGTTTGTTAGCTCATTTATGATGACTTATATTTTAAATGCTTCAAGATATGCAGTTGAAAGTTATATGCCCTCTAATATTCAAAGTAAATATACTGCTATTTTCTTACCTGTATCGACTATTAATTTATTAATAGGCTTTATATTTAAGCCTATGTTGACTAACATGGCAAGAAAATGGAATAACGGACGTTATAGAGAATTCTTAATTGTGATTATTTATATTTTTGTAGGAATAGTAGGGGTGACAGTAATAACTCTTATAGGAGCCTACTTTTTAGGAATTCCAGTCCTTTCTTTATTATACAAAACAAGTTTAGACGGCTTTAAATTTTCACTGCTTATCTTACTAGTCGGTGGTGGGATTAATTCCGCAAATGTTATTTTGTACTATGCACTGTCCGTTATGAGAAGGCAGAAAAGCATCTTGTTTGCTTATGGGATAACTTTTATATCCTCATTGTTGATTCCTAATTACCTGACTCAGCATAATGGTGTGCAGGGTGCTGCTTATTCTTTCGTTATTATAATGGCTATATTGCTATTTGTTTCTATCTTTATTTTTACTTATTTCTTTATTAAATCCCACAAAATGAAAATGTAATGGAAAATAGGTGGTATTTTTTATTTTATTTGCTTGTAAATTTTTAAAGTTTGTATGATCCCATTTCTCATGATTAGATATAAGATTGTCAATTCATTAATTCCCACGTTTATGGTATATCATTCAAAACAATTAATAAAAGAATAAAGAAAAATAAATAATGGAATACTTTAAATAACCTTTGGTTACTGAATAGCGTTGTCATAGAATATTCAATTTGAAGATTTCATTTTAAGATTCTAAAATAGAATATAATTAATAGAGATATTGTCCAATAGGGATAAAAATATTGAAATTATACTCCCTAAATGATAGAATCTAGCTGGTACAATTGCGAGTGATTATTTTTATAATCAAAAGAAAGGAAGTTATCATGAAAGAAAATCAAAATAGATTAAGAAAGCATTGTTTATTGGTCTTAATGGTTTATATATTATTTATTGTAAGTTTTTTTGCTACGGGTCAAAAACAGTTAAAATATGATCAAGGTTCGGTAATAAACACAGGAATAAAAAATGAATCTTACCTTGAAGAATTAGAAAATGGGCAAAAAGTAGTTCAAGAAAGTATTGTGGGTGGAAAATATATAGACTATTTTGAAATCACTTTTGGTACTTTTGACAGAACAGACCTCGTAGGTAAGTTAGATATACAGTTAGTTAAAAAAGATTCAAATGAAATCCTTTATGAGACGTCATTAGAGATGAAGGATATAAAAAATGCAGTACCAATGCGTTTTGCGGTGGACAAGGAATTAGAGGTGCAAAACGGTATAGTGTCTTTAGTAATTATGGCAGAAGATACTTTGCCGGGTAAGAGCGTTACAGTAATGACTCAAAACGCCAATGTCAATGATGGAGATAACCTTTACATAAATGAAGGAATAATTAGTAATACTGGACTGTGTGCAAATATTTCGTATTTAAACAGTGCAGTTTATTATCCTGTTCTTTTACCTTTGGGAATATTTAGTATTATAGCATTAGCTATTTATTTATATTGTCTTCAGGATGCTAATTTAAAAGGAAAAAAATGTATTGGTTTAGGATTTATACAGAAAATGTATAAATATCAGTTTTTATTGGAACAGTTAGTACAAAGAGATTTTAAAACTAAATATAAGCGATCAGTTTTGGGTGTATTATGGAGTGTTTTAAATCCATTATTAACCATGGCTGTTCAGTATGCAGTATTTTCACAATTGTTTAGGTATCAAATAGCAAATTATCCAGTTTATTTATTAACTGGGACGGTTATTTTCAATTGTTTTACTGATGCAACAAATCAAGGTATTTATTCTATCATTAATAATGCTTCATTAATCACAAAAGTATATGTTCCTAAGAATATTTATCCGATTTCTAAAGTTTTATCTTCTTTTGTAAACCTATTATTTTCATTTATTCCATTGCTTTTACTGGCTTGGTTTACTGGTTTACTGCCAAGTGCTTCATATTTAATGATTCCTTATGGAATTTTATGTTTAATTATTGGTGCTATCGGTTTGGCATACATACTATCAGCTTTAATGGTTTTCTTTAGGGATGTACAGTTTTTGTGGAGTTTATTTACATTGATGTGGATGTATGCAACCCCTATTTTTTACCCTATTGATATACTACCTAATTTTATGAGAATATTGATGAAGTTTAATCCAATGTATTATTTTGTTGAATTTTTTAGAACTATATTAATTGATCGCATTACACCTGAACCTCTTTCATTTGTGGTTATGGCTGTTTCAGCAGTTTTCTTTTTAATCATAGGAAATGCGGTATTTAAAAAGCTGGAAAATAAATTTGCGTTGTACATTTAAGGAGGATGAAACATGGCATTAAATAAAAAAGAAAATGAAATTACATCCCAAAGTGAAATTGATTTATCAAACAAAAAAATGAAGGATGTTTTATTTATCAATGGATGTACGTTACCTCAAACAACAAGATATCGTATCGAGAATCAACGTGAACAGCTATCTTATGAAAACATTACTTCTGAGGCTGTATTTTTTGACAAATTAAGTCTTGATTTAGTAAAAGGATTTAAAATGTTCATTTTTTATCGCTGTCCGTTTACAGAATCAGTGAGTGGTTTTATTAAAATAGCAAAAAAAATGAATAAAACTGTGCTATATGATATTGATGAATTAGTAATAGATAAAGAATATACAAATTCAATTAAATATTTAAATACAATGAGCGAAGAGGAACGAGCTCTTTATGATGATGGTGTTATAAGAAATATGGAGACGTTAAAGCTTTGCGATGGGGCAATCACAGTAACCGAAACCTTAGCAAAAGAGTTGAAAAAGGTGGTAAATGAAGTATATGTCAATCGAAATGTTGCTTCTGATAAATTAGTAAAACTCTCTAAATTAGAAAATTATTATCAAGATGGATTAATTAAAAGTGATCCTCAATATTTGGCAGATGAACAGAAGGGAATATTAGAAAAGGTAAAGACCGAAATGGCTGAACGAATCGGGAAAATTCGTTTAGGTTATTTTAGTGGAAGCATCACTCATAATGATGATATTCAAATGATTACACCGACACTTATTAGATTAATGAATGAATATGATAATATGGAGTTATATTTTGTTGGAGAAATTACAGTTCCTCAGGAATTTGAAGTATTTAAGGACAGAATTAAAGTATATGAATTTATGGATTGGGAAAAGCTTCCGGCAATGATTGCATCTGTAGATATCAGTCTTGCCCCGCTGGAGGATACTCTTTATAATCAAGCTAAATCGGAGGTCAGATGGATTGAATCTTCATTGGTTAAAGTTCCTGTTATAGCAAGTAATATAGGAGCCTATAAAAGAATGATTGAGGATCATGAAACCGGGATCTTATGCGATAAATTAGAAGATTGGTATGATGCGATTAAAGAATTAGTCGAAAACGATATTTTAAGACAAAAAATTTCTGAAAATGCATGTTTAGCAGTGTCACAAAAATGTGTCACGTATTCAAATTCTAGAAATTTTTGCAAGTATATAAAAGAGAACTATTTAAGTAAATCTTTAAGTCAGGACATTGAAACAATTGAGGATATTAATGCCCAAAAAATTATAGATGTACGTAATGTTGGAATTCGTTTTACTATGTCTAGTGATAAAATTCTAAGCTTAAAAGAATGGGTCACAGCATTGCTTTCAAATAAGGTGAAAATGAATGAGTATTGGGCTTTGAAAGATGTTTCTTTTACGGTAGCTAAAGGAGATGTCTTGGGAATTGTTGGACGTAATGGAGCTGGGAAAAGCACATTGCTTAAAATTATTTCCGGTATTGTTGGTTCTACTAAAGGATCTGTTACAGTTAATGGCAATATTGTACCCATGTTAGAGTTAGGATCAGGATTTGATTTTGATTTGACAGGAAGGGAAAATGTATTTTTAAATGGAGCCATATTAGGTTATTCGAAGAACTTTTTGAAGGAAAGGTTTGATGATATTCATGAATTCTCTGAATTAGGAGATTTTATTGATATGCCTATTCGTAACTATTCATCGGGAATGCTCATGCGTTTAGCTTTTTCAATTGCAACGGTAGTTGAACCAGAAATCTTGATTGTTGATGAGATTTTAGCGGTTGGGGATGAAAATTTTCAAAGAAAAAGTAAAAAACGTATGCTTGAATTGATGAGTGGTGGAACTACAGTATTGTTTGTGTCTCATAGTATGGATCAAATACGTGAAATGTGCAATAAGGTTGTCTGGATTGAAAAGGGTGTTGTTAAAATGTTTGGCGATACTGAAACAGTCTGTGATGCCTATTCTATCTAAGGGGGGGATTCAAGTGATTTTGAGAATACAGAAATTATTTGGCAAAGTAAAACATTCTTTGGCTAAAGATGGGATGTACAAAACGATTAAGCGAAGTCTAAAGTTTTTAAAAAAGAAAATTATTGGAAGTACTGGGGAAGAGTTGCCAAGTCCTGAAATAAGTTACATGGATGTTTTATTTATTAACGGATGTACTTTACCACATCCGACACGTTATCGCGTAACACATCAAAGAGAACAGCTCAAAGCAGGAAATATCCTCTCGAATGAAGTTTTTTATGAGGAATTGACAATAGAATTAGTTAAAAATTATCGTACTTTTATTTTCTATCGTTGTCCATACACTGATTTAATTGGAAGATTTATTCAACAGGCTAAAAAATTAAATAAAACTGTACTATTTGATATAGATGATTTAGTAATCGATACTAAATATACAGATCTTATTAAATATGTGAAAACGATGTCACTTCAAGATCAAGCATTGTATAATGATGGTGTTGAGCGAATGAAAAAAACATTAATGCTTTGTGATGGGGCAATAACGACTACAGAGAGACTGGCAGAAGAATTAAAAAATTATGTGCCAGAGGTATATATTAATAGAAATACAGCTTCTTCAAAGATGATTCAATTATCTCAACTTGAAAATTATTATAAAGAAGATTTTATCCATTCTAAAGTAGAGTCACTCAGTTCTTCTCAAAAGAGAGTTTTAAATAAAGTTAAAAGAGAATTAGCGGAACGTGAAAATAAAGTGCGTTTAGGCTATTTTAGTGGAAGCATTACACATAACGATGATGTTTTAATGATTTTACCTGTTATAGAAAAAATACTAAGAGAGTATCCACAAACTGAACTGCATATTGTGGGCGAATTAGATATTCCCGCTTCTTTAATGGAATTTAAAGATAGAATTAAAGCAAGAGGATTTGTTGATTGGCAGCAGCTGCCCCATTTAATTAGTTCTGTGGATATTAATTTAGCTCCATTGGAGGATACTATTTTTAATGAAGCAAAATCAGAAATTAAATGGATAGAGGCCAGTTTAGTTAAGGTGCCTACTGTAGCTAGTAATATAGGAGCTTTTAAAAAGATGATTAAAGATCAGGTTACTGGCTATCTATGTGGTGATAATGAATCGTGGTATACAGCTTTAAAAGCTTTGATTGAAGATAAACATCTACGATATGCAATCGGGAAAAAAGCCTATGAAGATGTTATTGAAAATTGTACGACAGTTTATAATGGGTATTCATTTGCTAAATATATTATTACTCATCGTAAGCCAAATTTAATGTTTGTTATGCCCTCTGTTCAAATTAGTGGAGGTGTATTGGTAATTTTGAAACATGCAGCGATCTTGCAATCTGCTGGTGTGGATGTTACATTGATTACTCAAGGTCAAGAAACCGGTTATGTGGAAAAAGATGGAGCTGTTTTACCTGTCTTATCAGATAAGAATAATCTTTATTATGGAACGTTTGATAAAGCGGTTGCAACTTTATGGTCAACATTGACTTTTGTTACACAATATGAACATGTAAAAGAAAGATTTTATTTTGTTCAAAATTTTGAAACAGATTTTTATGAGTGGGGACATATTTTTAAAATTCAAGCGAACCAAACCTATAATCCATCAGTAGATGTAAAATTCATTACTATATCGGCATGGTGTAAGGATTGGTTGGAGAAAAAATATGAGCGTCAATCAGCTTTTGCACCTAATGGATTAGATTTAACCTTATTTCAGCCGCACAGACGTAAATTGGACGGAAAAGTAAAGATTTTAATTGAAGGAAACAGCGAAGATTATTATAAAAATGTAGATGAAAGCTTTAAGATTGTTGATTTGTTAAATAAAGAAAAGTATGAAATTTGGTATCTTTCATATCAGGGGACCCCGAAAAAAGGATATTATGTCGATCGCTTTATGCACAAAGTTCCATATGAAGAAGTAGCTAAAATCTATGGGCAATGTGATATCTTGTTGAAAACGAGTATATTGGAAAGCTTTTCTTATCCGCCATTAGAAATGATGGGAACGGGTGGTTTTGTTGTTGTGGCTCCTAATGGTGGAAATATTGAATATTTAATTGATCGTAAGAATTGTTTATTCTATTCTCATGATGATCTGTCGACTGCTGTGGCTGCTATTGAAGAGATTCGAACAGATCCTAAATTGCAGGAACAATTATACAATGGTGGGGTAGAGACAGCAAAAATGCGTGATTGGAATAATATTGAAGAGGATGTTTTAGCATTGTATAATATAAGTAGACATTAAAGTAATCTGGTATATACTATAAATGTATATACAGATTGCTTTTTATTAGGAGAAGATTATGTTAAAAAAAATAATAAAGATTTTTTGGTTTCGTTATCATTCTATTTCTAAAAAAATAACTCAATATTATTATAACAGACAGATGCATCATCATTTTATTCATTCATCTAAAATTAAAGGCCCTATAAAATTTGATATCGTTGTACCGTTATTTAACACAAAAGAAAATTATTTTTGTCAAATGATTGATTCTGTACTGAATCAATCTTATCAAAATTGGAAACTTATCTTAGTGGATGCCAGTGACCATTTTGATTTGAGTAAATTGATAATGAGAAAATACGATGCTGATCCGCGTATTACTTATTTAAAATTAGATAATAATTTAGGTATTGCGGGGAATACCAATGCAGCCTTTTCAAAGGTAACAGGGGATTATTGTGTCTTATTGGATCACGATGATTTTTTAGAATTAACTGCATTAAATGAAGTATATGAATTAATCAAAACGAATAAAACTATTGATTTAATTTACACAGATGAAGATAAGTATGATGACCGGGCAAAAAAGTATTTTGATCCTTATTACAAAAGTGAACCGGATTTATATAAATTAAGAAATAACAACTATGTATGTCATATGTTGGTTATGAGTCAATCTTTATTGAAAATAGTTTCTGGAGAAAATAGTCAATATGATGGAGCACAAGATCATGATTTGATTTTAAGATGTTTTGAAAACGCCAAAAATATTCAGCATATATCTTCTATATTATATCATTGGCGGGTTCATGAGGGCTCAACCTCTGCTCGCCCAGACAGCAAAACATATGCTTATGAGGCTGGAGTAAAAGCAATATCAGATCATCTGGAGCGTTGTCATATATATGCAAGTGTTAACCAAATGTCTTATCCAGGCTATTATGAAGTAATCTATCAACAGCAAGAATGCCCTGATATTCTAATTCATTCAGTTTCTGATAAAAATGATTTCAAATCATTTCAAAGTATAATGAAGAGACAAGCGGGAAATGTTTATTTTATGTATGAAAACGGAGAGATAAGAGATGAAAGGAATGAAGAAATAAACAATAATTCACTTCTTAATGCTGAATTTCTTTGTATTATAAATGCAAAATATCTAAAATTATCCAATTGCTGCATAGAAAAGTTAGTAGGAGCTTGTTCGCAGGAGCAAGTGGCATCTGTAAGTGGACTTGTAGTTGGGAGATTTGGCGTGGTGAAAAGTTTTGGACCAATTAAAACACATTATGATTCAGAAATCTTACCTTTTGGGAATAATATTGTTACACAGGTTGTACTTTTATTAAATTTAAACATGTGTTGTATAAAGACAAAGAGAATAAAGAATATCAATATATTGATTGAAAGTATTAATCGAAAAAAATGGATATTAAATAGGAAAGAATTGAATATTTTATCTGATTTAATTATGTTATGTAATCCATTATGCAAAGGATATTTTAAATATTAGAATTCATCAGTTAAAGAAAACTTGTGTAATAACTTAAAGAATGTTAAAATATACGAGTATTTTATTGAAAATAAATTAGGAGGAGAATGAGTGGGTCGGAAAAAACATACGTTTGCTATATGCGCATATAAAGAAAGTGAATACTTAGAGGAATGTATCTGTTCTTTAATTAATCAGTCTGAAGAGAGCCAAACAATTATTGTAACCTCTACTCCAAATGATTTTATTACTTCTTTGGCAAAGAAATATGATCTCCCTCTGTTTGTTAATAAAGGAAAAAGTGGTATAACTGAAGATTGGAATTTCGCTTATAAATCGGCTACCACTAATTATGTTACTATTGCACATCAAGATGATTTATATTTTTCAAAATATGCTTTTGAGGCAATTCATTACTTAAATAAATATCCGAATACATTGATTTATTTTACAGATTATGCCGAGGTTAGAAATGGAGCATATATTTATAATAATTCGTTATTACGTATTAAAAAACTGATGTTGTCTCCTTTGAAAATTAAATTTTTAGGTAACAGTAAATTTGTTCGTCGCCGTATTTTATCTTTAGGCTGTCCTATTTGTTGTCCTTCTGTCACATTTGTTAAGGCAAATCTCCCAGAAGAGGTTTTTGTTTCTGGATTTAGATCAGATGAAGATTGGGAAGCATGGGAAAAACTATCGCGTCTTTCTGGTCGATTTGGATATAATCCACAACCGCTTATGGGACATAGGATTCATGAAGGATCTGAGACAAGCGCCATCATAAATGATAATGTTCGAAATAAAGAAGATTTACAGATGTTTAGAAAATTTTGGCCAAAGCCAATTGCTCAATTTATAGCTAATTTATATGCTAAGAGTGAAAAGTCAAATGATCTTAATGAGTAGGTGATAGAATGAAAAAATTAATAATAATTCCAGCATATAACGAAAGTGAAAGCATTGTTGAAACGGTAAGAGATATTGTTGAAAATGCAATTGATTTTGATTATGTGATTGTTAATGATTGCTCTACTGACAATACGAGGGCATTATGCGAAGAAAATCATTTTAATGTCATTAATTTGCCGATAAATCTAGGAATTGGCGGAGCAGTGCAGACAGGATATAAATATGCGAAAGAGAATAATTATGATCTTGCTGTTCAAGTGGATGGAGACGGACAGCACGATCCTAAATTTTTGGAACAAATGTCTCAATATTTGATTGATGAAAATCTTGATATGGTAATTGGATCACGGTTTATCAAAAAAGTTGGGTTTCAATCTTCTTTAATGCGCAGAGTAGGAATTAAATATTTTTCTTGGGTTATTCGACTTTTGACTGGGAAAACTATTACCGATCCAACATCTGGTCTGAGGATTATTAATAAAGAAATTATTAATCTTTTTTGTCAGGAGTACCCAAGAGACTATCCGGAGCCGGAAAGTATTGTGGTTTTGCTTAAATTACATAAGAAAATCGGAGAACTGCCTGTTGTTATGCGTGAACGCGCAGGAGGCACATCTTCCATTTCCCCAATTAAATCAATCTATTATATGATAAAAGTATCATTAGCTATTTTTATTGAAGCTATAAGAAAATAGTAGGAGGTCACCTATGAATTTAAAGTTGCAAATCATTATTGCGATCTTGATCTTTCTAATCTTAATTTTTATAATCAATATGATTAGAAAAGGACAGTTAGTTTTAAAATATGCTTTAACTTGGATGTTAGTCGGATTAGGAATATTAATTTTGGATATATTTCCGAATTTAATATCCTATATCGCTGAATTAATGGGAGTTGGACTACCTATTAATATCCTTTTTTTCTTTGGTTTTTGCTTCGCTTTATTATTAATTTTTGTATTGACGGTAACTGTTTCAAAAATGTCTGTTCAAATTAAAGATCTAGCCCAGCAATTAGCATTGCATAAAAAGTCTAATGATGATGAAAGACTATGATTTGAAGATTTTTCAATTTAAAAATAGATGTTGTTTATGATAATATAGTAAGAGAAAAGGAGAATTTATATTATGAAAGGAATTGTTTTAGCAGGAGGTAGCGGAACCCGATTATATCCGCTGACAAAAGTAACCAGTAAACAGTTATTGCCGATATATGATAAGCCTATGATTTATTACCCTCTTTCAGTTTTGATGAATGCTGGTATCAAAGATATTTTAATTATTTCTACACCAGAGGACACACCGAGATTTGAAGCTTTATTAGGAGATGGAAGACAGTATGGCATTAATCTTCAATATAAAGTTCAACCGTCACCAGATGGATTAGCTCAAGCTTTTGTTTTAGGTGAAAGTTTTATTGGAGAAGACAGTGTGGCTATGATTTTAGGAGATAATATTTTTTATGGACATGGTCTAGACAAACGTTTAAAGTCAGTAGCAGCTAGAAGCAGTGGAGCTACAGTATTTGGATATTATGTTGATGATCCAGAAAGATTTGGTGTTGTAGAGTTTGACGATGAAGGAAAGGCTATTTCAATTGAGGAAAAACCAGTTCTTCCAAAATCGAATTATGCTGTAACTGGACTTTATTTTTATGATAATAAAGTTGTAGAATATGCGAAATCTATTCAACCTTCTGCAAGAGGGGAATTGGAAATTACAGATTTGAATAAAATTTATCTTGAAAAAGGTAAGTTGGATGTTATGCTGTTAGGACAAGGGTTTACGTGGTTAGACACAGGAACGCACGAATCTTTAGTAGAGGCAACTAATTTTGTCAAAACAGTTGAAACACATCAAAATCGAAAAATTGCTTGTTTAGAAGAGATTGCCTTTAAAAATGGGTGGATGAGTAAAGATAAATTAGTTGAAGCTTATGAAATGTTTAAAAAGAATCAATATGGTAAATATTTAAAAGATATTATTGATGGAAAGTTCATAGATTAAGAGGTACGATATGAAAGTAGTTGAAACTAAAATACCAGGTGTATTAATTATTGAACCGGATGTTCATGGAGATCATCGTGGTTATTTCATGGAAACTTACAGTAAGCAGAAATATGAGGAAATAGGAATTACTAATGAATTTGTGCAAGATAATATGTCTTTTTCGGCCAATAGAGGGACGTTAAGAGGTCTTCATTTTCAAAATTCGCCTATGGCTCAAGCAAAATTGGTAAGTTGTACAAAAGGGACAGTCATTGATGTGGCTGTTGATATTCGTAAAGGGAGTCCAACTTACAGACAATGGGTGAGTGTGGAGCTAAGTGCTGAAAATAAGAGACAATTCTTTATCCCTCAAGGATTTGCCCACGGTTTTTTAACATTGACGGATGATGTTGAATTTCGATATAAAGTGGATAATTTTTATTCTAAAGAACATGATCGCGGTATTCGATATAATGATCCTTCAGTCAATGTGGATTGGGGAACTTTATTAAATGGAATCAAGCCAATTTTATCTGAAAAAGATGAACAGGGACCGTTGTTAGATGAAAGTGATTGTAATTTTGAATATAAAGGAGATAAATAATCAATGAAAATATTAGTTACTGGTGGAGCTGGATTTATTGGTGGTAATTTTGTACATTATATGGTAAATAAGTATCCCGAGGATAAGATAGTTAATTTAGATTTGTTGACATATGCTGGAAATTTAGAAACATGTAAACCAGTTGAGGGGAAATCTAATTATAAATTTATTAAAGGTGATATTGCAGATCGTGAGTTTATTTTTAAACTGTTTGAAGAAGAGAAGTTTGATATTGTCGTTAATTTTGCTGCGGAAAGTCATGTAGATAGGAGTATCACTAATCCGGATATATTCGTTAAAACAAATGTATTAGGGACTACAACTTTAATGGATGCGGCTAAAAAATTTGGCGTTAAAAGATACCATCAGGTTTCTACCGATGAAGTCTATGGAGATTTGCCTTTAGATCGCCCTGATTTATTCTTCACGGAAGACACCCCTTTACACACATCAAGTCCATACAGTTCTTCTAAGGCAAGTGCAGATTTATTTGTATTGGCATATTACCGTACATTTGGATTACCGATTACGATCAGTAGATGTTCTAATAACTATGGACCTTATCATTTTCCAGAAAAATTAATTCCATTAATGATTTCAAGAGCATTGGCGGATGAGTCGTTACCCGTTTATGGAAATGGTGAAAATGTAAGAGATTGGCTACATGTGGAAGATCATTGTGCAGCAATTGATTTAATTATCAGAAATGGTCGTGTTGGAGAAGTATATAATGTAGGCGGACATAACGAAAGAACTAATTTAGAAGTTGTTCAAACTATTTTAAGAGCATTAAATAAACCAGAGTCTTTGATCGAATATGTAACAGACCGTCCTGGTCACGATAGACGCTATGCAATTGATCCAACAAAGTTGGAAACTGAATTAGGATGGAAACCAAAATATAATTTTGATACTGGAATACAGCAAACAATAGAATGGTACTTAAATAATAAAGAATGGTGGCAAAATATTTTAAGCGGAGAATATCAGCAATATTTTGAAAAACAATACGGAAAAAAATAAGAAATCCCATCGTATGATGGGTTTTCTTTAGAAAGGATATATCATGAAAATACTGGTCACAGGAGTTAATGGTCAATTAGGGTACGATGTTGTAGAAGAATGTAAAAAGAGAGGGGTTCAGGCAATTGGTGTTGATGTTGAAGAAATGGATATTACTAAAGCAGATATTGTAAAGAAAGTAATAACAGAAAGTCAAGTTGATGCTGTAGTTCATTGTGCTGCGTGGACAGCAGTGGATAAGGCAGAAGATGAGATAGAACTTTGTAAAAAAGTAAATGTTGATGGAACTCGTAATATTGCTCAAGTTTGTAAAGATTTGGATATAAAAATGATGTATTTTTCAACCGATTATGTTTTTAATGGAGAGGGAATACGTCCTTGGAAAGAATACGATATAAGACACCCTTTAAATATTTATGGAAAAACAAAATGTGAGGGAGAATTGATTGTTCAAGAATTACTTCAGAATTATTTCATCATTCGAATTGCCTGGGTTTTTGGAACAAATGGAAATAATTTTATTAAAACGATGTTACGTCTCGGAAAAGAAAATGGTGCTGTTAAGGTAGTTGATGATCAAATTGGCTCTCCTACGTATACTTATGATTTAGCAAAATTGGTTGTGGATATGATCCAAACAGATAAATATGGAATTTATCATGCAACAAATGAAGGGTTTTGCAGTTGGTATCAATTTGCATGTGAAATATTTAAACAAGCTGGATTAGAAGTAGAAGTTACACCAGTGTCTTCGCAAGAATTTATCACTAAAGCAAAAAGACCTGCAAATAGCCGCATGGAGAAGAATGAATTAGATAAAAACGGGTTTTATAGATTACCAACGTGGCAAGATGCCTTAAGAAGATATTTAATCCGTATTGGAGAGTATTATGAAAGTTAAAAGCATAAGTCGCCAATTTGTCTTTTTGTCATTAATTTTCGGATTCATCCTGATGGTAGTGATTCCACCGTTTCAATCTCCTGATGAAGATAGCCATTTTAAAAAAGCTTACGTTATTTCTAGAGGTGATTTTTATCCTAGTGTAAACGGAGAGAGTACAGGTTATTATTTACCTGATAAAATGATTAACTATATAAATGAAAAGTTGACTTATATTGGTGATTTAGATAAGAAACAAACTTATGAGGAAGTATTGAATCAAGAACGAGATACATCTGGTTTTTTAAATTATACATTTCAGGGATTTTCAACAGACTCTGTTATTCCGTTAGGACATTTTATTCCAGCAGTGGGTATTTTTGCAGGGAAGACGTTAGGATATGTTTTTGGTCTAGAGCATTTTAGTACGGTTTATATGCTCTACTTTGCTAGATTGGGTTGTTTGATCTTCTATATTACAATCGTTGCCCTTGCTATTCGACTATCACCGGCATTTAAAAAGTCATTTATGTTGATAGGACTTTTACCTATGAGTATGGCTTTAGCGGCCACTGTGTCCTATGATGGATTATTAATATCTTTAGCAATGTTGGCTGTTTCATTGACTTTACGGCTGTTTTTAAAAGAGGATGAGCAGTTGAATTGGAAATATCTTGCTGTTTTTTCAATTATGGGAGTTGTATTTTTAAATATTAAAATGGTTTATAGTTTTGTAATGGTGCCATTAATTTGCTTACCATTAAAAAAATCATTGGATATGAAAAAGAGTGTAAAATTTATTCTATTGATGGCTGGTATTATTCTAGCAGGAACATTTATTATTAAATATCCAGTTCCAAGTGTCAGCAATATAGAAAGTGGACCAAGTCTAACCTCCCAGCAAATAAGTTTTATGCTGAGTAACCCTGGTAAGATGTTAAGTGTTCTTTATAATGAAATGTTTGTTAATCGTTTCTTTTATTTATCAGGAATGATAGGAATATTTGGATTATTAGATACGTATTTACCTGTATTTGCATATATAAGTATATTATTATTAATGTTATTGATGATATTTTTAGATGCAAACAGCTTCACGGGAAAACTTAATATATATTTTAAAGGGATCAATATCTTCTCTTTATGTGTAGGCGTTTTTGGTATTTTTATTGCCTTTTATATTCTATGGACACCAATGATGCCGGGGTACGGAATAGGAGCAGAATCCATTTCTGGAGTGCAAGGACGTTATTTTATTCCATTATTAGTTTTACTGCCTGTTATTTTTCAAAGCAATCGTATAGCCAATAATCAATATATACAAAAATATAAAGATGTTTGTTTAAATAATGCATATTTATTACCAATTATAGCCTTATCTGTTTCTGTTATTACTATTTTCTTAAGATTTTGGACTATATAACTGATAGAGGAGCTACTTATGAGTAGCTTTTTTCTTAGTACTGGGTTCATAGATTTCTAATTTAAACTAATGCATATATAATGGAAAAATGATATAATAAGAAAAAATGTTGAAGGAGACTATCATGAAACATGTTTTTATTATTGGATGCAAAGGATTGCCTGCTCGTTATGGTGGGTTTGAAACGTTCACCGATTGTCTAGTCACAAAGAAGCAATCTGAACAGATAAAATATCATGTTGCCTGCATGGGAGATGACAATGAGGAATTTGATTACCATGGAGCACGTTGTTTTAAAGTGAAGATGCCCTCATTAGGTCCCGCAAAAGTTATTTATTATGACAGAGAAGCAATTCGCCGCACGTTGCAATATATTCGGCAAAATCACATCAGCGATGCGGTTATCTATATGTTGGGGTGTACAGCCGGTCCGTTTTTACATAAAGCATATCGCCAGTTTAAAGAGCTTGGTGTAAAATTCTATATTAATCCAGATGGTCACGAATGGAAGCGAGATAAATGGATCTGGCCCATTAAAAAATATTTGAAATACTCAGAACGTGTATTAATCAAATATTGTGATCGTGTTATCAGTGATTCGATCGGAATTGAAAACTACGTATTAAAAGAATATGCTGCTTATCAGCCTAAATCGACGTTTATCGCCTATGGGGCTGATTTACCAGAAGAAACATATGCGATGGATTATTTGGATCAGCTTTATGACTGGTATAAACAGCATGATATCGTCAATCATCAGTATTATTTGATCGTTGGGCGCTTTGTACCCGAAAACAATTATGAAACAATGATCAGAGAATTTATGAAAAGCCATACTAATAAAAAACTCGTCATTATCACGAACGTAGAGCAAAATAAATTTTATGAGCATCTTAAAAAGAAGACGCATTTTGATCAAGATTCACGAATTGATTTTGTTGGGACCGTTTACGATTCTAAACTTTTATATCTAATAAGAAAAAATGCTTTTGCTTATCTCCATGGCCATGAAGTAGGCGGAACCAATCCATCTTTGCTTGAATCTTTGGCAACTACTGATTTAAATTTATTGTTAGATGTCGATTTTAATAATAGTGTTGGTTTAGACAGCGCTAAATATTTTAATAAGCAGATAGGAAATCTTGCTTCACTGATCGATGAGGTAGAACAAATGAAACCAGATGAATTTGAAGAATTAGGAAAAAAAGCAAAGCAAAGAATTCAGAAAGCTTATAATTGGCCTCGTATTATACAACAGTACGAAGATTTATTTAAAGGAGAGTAAGCATGGCAAGAATATTAGTGCTCACCAATATGTATCCATCTAAAAAATATCCTCATTATGGTGTGTTTGTTTTAAATACAGTCGAGATATTAAAACAAGATGGACATCAAGTCAAAGTTATCAGTAAGCCTAAGAATGACTCTAAAATCATGCGACTGATGAATTACATATTCTTTTATATGCAGGGGATACTAAGCAGTCTGTTTGGTCATTATGATTATGTTTATGGACATTATATTTCGCATATCTCCTACATGGTTAAAATCATTCATCAATTGAAACCTAAGATGAAAATTGTATTGAATGCCCATGGAAATGATGTTGTCATTGAAGAAGATTGGATGTATAAAAACAAACAGCGTTCAGCTATGGTACTGCCTTTAGCGAATAAAATTGTTGTTCCATCAGAGTACTTTAAAAAAGTGATGATCGAGCAATATCAAATAGAAGAAGATAAGATTATACTCTATCCTTCAGGTGGTGTGGATTTATCTGTAATTCATAAAAAAGACCCAGCAGAGGCAAAAAAGGCTTTGAAGCTTGATAGTGACACAAGCTATTTAGGCTATGTAAGTCGTATTGAAGCTCATAAAGGCTGGGAAATATTTGTGAAAATGGCTCAACTATTGAAAGAACAGGGAGATTCAAGAAAGTTTATCATGGTCGGAACGGGAGAGCAGGAAAAAGAATTGACACAGTTAATCACCGCCTGTAACCTAGAAAAAGAGATTATTCGCATCCCTTTTATTTCACAAGCAGAACTTACGAATGTTTATAGTGCATTGGATTATTTTGTTTTTCCAACCTATCGTAAAAGTGAAAGCTTGGGCTTAGTAGGGTTGGAAGCCATGGCTTGTGAAGCTATCGTCATCGCAGCAAATAATTACGGACCGACCAGTTATATTGAGGATGGACAAAATGGATATTTCTTTGAATCAAGAAATGTGTTAGACTTAGTATGTAAGATAAACATGATCGATGCATTGAGTGTTGAAGAAAAACAAAAGATTCAGCAGGCAGCTTTTGCTACCGCGAAGGCTTATGAGACGAATGCTACAGCACCAATCATCAGACAAGTATTTAAATAATAAGGAGACTTCTATGAGTAGAAAAGTAAAAAATGAAAAAATTCGTATTCGTAAAGCTGTTATTCCGGCGGCTGGTTTAGGGACACGTTTCTTGCCGGCAACCAAAGCTTTGCCTAAAGAAATGCTGCCGATCGTTGATATTCCTACTATTCAATACATAGTCGAAGAAGCGGTTGAAAGCGGCATTGAAGAAATTCTGATCATTACCAATAGTACAAAACATGTCATGGAAAATCATTTTGATAAAAACTATGAATTGGAAGAAAGATTAAAGGCCTCTGGGAAAATGAGACAATTGGAACAGATTGATGAGATTGCTCATTTAGCGAATATCTTCTATATCCGCCAGAAAGAACCTAAAGGATTAGGAGATGCGATCTTATGTGCCAAATCATTTATTGGCGATGAACCTTTTGCCGTATTATTAGGAGACGATGTGGTCGTTAATGAAGGTGGGAAACCTGCTTTAAAGCAATTGATCGATCAATATGAAGAAACACGTGCTTCCATTGTTGGGGTACAGACGGTAGATAAAAAAGATGTCAGCAAATATGGGATTGTTGCCCCATCTCAATCTCACCCAGCAACAGGCAGATTAGTGAAGCTATCAGACATGGTAGAAAAACCGGCTACGGATAAAGCACCAAGCCAAATGGCTGTTTTAGGACGCTATGTTTTAAATCCGGAAGTGTTTGAATTACTGGAAACACAAGAAAGAGGAGCCGGTAATGAAATTCAGCTGACCGATGCGATTAAGCGATTAATGGATCGTCAGGCAGTCTATGCCTATGATTTTGAAGGGATTCGCTATGATGTTGGCGATAAATTCGGATTCATCAAGGCAACGATTGATTTTTCATTAAAACGTGAAGATTTAAAAGATAAAGTACAGGAATATATTAATACATTAGTAACAAAATAGTTAAAGGAGATCACCATGGATAAAATGAATAAAGGAATGAAGCTAATCAAAGAACTAAAAATCAAACGATTGCTTCGCAGCCTCAATATTTATCTGTTTGGTGATTTCTTTTTATATCAGGGCTGGCTGAGAAAAAATTTGAATCATCCTGATTACAAGATTGCCTTAACTGATAAAGTGATGATTTATATTTGTGATACCAATCATAAATTATTATCACGTACATTAAATTCAATAAAAAAACAAACCTATTCTCACTATGAAGTAAAGGTGATTCTGCCTTCTGATTTGTCACAGCTTATGATAACAGCGGATTACTGTCTTTTCTTAGAAGCAGGAGACCGTTTGACAAAGAACTGCCTTTGTGAACTGATGCGTAATATCAAAGATCAGGACGCGGTATATAGTGATCATGATCTTTATGGGCGAATAAGTTTTTCCAGACCTAAATTTAAGCCGGATTTCAGTATTGATCTGTTAAGGAGCTATCCTTACATTCATCATGCGATTCTTTTTACTAAAGAAGCAATCAGTAAAGTAGATACAAACTGTTTTAATGCTTTTATGTATGAACAAATGCTGAATCTATTTACAGATAAAAGATTAGTAGGACACATTCCCAATGTTTTATTTCATTTTCGAAGAGAAATGCTGATTACGAAAGCCCTTGGCGATGTATTACTAAAACATTATCAAAAACTAGGGTTAGCAGTAAAAATTGATCAAAGCAGTTTTTATTTTCAGAGTGAATATATTCCCAAGGTTGAGCTGGTCTCTATCATTATTCCTAATAAAGACCATACCGATGATTTAAAAAAATGCATTGATACGATCTTTAAATATACTGATCCTAATTTATTTGAAATTATTATTGTAGAAAATAACAGTGAAACAAAAGAAATCTTTGATTATTATGAAGAGTTGAATAAAATAAAGAATATTCGAGTGGTTCGTTGGGAAAGCATCTTTAATTATTCCGCAATTAATAATTTTGGGGCAACCTTTGCGAATGGCGATTATCTTTTATTTTTAAATAATGATGTTGAGATAATGAATAAAGACTGGCTGTTAAGAATGCTGGGAGTTATTCAGCGAGAAGAAGTTGGAATCGTTGGTGCCAAATTGCTTTATGGCGATCACAAGGTCCAGCATGGTGGGGTTGTGATTGGGACATGGGGATTAGCCGCGCATATGTTCTTAGGACAAGATGAAAACTATCAAGGCTATATGTATCGAGCGGCAGTAAAGCAGGATTTAAGTGCAGTCACTGCAGCATGTTTAATGACAAAAAAAGACTTGTTTTTTGAACTTGGGGGACTCGAAGAGGATCTCAAAGTGGCATTCAATGACATTGATTACTGTTTAAGGGTAAGAACGAAAGATAAGCTTGTTGTTTTTGATCCCGAAGTGGTCTTGATTCATCATGAATCCCTGTCACGGGGAAGTGATGAAGTTTCTATTGAGAAAAAGCAGCGTTTTGATTCAGAGGTTGCCTTTATGAAAGAGAGATGGGAAAGTTTTTTAATAGATGGAGATCCTTATTATAATGTCAATCTGACATTAGACAGAACCGATTATATGATAAAGTAGGTGAAACGTATGATAAGTATTATTTGCATTTGCAACAATCGAAAAGTATATAATGAGTATTTGGCTAAATCTTTATCCAAACAACATTCCTGCAGCTATGAAATATTGAGAATTGATAATCAAGGCAACCGCTATCCCAATGCAGTGAGTGCGTTCAATTCAGTGATCAAGCAAGCAAAAGGCGAGTATTTAATGTTTGTTCATCAGGATATTGCTTTAGAAGATGATTATTTTCTAAATAAAGTAGAATCCTATTTTAAAGACCATCCTCAAACCGGGATAGCGGGGATCGCAGGAGTGAGAGATCGTAAGATTTACAGTAATATCGAACATTCAATACCGCGAGTTCGTGTCAGTGAAGATGTTTTATCGAGCGCGGTGTCTGTCAATAGTTTAGATGAATGCTTATTTATAATCCCTAGAAAATATCTGTTGGAGTATCCTTTTGATGAACAGGTATGTGACCATTGGCATCTGTATACAGTCGAATACTGCTATCGGATGAAAAAGTTAAATAAAGAGGTGGTGGTACTGCCGCTGAAAGCCTATCATTTATCGCAGGGAGATTTCATGAATGAAGGATATTACGAAACTTTATTAAAGGTGGCAAATAAGTATCATAAGGATTTCGATCGGCTTGAAACCACCATTCGTTCATGGTCCACTCATCCGTTCATGCTGAAATTAAATATACACTATTTGCGCTATAAAAAGGCAAGGATGAAAAAACATGGATAAGATTGGGATCATTTTGTTAAACTATAATGCTTATGAGGATACGAAGGAATGCATCGAGAGCTTAAAGGCGATCACTTATCCCGACTATGAAATCTTTGTTGTTGATAATGATTCCCAAGATGACAGTGCAGATCGACTTAAACAGATTAAGGATATTCACTTTATTGAAAGCGGCAGAAACGGCGGCTTTGGGTATGGAAATAATATCGGTATTAAAGCAGCTATAAAACAAGGCTGTCACAAAATTTTATTGCTCAATAATGATACAACTGTAGAACCGGACTTTTTATCAATCTTAAATCAGGATTTAGAAGATTCAAGGATTGGAATGATTGCCCCTAAGATTTTAAATTATTACGATCATAATAAAATCTGGGCATTAGGCGGAGAAATAAACTGGCCGTTGTTTGTGGCCTATAATTCTTTGTGTGATCAAGAGGATCATCATCAAGTAATAAAGAAGAAGGTTGATTTTATCAGTGGCTGCTGTATGCTGATCCGCAGTGAAATATTTGAAGAAATAGGATATCTGCCAGAAGACTATTTTATGTATTTTGAAGATTTAGACTTTTGCCTGCAAGTCAGCAGTAAATATGAGTTATGGGTAGACAGTCAGGCTGTAATCTATCATAAAGTATCTGCTGCCAGCGGGGAGAATTCTCCTTTTCAATTAGAGTGGGTCAATCGCAGTCAGTTTAAGTTTATGAAACGTTATGGTCCTCAAAGACCGAGGTACACTCAATATCGTCGTCAGTTGTATCTTCGTAAATGGACACGAATCGCTTCTTATTTAATGAAGTTCGATTATTCAAGAGCGCATGCAATTTATAAAGGAATAAAAAAATCGAGTAAATGAAAAGGACACTCCTATGCATTCAAACATTCTGTCTGCAAAGAAGTGTCACAAGTTCTTCTCGATTTTTTATTTTTCTTCTGTTTTAATATCTAAATACTGGTGGATATCCTTTACCATGTTCTCAGGCATTTTTCTGACAATCGGATTGATTTTTGCTTTATCAATACGATCGGCAAAAACTAAAACAAACTCGGTTGTGTGTGCTAAGCTGTCACTGCTTAGCCAATCGATTAAATCATAACGGCAGTGAATGAATGCACCACCTTCTGTACCAAAACGGGCAAAGCTGACTGCAGGTACGCCGGCGTTGGCAAATGGTGTAGAATCACTTGAATATACCTGCTGTTTAACGTTCATTGAAAAATTAATTTCTTTCGCTAAATGTTCGATATAATGACATAATGATTCATCAGAAGTCACCATCGCTAAATCTCTTCCCAACACACATCCGGCAACATCGACATTAATCGTTAAAATAGATCGGTCTAAAGTATCGGCATATTTTTGAATATAATATTTTGATCCTTCCAACCCCACTTCTTCACTGCCAAACCATAAGAAATTCATTGTACGTTTCGGTGGATTTTCTTTGAAATGTCTTAATATTTCCATAATGATGACAGATCCTGCTCCATTATCATACACTCCGGTTGAAAATGGTACACTATCATAATGTCCGCAGAAATTAATTTCTTCATCAGGATATTCACTTCCCAAAATACTGACCATTACGTTATGACTGGTCCATTCTTTTTCTGTTTGGATCAGTTTTACTTTTACGTTACCCGCTTTTTTCAAGACCATTTCCTGGGCATCACGAGCTAAAATATTGAACCCCGGAAGACAACCGTATTTTTTAACGCTTTCACGTAACTTTCTTTCTTCAAGATCACTCTCTTCTAAGGAATCTTTAATTGTTCCTTGGAAAGTGACAAAAGCTAATGCTCCTGATTTCACGATTTTTTCAAAATTCTTAATACCCGGACGGGTATTCATTAAAATAACTTTTCCTTTTACATCATGTAAATCAATATCATTTAAATCTTCTACATATTTGAACTCAGCAACAGTTTCTTCTAAATTTCCACTGCAAGTAAACCCAGTCACACGATATCTTTTTTGGTACGGTTCTACGACTTCTAAGACCGCTTCTTCGACGATGTCATTTCTGACAGGAAAGGCATCTAATTTTCCTTCCAGTCCAATTTCCTTAATCTCATCAAGCAAGATTTGTGCGGCTTTTAATTCTTCTGCACTTCCACTGGTACGAATAAAGCCAATCTTTTTTAATAATTCAAATTCTCTGTTTCCGTTAATCATTCTGTTTCCTCCATTTTCTCTAGCGCTTGTTTTAAATCCTCAATTAATAGTTCACTGCCCTCTAATCCACAATGAATACGAATAATGCCTCTGCCACATCCACAGCTTTGGGCTTCTTCTTCAGTTTTCATCAGCATGGGAGTACATACTAGACTTTCAAAACCACCCCAAGAAACCCCGATTTTAAAGAGAGTTAAATGATCGACAAAAGAAACGATCTTTTCTGTTTTCTTCGTCTTTAACTCAAAAGACATCAGACCGGTGCTGCCACTTTGCTGAGATTGAATCAATTCATACTGCGGGTGACTTTTTAATCCCGGATAATATACCTTGGATACAAACGGATGACCTTCCAGGAATTTTGCTACACTTAATGCGGTTTTGGCGTGTGCTTCAACACGGACAGAAAGAGTTCGCATTCCGCGAATCATCAGGTAAGCTGCCTGTGGATCTAGGATACCACCCATTTGTTCTCTTAAAGTATGAATGCTTTTATAAAGTGCTTCATCGTTAGTGACAATCAGTCCGGCAATAATATCACTATGCCCACCTAAGTATTTGCTGGCGGTATGCATTACGATGTCTACGCCCATTTCAAGTGGCTTTTGAAAGAGTGGGGTACAGTAAGAGTTATCAATGTAGGTCGTTATTCCCATTTCTTTTGCAGCCTTTGTGATGGCTCGGATATCCTGTACACTAAAAACCAACGATACCGGACTTTCTAAAATAACGAGATCCGTTTTATCAGTGATTGCCTTTAAAACGTCTTCTGTACAGCTTCCATCAACGTAAGTGACACTCATTTCCATTTTAGGCACTAAATAAGTGTCAATAAAACTCGTCAGTACACTGTATGCATTTTTAACACAGACAATATGACTGTGAGATTTTAAAACAGCCATAATGGCGGTCGTTGCTGCTGCCATGCCGGAAGCAAAAGCTATGCCGTAATTGCCGTTTTCAAGAGCCGCTGCTTTCTTTTCGGCAATGATGGTGGTAGGATTGTCCACGCGTCCATAAAAAAATTGTCCAGGTTTCCTGGTTTCTACTTTGTAGTATTGACTGATGTCGTCAAAAAAGTGAAGCGAACTCATATAGACAGGCGGATTGACCGCATTTAAGTATTCTTCATGATCTTCGCCATAATGACCGGTGATCCAGCGTTCATCCTTCATTTTTAATTCTCCTTTATTCATTTTCTTCATTATAGTACATTTGCCCTGACAAAAACAATCCTTCCAGCATAATTTAAAAGTAGGGAGGCGAAGTAAATGTACAATGATGAAATGTACGATATGTATCAACGTAAAGCAGTGAATAAAGTGGGTGAGATCTATTTGTATGTAGTAGAAAAGGGAGATAACCTTTGGCAGATCGCTAAACAATTGAACTCTACTGTAGAATGGATCAGAGCGATAAATAACTTAGATCAAAACGGAACGATCTACCCACAGCAGCAGTTGTTAGTGCCGGTAATGGATAAACGTCCAAGACCGCCATATCGTGAAATGCCAAATCAATATGATTTATACTTTTAAATACTAAGTTCGCTTAGTATTTTTTTATTTTTTTAGTATAATCTTTTTGTAACGCTACACACTAATTGTAAAAGGAGCGAAGAAAAATGAAAAAATTACTTTTGATATTGCCATTAGTGCTTTTATGCGGATGTAAATCTGTCAAAGAAGGCGCTGATGATATGGCGGATACCATGAATAAATATAATGATGGCATCTATACAACCACTGTACAAGGATACGGCGGGCCATTTGAGATCAGCATGACGTATAAAGATGATAAAATTATGGACGTAACTGTGGGTGAAAATAACGAAACACCATCCATCGGCGGAGTTGCCGCAGAACAGATTTCAAAAAATGTCGTTGAACAAAATACAGTAGAGCTGGATACTATTTCTGGAGCAACTGTGACATCAACAGCAATGTATGACGGCTTAAAAGTAATTGAAAGAAGAGCCAATAAGGAGACTGCTGATGAAGGCGGAAACTTAAATAACGGTCAGTCTTCTAACAGTGAAGGTCAGCCTACTCAACAAGACTAGTAAAAACTAGTTTTGTTTTTTTATGCGGATTTATTCATAAAGGGCTCAAAATCATTAAAAAAACACAAAATGAGTGATATTTTATAGAATTTTCTTATAAAAAAGAATACAATATAAAATGAGTATATTGGGGGTGCTATAATGGCAAGAATACAATCATCCATCTTTGAAGCATTGCCTTGGATGGATCAAGATAATTTAAATCAAACGAGCTCTTTAATTGTGATTGTGGATATGATTAAAGGGTTTATGGAAGCTGGAAATATGGCAGATCCAAAGATCGCAGAGACGATTCCCGCTCATTTGCAATTGTTTAAAGCGTTGCCTTTAGCGGATCATCTTTACTTTGTGGATGCACATTTAAAGGGCTGTCAGGAGTTTCTGTCTTTTCCTGAACATTGTTTAAAAGGCAGTCAGGAGAGCGAAATCGCAGATGAATTAAAAGAGGATAGTCTGCATTCAAAGATTATCTATAAGAATTCTACAAATGGATTTTTAGCTCCGGACTTTATTAATCATTTAGAGGAGTATATGCGTTATGAGCGTTTCATCATTACCGGCTGCTGCAGTGATATTTGTGTGTTGCAGTTTACGCTAAGTCTGCAGACTTATATTCATGAACATGATTTAAATAAGCAGGTTTATGTGGTAATGGATGCCATTGACACTTACCATATTGAAGGTATTCATGATGCCAAAAGATTTAATGAAGTGAGTTATCAGTTACTTAATGCAGCAGGAGTTCGCTTCGTAAAAATGAAAGAAGGAACAAAATAATGAATCAGATACAAGCTTGTGAAAAAAGAAATCTAACATTAGTCATGGATCTTTATGAATTAACCATGGCTTATAATTACTATAAGAATGGATTAAAAGATCGAATTGTTTACTTTGATATGTATTATCGTAAAAATCCGGATGAAGGCGGATATGTCATCTTTGCCGGTCTTGAACAGGTGATTGAATGTATCCAAGATTTACATTTCAGTAAAGGTGATATTGATTATTTAAGAAGCCTTCATTTATTTGATGAAGAATTTCTAAGCTATTTAAATGCTTTACATTTTACCGGAAATCTTTATTCGGTCAAAGAAGGAACACCGGTTTTTCCTAATGAACCGTTGATGACAATTGAAGCCAAGATCATTGAAGCTCAATTGATTGAAACAGTGTTATTGGTAACGGTGAATCACCAGTCTTTAATTGCGACTAAGGCACATCGCATCGTCATGGAGGCAAAGGGAAGACCGATTATGGAATTCGGTGCCCGTCGTGCCCAAGGTTATGACGGTGCCACTTATGGGGCTCGTGCGGCCTATATTGGCGGTGTTGCGGGAACAGCGACGGTTTCTGCCGGAGAAGCGTTTGGAATCCCTGTAGTGGGAACCATGGCACATTCGTTTGTTCAGCTGTTTGATACAGAGTATGAGGCGTTTGCGACTTATGCCAGAACTTATCCGGATAACTGTGTCCTTTTAGTGGATACATACGATGTTTTAAAACTAGGTGTGCCAAATGCGATTAAAGTGGCACAAGAAGTGCTGATTCCAATGGGAAAACGTTTAGCAGGCATTCGCATTGACAGCGGTGATATTGCTTATTTGTCTAAAAAAGCAAGAATGATGCTTGATGTTGCCGGACTGCATGACTGTAAAATTACAGCTTCGAACTCTTTAGATGAATATATTATCCGTTCTCTACTAAATCAAGGAGCGCAGATCGATTCATTTGGGGTAGGTGAAAACCTGATCGTATCTAAAAGTGCGCCGGTGTTTGGCGGAGTGTATAAGCTAGTCGCAACAACCAAAGAAGATGGGGAGATTGTCCCTAAGATCAAGATTTCCGAAAATACAGATAAGATTACCAATCCGGGATATAAGAAAGTTTACCGTTTATTTGATAAAGAAACCAATAAGGCGATTGCAGACTTGATTGCCTCTTATGATGAGATTATCAATCCGCTCGAGGATATTACGATCTATCATCAGTCGAATATATGGAAAAACAAGACAATTGAGGCAGGAACTTATGAGTATGAAGAATTACAGGTGCCTATTTTTAAAGACGGTCAGTTAGTCTATCCATTACCAACCATTAATGAAATTCGTCAGTATGCAGCAATGCAGGCAGAAAAGATGTGGGATGAAATCTTCCGTTTGGAATATCCTCATATCTATTATGTTGATTTAACTAAGAAATTATTAGATCAAAAGATTGAACTGTTAGAAAAAAATAAATATAAAGGAAAGAAATAATGAGTAGATTTAAAAGACAAATGGAACGTGGGGGAATGTCTGATTATGAGAAACAGACAGCCGCTGCAGCTAAAAAGAAAAAAAGTGTAAATATGCAGGAACTAAAAAAATATGCTTCTTTATCTTGGGTGACACTAACCCCAGTGAGTGTATTAAAAATGTTTGCTGCCTATATGATTGTGGCTTTACTGATTGAATCACAGCTAAGTGCTTTATATGGTGCGATGGCAGCTACAATTCTGTCACACGGACTGATCACCAGTCTGCTGGTAGTCCTATTATTAAATGGAAGTGACGGGAAAAAAGCAAATATAAAGGAGTTGTTTGTACGATATATCATCATGGGACTGATCTTCGGATTAGGAACCGCGATTACTTCGACCTTTATATTCAAATAAAATGAATGGGGAGGGGAATTATGTTTAATATATATAAGAAATTAAGTTGGTTTTTTAAAGAAGAGAAGTGGCGCTATGCTGCATTTGCGATATGCAATATTGCCGCTACATTTTTAATGACATTGCCCCCTAAATATTTAGGAAATGCTTTGGATTCCATAGGAACCGGGCAAATCACTGAGAGTTATTTTTATGCCTTGATATTCAAGATGTCAATTGTTGCCATCCTCTTATATGGAGCTTTCAATTTAAGATCACGCTTGATGTTCAATGGGAGTTATAAGCTCCAATACATATTAAGAAATCAGTTGATGGATTATTTGGAGAGAATGGATGCTCATTATTATAACGATCATGAAACCGGAGATCTGATGGCAGTCGCAACACAGGATGTCAACAATATCTGTATGGCAACTTCTCAGATCTTAAACCAGCTGTTAACTTCAGCATTTACGATTCTGTTTGTGGTATCACAGATGATAATTGGAGTTGATTTGAAACTAACAATCGCGGCAATATTGCCTTTGCCATTTGCGATTGTGCTGGTTTATTTCATGTCAAAAAAGATTCGCCGTTTGTTCATTGCTTCACGTGATGCTTATGGGGAGTTCAACAATACCACGTTGGAATCTGTAGCGGGAGTGCAGGTTATCCGAGCTTTTGTGCAAGAAAAAAATGATATTGAAAAATTAAAACGTTCTGCCGATGTGGCACGTGATAAAGAAAAAATAGCGTTAAAGCTTGATTCAGCCTTTGGACCTTTATTCAGGATTGTTTTTTCTGTATCTTTGATGATTGCGATCGGATTTGGGGTATTTTTAGTATTTAATCGTGAAATTTCAGCGGGAGAACTGGTTTCTTTTAATCTCTATCTATCGATGTTAAGAATGCCGATGATGGGAATCGGTCAGGTTTTAAACCGTTTGCAGCGTGCTCAGGCTTCTTATGATCGTTTTGAAGAAACGACCATGGTGGATGTACGCATTGAACAACCTAAGAATCCAATGACATTAAAACACATTGATTCAATTGAGTTTAATCACTATTCATTCCGCTATCCAAGCAGTGAATTTGACAGCTTGAAAGATATTTCTTTTAAGATTGAAAAGGGGCAGACGATTGGAATTATCGGTAAAACCGGAAGTGGAAAATCGACTTTAATTCAGCAGCTGCTACGCTACTATAAAAAAGGAAAAGGTGAGTTCAAAATCAATGATTATTCAGTCGATCTTTATAATTTCATTGATATTCGTCAGCACTTTGGCTATGTTCCGCAGGAGCATGTCTTATTTTCTAAAACTGTTCGAGAGAATATTAAATTAGGACATGTGGGTGAAGTCAGCGATGAAAAAATGATGGAAGCGATCCGTCTGGCTGACTTTGAAAAAGATATTCAATATTTGCGTGATGGCTTAGATACGCTTTGCGGTGAGGATGGAACGATGCTCTCCGGCGGACAGAAACAGCGTTTATCTATTGCTCGTGCTTTTATCGCTGATCCGGAGATTTTAATTTTAGATGATTCTTTGTCAGCTGTGGATGGAAACACCGAAGCCAATATCATCGGAAATCTGAAGACAGCCCGTAAAGAAAAAACGAATATCATCATTGCGCATCGTCTTTCTGCCATCAAGCATGCCGATCAGATTATCGTATTGGATAACGGAGAGATTATCGAACATGGTAATCACGAGCAGCTGCTGGCTGAAAAAGGCTGGTATTATGAGCAGTTTACCAACCAGTCTTTAGCGGATGGAGGTGAAGCATAATGAAAGTGTTAAAACGTGCATTTAGCTATGCCTTTCATGTGAAGTTTTTAATTGTTTCCACTATCGTGCTTGTTTCTATCTTGATGGTTGTCGATATCTTGCCGACACGACTTACTCAGCAGCTTTTAGATGATTATGTATCAGGAATTGAAAAACCTTGGTACAAAGTCGATTCGAAAGCAGAAAATGGGGTAGAAGTAAATGACAGCTTCTACGTCCAGCAAAACCTTTATAAAGGAGACGCTAACATCATTGAAGAGGCATGTGTCATCGAAGTCAACAAAACACTTTATATGATTGATGGGGTCGGTCAAATTGAAAGCGGAATGCGTCAGATAGATGGGAATACTGTCACCATCGCTACTACCGATCAGACATATACCTACCAGACGACAGTCTTATCAGGAAATCAGTCACGATTGCTTTATGGTCCGCTGGTAAAACCGGTCATCTTTTTATTGGTGATGCTGGGAGCTATGTATTTCTTAAACTCTATTTTAGTTTATGTCACCAATTATCTTTATTCTTTATTAGCTTTAAAGTTATCCAATTTAATGCGTTACGATATGTTTGAAAAATTGCAGCGTCTGCCAATTAACTATTTTCAAAATGAGGCAGATGGACGAATTGTTTCAAAGATCACCAATGATACAGAGACCATTAAATATTTATATAACGTTGTCATTACGATGGTCATTGAAGGATTGTTTAAATTTATAATTATTTATTTTGCGATGTATGTCTTAAATCCTCAATTTGCGATCATGGTATTGTTTATTCTGCCGTTGATTGTTGTTTGGATCTTGGCATATCGTTATTATACAAATAAATATGCAACTCAGATTCGTGCGCTCAATTCACAGATCAATGCCACGTTGAATGAAAATATCAAAGGAATGAAAGTGATTCAGGCTTTTAATCAGGAAAAATTTATTTATGATGAATTTGATGATCTGAATAAATCTTATTTTGATTATCGTGTCAAGCAGACCAGTTTAAATGTCAATGTCGGAGGACCAGTCTTTGGTTTATTTAGACGTGTCACTCAGATCATGGTCATTTGCTTCTTTGGATATAAAGCGGTTTACACCGGTGAATTTGCGACTTACGGGGTCATGTATGCCTTTGTTACCTATTTGGGGAATTTATTGGATCCAATCGATCTCATCATGGAAAGCATTGAAATGCTTGAAGATGCAATGGTATCCGGAACCCGTGTCTTTGAGTTTTTGGATTTACCGGAAGAAACTGTGGCTTATGATGATGAAATCCCGCCGTTTAATGGGGAAGTGGAATTCTCACATCTTGATTTTAAATATAATGAGACAGCGCCCTATGTTTTAAAAGATATTAATTTTAAAGCAGAGGCTCATCAAACGGTAGCGTTTGTAGGACATACCGGAAGTGGAAAAACAACGACAATGTCATTGTTAATGCGTTTTTATGATTACAGTGAAGGGTCCATCAAAATTGATGGGCGTGAACTGAACACAATGTCAAAGCAGGCATTTAGAAAACATGTAGGAATGGTACTTCAGGATCCGATCTTATTTAAAGGAACGATCAAAAGCAATATTTCACTAAATGATGAACAGGTGACGGATCAAATGGTACTGGATGCCATGCATGCGATCGGTGCTGATGAGATCTTAAATAAATATGAACATGGCATCGATACTCCAATTGCAAACTTAGGAGAAAACTTATCTACCGGAGAAAGACAGCTGTTGTCGTTTGCCAGAGCCATGCTTTATGATCCTTCCATCTTAATCTTAGATGAAGCAACAGCCAATATTGATACTCAGACTGAGCAGATGATACAGCGTGCATTGGCAGTCGCCAGTGAGAACCGTACGACGTTTATCGTTGCCCATCGTTTAAGTACAATCAAGCATGCCGATCAGATCATTGTCTTAGATGGTGGGAAAATTATTGAAATGGGAACGCATGATGAACTGATTGCTTTAGGCGGAAAATATTATCAGATGTATCTATCTCAATCGAATGTCGCAAGTTAAAATTGACAAATCGAGCAAACATGCTAAGATATAATAAATATGAAGAAGTGAACAAGTAGCTTTTTGTACATTGCACAGAGACGTTATGGCAGGTGGAAATAACGAATAAGCAAAGAGTGAATACATCATGGAGTAGAACGTTGAATTAAGTAGGCGTTGCCGGGCATGCCCGTTAAAGCGTGAGTCAAAGACTCAAAGAGACTGGTTTTGTGAAAGATCAGTGAATAAAGGTGGTAACACGAATTGCTTTCGTCCTTTAAGGATGAAAGCTTTTTTATTTGAAGGAGGAATAAATATGATCATTACCGTTGTTGGACTAGGAGTTGTAGGAGGAAGTTATGTCAAAGCACTGCATGGATTAGGCTACGATGTCTATGGAATAGATACAAACTTGCAGACCTTAAACAAAGCAAAAGAAGAAGGCTATATTTTAGAGGGATATCATGATGGAAAAGAAATCATCCCTAAGAGCGATCTTACGATTATCTCACTATATCCTTCTTTAATTGAAGCATTCATAGAAGAAAATCAATTCAAGCCCGGCAGTCTGATTACCGATGCGGTAGGGGTGAAATCTTATTTTGTTGAAAAGATGGCAGCTAAATTACCTGACAATGTTGAATTTTTGAGCGGACATCCGATGGCCGGCAGAGAAAAAAAAGGGTATCAGTATTCAAGCAGTGATGTGTTTAAAGGGGCAAACTATATTATTACCCCCCATTCTGGCAATAGTGAAGAAGCGATCGTCATATTAAAAAAATTAGTTCATCAGATGGGATTCAAAAATGTTAAAGTCGTTTCACCTGCTCAGCATGATGAAATTATCGCCTTTACTTCTCAATTGCCTCATGCTTTGGCAGTCGCTTTAATTAATTCTGATCAGCAGAAATTTGATACCGGAAAATTTATTGGTGATTCCTATCGTGATCTAACCCGTATTGCCAATATCAATGAGGAGCTTTGGACCGAACTTTTCTTTAAAAACAAAGACAATCTTTTAAACTGTATCGACCACTTTGAAGAGGAGCTGATGAAGCTGAAAAAAGCTATTTTAGAAGAAGATGAAAAGATGATCAAAGAGCTGTTTATTCAATCCAGTGTTCGTCGTGAGCACTTAGAGAAAAAAGAAGATTAACTCAAAGCTGTCCTTTGAGTTTTTTTATTGGGAAAATGTGTTAAACCAGTTGCATTTTGTCATAATTTTTATATAATAGTTATGTTTCGTAAAAATATACAAAAAGTTTTATAATACTAAACAGGAGGACGTATATGGATATCGGTGAAAAAATCAAACGGTTGCGAGTCAGCAATCAATTAACTTTAGAAGAATTAGCGAATCGAAGTGAATTAACGAAAGGCTTTTTATCACAGGTTGAAAGGAATTTGACGTCTCCTTCTATTTCCACACTTGAAGATATACTGGAAGCACTGGGAACGAATTTGCGTGATTTTTTTGATGAAAAGCAAGAAGAACAGATTGTCTTTTCCAATAAGGACTTTTTTATCAATGAGCAGGACTTACATACGATTTCCTATATTGTCCCCAATGCTCAGAAAAATCAAATGGAGCCTATTTTAATTGAAATGCAAAACGGAGCACAAACAAGTCAGATTGAACCGCATGAGGGAGAAGAGTTTGGCTATGTGCTGACGGGACGTATTACCTTGCATTACGGTCATCAGGAGTTATTAATTAAAGCAGGACAGACATTTTATATAAAAGGGGATAAACCTCATTATATTTCTAATCAGCATCAGCATGTGGCTAAAGTGATATGGATATCAACGCCACCATCATTCTAGGAGGGTTATATGAAAAAATTAATACAATTAAAGAATCTAACTAAAGAATATGGCGGACAAGTCGTATTAAAAGGAATAAACCTGGATATTCATGAAAATGAATTCCTAACATTATTAGGACCCAGTGGCTGCGGAAAAACAACCACTCTTCGTATTATCGGTGGGTTTGAGGAAAAAAGCGGGGGCGATGTTTTATTTGACGATGTAGATATTTCATCATTGCCGCCATATAAAAGAGAAATCAACACCGTATTTCAAAAATATGCCTTGTTTCCTCATATGAACGTATATCAAAATATAGCGTTTGGGTTAAATCTTAAAAAGATCGATCATTCGATTGTTGAGCAGAAAGTGACGAAGACTTTAAAATTAGTGGGATTATCAGGCTTTGAAAAAAGAGCGATTGATCAGCTTTCAGGAGGACAGCAGCAGCGTGTTGCTATTGCGCGAGCGCTTATCAATGAACCTAAGGTCTTATTACTGGATGAACCTTTAGGGGCATTAGATTTAAAACTGCGAAAAGAAATGCAGCTGGAATTAAAGAAGATACAAAAAGAAGTAGGGATCACGTTCATCTACGTTACTCATGATCAAGAAGAAGCCCTAACCATGTCAGATACGATTGTTATCATGAATGATGGCATGATTCAGCAAATTGGTTCGCCGACGGATATCTACAATGAACCGGAAAACCGTTTTGTTGCACAGTTTATTGGGGATTCTAATATCGTTGAAGGAATCATGATGAAGGATTATCTTGTGAAATTTGACGGACAAGAGTTTGACTGCGTTGATTATGGTTTTGATGATAATGAAGAGGTTGACGTTGTTTTACGTCCGGAAGATTTAGATATCGTTGAATTAGGACAGGGGAAAATGTCAGGTGAAGTGGAAACCATTATCTTTAAAGGGGTTCATTATGAGATTACGGTACGCTGTGAAAACCGACATTATTTAATTCATACAACAGATTATGTAGAAGTAGGTAAAAAAGTTGATTTAAATTTTTATCCTGAAGACATCCATGTGATGTATAAGATGGGGACTTATTAATGAAGCAATATAAAAAGTTAGTCATTCCTTATATTGGCTGGCTTCTGCTTTTTACTCTTTTACCTATGCTGATGATTGCCCTTTATGCCTTTACGGATGGAACCGGTGAGGGCGGTGCGATGATGTTTTCTTTTACACTAAGCAATTTCACAAAATTCTTTGATCCGGTTTTTGTGAAAGTATTATTTAAATCTTTTGTTTTAGGTGTTATTACAACGGTAATTTGCTTAGCCTTAGGCTACCCGGTGGCATATCTCATTTCTAAATGTAAAGAAAGAACACAGACTCTTCTGATTTTATTGATCACAATTCCCACTTGGATCAATATGCTGATCAGAACTTATGCATGGATCAGTATTTTAGGAAGCAACGGTATCATTAATAATATGCTGAGTGCAGTCGGGTTGCCACCGGCAACCTTGCTGTATACCGATTTTGCGGTAGTGTTAGGGATGGTCTATAACTTTTTACCATTCATGATTCTGCCTATTCATACTGCTTTGACAAAGATGGATCCTTCTTTAAATGAAGCAGCAATGGATCTAGGAGCAACGCCTTTGCAGACTTTCTGGAAGGTGACCTTCCGTTTATCATTAAGCGGTGTATTAACTGGAATTACGATGGTGTTTTTACCTTCGATTTCAACCTTTATGATTCCTAAATTACTTGGCGGCGGTCAATATGCATTGATCGGAAACTTCATTGAACAGCAGTTCATCCAGATCGGAGATTGGAGTTTTGGTAGTGCCGTATCTATGATTCTTGCAGTCATTGTTATTTTAATGATGGCAGGGGTAAGTAAAATAGAAAAATATACAGGACAAGATCAGGAGGAGACACATAGTGATAAAAAATCGAAAATTCTCAACTAGTCTATTTGTTGGCTTATGTCTTCTTTTCCAATATTTACCAATCATTGTCATGGTTGTCTTTTCTTTCAACTCAGCGAAGTCTTTATCTAATTTCAAGGGCTTCTCATTTTACTGGTATGAAGAACTGTTTAAAAACAACGAATTAATGTCCGCTGTTTTTGTATCGGTATCGATTGCAATCATTGCAACATTAGTATCGACTGTCTTAGGGACTATCACAGCAATTGGCTTATCAAAGTCAAAGAAGATTGTTCGTCAGATCGTTCTGCAGTTGAATCAATTACCTATTTTGAATCCGGAAATTGTAACGGCGATTTCCTTAATGCTGTTTTTTGCTGCATTTAAAGTAGATAAAGGCTATATGACAATGCTTTTTGCTCATATTGCGTTTTGTACACCATTTGTTATCACCAATGTGCTGCCTAAGGTAAGACGTTTAGATCCCAACTTATCTGATGCGGCAATGGATTTAGGGGCAACGCCTTTTCAAGCCTTGACAAAAGTTATTTTACCGCAGATTAAACCAGCGATCTTTACAGGCGCTTTATTAGCCTTTACAATGTCATTTGATGATTTTATCATTTCTTATTTTGTTACCGGTAATGGGGTTCAAAATATTTCCATTGCGGTCTACAATATGTCAAAGCGTATTAACCCAAGCATCAATGCGTTATCCGCGATAGTTGTATTTGTTATTTTGGGGGTATTGGCTTTATCTTATATTGTACCCGCTATCGTGAAAAAGAAGACATCGAGTAAACTGCGTAAACGTACAGCACGTATTGTTATTGCGTTAAGCTGTCTTGCATTAGTTGTCGGAGTTGCGGTACGAGAAAGCAGCAAACCGGTACTGCGTGTTTTCAACTGGGGAGAATATGTGGATAAGTCAGTGATTAAATCTTTTGAAAAAGAATATAACTGTAAGGTTGTTTATGAAACATTTGATTCAAACGAGTCTATGTACACCAAATATACAGGGGGAAATAAATACGATATTTTGGTTCCGTCTGATTATATGATTGAACGTCTAATTAAAGAAGAACGTATTCAGAAGCTGGATTGGTCATTAATTACCAATAAAGACAGCTTGGATACGTCGATCATGAATCAGCCGTTTGATCCGAATAACGAATATTGGGCACCGTATTTCTATGGAAATGTCGGAATCGTCTATGACAAAACAAAAGTAGATGAAGCAGACTTAGCACAAGGCTTCGAGATTTTACGCAATCAGAAATATAAAGGCAATATCTATATGTATGATTCCGTTCGTGATTCATTTACAGTCGCTTTAAAGGCCCTGGGGTATTCGATGAATAGTGAGAATGACCAGGAAATCCAAGAAGCTTATCAATGGCTGGCAAATCAGAAAGAAACTATGTCTCCCGTTTATGGCGGTGACGAAATCATCGACAGCATGAAAAACAATGAAAAAGCGATGGCAATTATGTATTCCGGTGATGCAGCGGCGATTATGGCTGAAAACGAAAATATGGATTTCTATTTGCCAAAAGAAGGTACAAATGTCTGGTTTGATGGCTTTGTGATTACGAATGAATGTCAGGAAGTGACATTAGCACATGAATTCATCAATTATATGATTTCGGATGAAAATGCCTTATTAAATACCTTGGAGGTCGGCTATCTGACAAGCAATAAACATGCTTCTGCGATAGCGAAGGAAGAAGATTTTGAAGGAAACAATGCTTATGGAATTCGCACGGATCTGACTGGAAACGATGAAGTTTTCACTTATCAGGATAATGCGTTAAAAGAAAAATATGCGATTCTATGGACTAAAATTATTTCACAATAAAATGGGCTCAAATTTGAGCTCATTTTTTTAACTTTTTTATTGCATTTTATAAAGGCTTAGTATATAATAAAAAGGCAGTCAACAAGAGATGGTTCCATAGCCAAGTTGGTAAGGCAGAAGACTGCAACTCTTCGACCGTCGGTTCAAGTCCGGCTGGAACCTCCATTTTTATTGCCCAGGTGGCGAAATTGGTAGACGCACAGGACTTAAAATCCTGCGGACCTTAAA
>NZ_JBKTEM010000004.1:0-164729 GCF_047239305.1 Beduini sp.
TCAGCCTTCCAAGCTGACTACGTGGGTTCGATTCCCATCACCCGCTCCAAGTTTAATAATACCTTTAGATAAAGATATCCTGCCAGATATCTTTTTTTGTGGTTAAAATAAAAAAATCCTTTATTAAAGGACTTCTTGACTATGCTGCTGATCCAGCAATACTTGAAACTCTTCCAACGGCATTGGCTTGTAATAATAAAATCCCTGAATATAATCACAGGCAATCGATTTTAGAAAGTCTACATATTCTTGAGTTTCTACGCCTTCAGCAAGGACTTTCATCCCCATTTCCTTGATCATACCTACCAAATGTATGATCATTTGTTTTCTTTTCTCATCTAACGGTTCTTTAAAAAAGAGACGATCCAGCTTGATAATATCTAAATCGGAATTAATCAGTACCGCAAACGAAGAATTCCCTCTGCCAAAATCATCAATCGAACAAGAAAACCCCGCCTCTTTAAACTCTTGAATGATTTCAAAGACATGATTTCCCTGATCAAATTTTATATCTTCCATAAACTCAAACTCAATGTATGAATGAGGAACCCCGATTTCTTCGGTTATACTTAAATAATCATTCACAAAAGCATGATCGCTAAAATTATTCGCACAGATATTAAAACTCATCGGTACACGTGCCTGATGCTGATCCAAGCCTTCTTTAAGATATGTACAAACACTTCGATAAGTTTTAAGATCAATCAGATAAATTTCACCAAACGTACTCAGATAAGGTATGTATTCATTGGTTGGAATCACTTTTCCCGACTCATCCTTCCACCTTAAAAGGACCTCCCCGCCAATGATCTTATTTGTTAATAGGTCAATCTTAGGCTGAATATAATAAATAAAATGATCATGGGTTCTGGCATGCGTGATACAGCGCATCTGTTTAATGTGATTTAAATAGCGCTGATATTTTCCCTCTGTAAAAACTTCAAAACAAAATGAACGTTTCATTAGCTCAGGGCAGTTAGTACGTATGATCGACGCTTTATTGACTAATTCCTCATAAGTACCCTTAAGCTCCCAAGGAGGCAAGATGCCAAAAGAAGTATAAACATTATGGAACAGCAATGGGTAAGGGATATCAAAAAGCTGATCGACCAATTCACTTAGAAAAGCATCGAGTACTTGATCATCCAATTCTTTATCGGGATTCTCATCAAATAAAATTAAGAAATGAAAAGTTTCTCGATAGATTCGCTGTAAAAAGCCGCGGTCACCAATAAAATGTTCGAGAATCTTCGTCACTTCTTCTAAAATCTCATTCCCCGTTTCGGCTCCGCAAGCCGCAAAAAAATAATCCCAGTTTTTTATCGTCATTTCTGCAAAAGCATAGCGTGATGCTTCTTGACTGCTCATGGCTTCATAAACCATTTTAACATTAGCTATCATCTTACCACCAGTCTCTCTCCCCTTATTATACCAAGATTATGTCGACAAAAAAAGCACTACTTCACCTGAATGATGAAGAGTGCACTTTGTCCTCTGCGGATGGTCATTTTCTTTTCGTCGATCAGTTCGATCTGATCCTTATAAAAACGCATTGCTTTCTTAAAAATCTCCGTATCGCTTGTATGAGCAAAAATAAATCCCTCCGGAACGGTTAGTTCGATCGCTTTCTTCATAAACTGCATATACAGTGTTTCAATGCTTTTACGATCTTTGTTAGCGGATTGTATTGGTAAATTCGCCATCACCTCATCAAACTGATGGGCATGGGTAAAACGATTCAGATCTCTTTGCACAAAATGAATGTTAACTCCTGCCAGCTCGCTGTTTTCCTTTGCCATCTTGATAGCATCATTAAAAACATCAATTCCCATCAAAAACTTACAGGGTTCAATATAATCACGTTCAATCAACAATGTCCCACTGCCGCAGCATAAATCAATAACTTTTGCTTTCGGTGTAACAAAAGGCAAAATCAAGTCTGCGATGCTTGCCGCCACATATGGCTGCATAGATGTTGCCAAAGCATTTTTACGATATTCAAAACGAGGATCATGATACGTATAAAGCTTTAAAAAAACTTGACAGAACCCTTTAGGCGTTTCTCTTAATCTTAATTCGATATCATAGTCTGACGCATTATTGATCAGTTTTCCCTCTGATAAAGTTTGAATTTTAAGCCCTAATCGTTTAATTTCATCGTTTTTAAGCTTATCTTTCTTTAATGAAGAGGTTTCAATTCTAAATGAATAGATGCCATCGCCTTTATGCATCTGATTTAATTGTTCCACTAATCCGGAATCTACGATTTGTTTCGCAATGACATCAATATTAAAGTCAATTTCTTTGAACCCTTTCAGCACCAGTAACAATTCATTATAATCACGAATCTTTTCAAGATCACGAATAGAATCCGCCAACAGCAGGATACCCATAGATGTCATTTTTTTATTCTTTGTTTCCAGTTTATCGAAAACCAATTCGCGGTTTGTATTCAATGTAGTTAAGATCACTTTTGTTTTTTTAGCTAAATCGATAAACTGTGGATGTTTAATGCTTCCATAATAATGGAATATTTCCATCAAACGCCCCTTCATTTCCTCTTTATGGCGCCAGTTTGGATCATCCAATGATACATTTAAACCTTCATAAAATTCCTGCAGCATCAATAAATGATCTTTCAATGAGAAGTTTTTGATAGCTTCAATCATCTCATTTTTTACGATCCAGTTTTCTTCCTTCAAAAACAGTTCGATAAATTCCTTTTCATGATCCATAAGTCCGCAGCAGCGTACAATCACAGCTGCATTTTTTCTTATCTTATTATCTTCATCCGTTAACAGATCAAAAAGAAAATCTGTCTCCAATTCAACCGGATTTTCTTTTACAGCCTCTTTTAGCAAAGTGACCATCGCTCTTGTATCCTGATGATTTTTGATCGCCTCGATCAATGTTTGTATATTCTTCATGACATCCCTACTTTCTTTGTAATCATAGCATAAATTAGGGATGTTGTTAAGCATTAAAGCCATTCTAACGGTCTTAATTGAGTTGGTTCGGCAATAAAGGTATAAAAATCCTTCAGTCTTTTTTCACTGATTTCAATATGCTGATAATATTTAACAAACGCCTTTTCATCAATTTGATCCTGAACATATAAAAGAATATCACTAAAGAAATCCTCCGGATACAACATGGCACTGTACATATAAATCAGATCAGCCGACTGAAATGAAATTGTATATTCCTTGACCTGATCGATCGTTAAATAAGAACGACTGTACATTCTCACTAAAAAGTTCAGATAATGATCGGTTCTATAACAAAAGGGATTCAGCCAATCTAAATAAGTGTCCAGCTGTCTGGCATGCAGAGACAATGACTTTTGAAAGGTCATTGTTTTATTAAAATAGTCCTGCAGATAAGCCAATGCACTTTCCGCCATCCCTAAATAATAAATAGTGAGAGCATAAAGATACTCAAACTGATGAGATTGCCCCATAATTGCCGGTAGAACACGGTTTTCAACAAGGTCCATCTCTTTAATCCACTTATTGATAATCTCTTCATAGCGTCCTGTTTCAATAGGAAACAGGCTTTGCTGAATTAGTTCTGTCAAATACACCTCTTTGTCCTTTGAACAAAGTAATATCCTATTTGAAGAGATATAGTGCTGGTAGCGATTTTTCACTAAATACAGATGATGGGTACCGCCGGTATTTAAAAAACTTTGTTCATACACTTGATACTGCTTAATAAAAGCCGCTTCCTCTAGCTTGCATTCCAAGCAGAAATAATGCATATTTTCATATTCAAAATAATTTCCATTAATATATTCTACATAGATTCCATAAAAGTCATAGATTAAATTTTTCATAGTCCTCCTAATTCAAAATATTATTTTGGTATTGCCCCTGATTCTGATTGGGATTTTGATAAACACTGTAATAACCCGGAACCAATCCATTGACCAGTTTTACCACCAGAGGATACTGATAAGTAAAAATACATGGTTCACTAAAAAAAGGAGATATCACATTTTGCTGGACACTGATTTCAATGACGATCTTCACTACAACATGGTTGATTCCATAGTTTTTCACATCCGTTTTCACTTCTGATTTTACATTAGAGATCATTTCATATTTTAATGGCACTTTGACATTGAGATAAGAAAGAATCGGAACATCCATTAAGCTTGCTACCGGAATATAAGAAACTATCCCTTTATTATCGCTTACTTCTTTAATGATCCTGCTGTATGTATCCTCTCCATCATCCTCATAAGTGCCACGCATAATATAATTTAAATCAGTTTCAATATGATAAACAAGTTCATTGGCAATCTCATTTACCCCTGCCAAGTTAAAATCAACACTGCTAATATCTCCCGATTCATTACGTCCAACAATAATTAATCCTTCCTCATCAACATCTTTATAACTTAAAGTAGCATGATTAACGACGACATTGACAAATTTCTCAACTTCCATTTTTCCGTAGTCTTTTGCTTTAGGTATCATTTGCAGGTATTGCCCATAGAGATAATAGCCAAATAAACTGATAATAATAACAACAATCAGTAATTTTATTTTCATATGACCTCCCTTTAAAGTATATGATGTAAAATAAAAAACTAATACAATTTATCGATGTATTAGTTTTCTTAAAATTTGATTAATTAATTTCTGATTGATAAACCATGCCACCACAACAGACAGCAGCATGCTTAAAAGCATGACATAAAGATTATCTACATAATATAAACACACCAGCAAAATCGTTATAATCATCACCAAAACGATCAGGCGATAATTATATTTGATTTTATAGTAATGCTTATTGATGTCGTAAGCACGATACAATGTCAGTACTAAGAATGATACAAACGTAGAAATAACCGCAGCATGAAGCCCCAGCCAAGTAATTAAAGCAAAATGGACAACTAGATTGACAACTGCCGCAATAAAAGAGGTAACCCCCGCTTTTTTCGATTCCTTACATACAACATAGACACTGCCATAGAAAGCCGCTATGCAAGATAAGTAAGTAGAAACGATTAGCAATGGCATATAGTTGATCGCTTCAAAATAAGAAGCACCTCTTACTAACACCTTAAACACAAACGGAGAAAAAGCAATCAAAAGCAGAAGTCCTCCTGACAGCAGCTTAAAGAGCTGAGCGAACATCCGCGAATAGTATTTTTCTAATCCGTTTTTATTGGCATTTCTTGAAGCAGACTCTGTCCATGCCAAGTTAAATGCCTGATAAAACATATTAAACATATTCGGTATTTTATATGCTGTTGCATAGATTCCCTGCGCAGCTTGACCTAATATCGCTATAATAATGACCTTATCGGAAAAATTAATCACAAACCAAGAGATCGCATTCGGAATCAGCGGCAAAGAATAGCGCAGCAGTTTTCCAAGATACTCCTGATCAAAATAACGCAAACGAATATATCGATGCAGTTTTTCATGCCAAATCAGATAAGCTAAGGCGACAATATCAGGTATCAGCAAAGAAAGCATATAACCATTGACTCCTGCTTTTAATACCATCATCGTAATGACCATCATGATAAAGTTGACAATGACTGAGATAATACTGTTTAACGCATATTGAGCATTCTTTCCTAAACCACGTACCACATTCCTAAAAAATAAAATCAGGGTTTCAATCCCGACATAAACAGAAAGAACGATTCTCAACATCGGTGTATTTAATCCGCTGATCGGAATAAAATACATGACAACCATCGCGATCAAGGATAAAAGCAAGACAAGAAAATAACCCGTTGAAATATAACGCTTTTTCTGTTCTTCATTCTTCGCATCGATCAAATAGCGGAAGACACCATTTTCTAATTGTAAAGTTAATACCGGAACGACTAATCCTAAAATGATTGTCGTTACATAATCTACCCCACCAAACTCTTCAACATTTAAGTAAGAACTGTAAATTGGGATTGTAAGAACAGTGAAAATTTTTGGCAACACCATCCCAATTGCGAGTATGAGGGTATTTTTTATTAATTGTTTATCTTTTCCCATAAATTTTCCTTTCTTCTCATTCATTATAAAGAAAGTTACCCGATTAAGCAAGAAAAAGCGATGGAATCCCACCCATCGCTTACTTATAAATTCGTTTTTCAGTAATAATATAATCTAGTGGCTGATCATGCGTTTCCCCGACAAATTCCTGCTTTTGAAATTCAAAGGCAATCCCAATCGTTTGCGGATGATATTGTTCAATATAGCGATCATAGTAACCCTTGCCATAGCCGATTCGTTCCTTCTTTTCATTAAAAGCAACTAAAGGAACAATCAAGGTTGAAAGATCTTCCGCTAAATCATCACTTGGCGGCTCCATAACTCCAAAAGTTCCTAAGATCAGCTGATCCAAACTATCAATATTATAAAAGCGCATACCATCCCGCTCTACTTTAGGCAAGGCTACACGAATGCCCCTTTCCAACAGATTGCAAATTAGATGAAGCGTATCAACTTCATGACGGATGGTCATATAGATTCCCAATGGTTTTTCCTTATTAAAAAAAGAAGAAGTCAGCAATGACTCTATAATTTTCAAAGAGTATGACTGATATTCTTCCTCATTAAGTGTCAAGCGCTGTTTGATCATTGCTTGACGAATTGTCTTTTTATCCAACGCTGCCTTCCATATCCAATTTAATTAACTGGTTAAGTTCAACTGCATATTCCATTGGTAATTCACGGCTGAACGGTTCAATGAAACCCATGACAATCATTTCCGTTGCCTGTGCTTTGGTCAAACCACGGCTCATCAAATAAAATAACTGATCTTCTGATACTTTTGATACAGTTGCTTCATGCTCAATAATCGAATCATTATTCATCATGGCATTGATCGGTACTGTATCACTTGTTGACTGCTCATCTAAAATCAAAGTGTCGCATTCTACTTTACTCTTTGCGTCATAAGCATTTTTGCCATGATGCACCAAGCCACGATAATTCACTTTCCCGCCTGTTCTCGAAATCGATTTAGAGATAATCTGACTAGACGTGTGCGGTGCCAGATGAATCATCTTTGATCCTGAATCCAAAATCTGACAATCTTCGGCTACTGCAATCGTGATACATGTTCCTTTAGCACCTTCTCCTGCTAAAATACATGTCGGATATTTCATTGTGACTAAAGACCCAATGTTTCCATCCACCCATTCCATAGAGCCGTTTTTATATACTTTAGCACGCTGTGTTACTAAGTTGTAAATATTCTTTGACCAGTTCTGAATCGTAGTATAGCGGCATTTCGCCCCTTCCAGCACAACGATTTCCACTACTCCGGCATGCAGTGAGTCTTTTGAATAAGACGGCGCTGTACACCCTTCAACATAATGAATATCCGATCCTTTATCAACAATAATCAGTGTTCTTTCAAACTGTGCCATTCTTTCAGAATTAATTCTGAAATAAGACTGCAGCGGTTTTTCTAAAGTTACTCCCGGAGGAACATAGATAAATGATCCGCCTGACCATACCGCTCCATTCAGAGCTGAAAACTTATTATCGCTATAAGGAATGACAGTATCAAAATATTTCTTAAAAATTTCCGGATATTCTCTTAATCCACTGTCAATGTCTAAGAAAATAACACCTTTTTCTCTGACTTCCTCTAACATATTATGATAGACAACTTCAGATTCATATTGTGCCGAAGCTCCGGCTAAGAAATGCTGTTCTGCTTCCGGAATCCCTAATTTATTAAAGGTATTCTTAATCGTTTCCGGAACTTCTTCCCATTTATCCGTTAAGTTGTCACTTGGACGATTGTAATAGATGTATTCATCAAAATTCATCTTGCTTAAATCTACACCCCAAGTTGGCATTGGCTTTTCTAAAAAGCATTTTAATGACTTTAAGCGATACTCTAACATCCATTCAGGTTCATTTTTAATTTTAGATATTTCTCTCACTATCTCTTCATTCAACCCTTTGGGTGTTTTAAAAACCGAAACATCTTCATCTTTAAAATCATACTCTGCATTGTTTGTAGGAATATCAAGATCTTCTATTGCCATGCTTATTCCTCACTTTCTTCTATCAATTTAATAAGCCCATTCCATCCTAATGTTGCACATTTAATACGGTTGGCTTGTTTATGTGTATTTTTGAAAGCAATTGCTTCCTCTAAAACCTCTTCATCATAATCTTTTTCATAAATCATATTCATATACTGTTCAATAATATAACGGGCATCTTTTAAATTTTTTCCCGCTAACAGCTCGCTCATGATTGAAGTAGAAGCTGTGCAAATCGCACAGGCTTCACCGTCAAAACGAATATCTTCTATGATTCCATTTTCTATCTTCGCCTGAACATCGATATTATCGATACAGGTTTCACTATCCATATTCACTCTTTTATATCCTGCTTCATCAGTCAATTCATGGTTACGTGGATATTCGTAATGGTCCATGATAATTTCTCTAAGCAGCATTGGATCATCTAAAGAACGCATCTAAGAAGTCATCCCCTTTCTTGCAGGCTTCTACCAATTGATCGATCTCCTCTTTCGTATTATAGAAATAAAGAGAAACACGCAGTGTCTGACTTACCTTTAAGTATTCATCTAAAATCTTGGCACAATGCTGTCCGGAACGAACTGCAATGCCTTTGCTGTTAAGCAAAGAGGCTCCATCTTGTGAAAAGACACCTTTTATATTAAAGGCAATCGGTCCTGCCCCATCCTTATTATAGATATCTAAATTATCTAACTGTGACAGCTTTTCGATCGCATAATGGCGCAGCTCCAATTCATACTGATGGATATTTCGCATGCCAATCGCACTCAGATAATCAACTGCCGCTCCTAAGCCAATCGCCCCTTCAATGTTTGGCGTACCCGCTTCAAATTTAGCCGGTGCATTCTTTAAGCTGACAATCCCACAGCTGTTAAAACGGGCATTTGAACCGCCCCCAAAACGAATCGGATTGGTTTTCTGTAATAGATCGTATTTTCCATAAAGAACGCCTATTCCTGTTGGGCCACACATTTTATGCCCGGAAAAAGCCAAGAAGTCAACATCCAAATCTGTGACATCTACTGGCATATGCGGAACACTTTGAGCGCCATCGACAACGACTTTAATTCCTTTAGTATGAGCCAACGCAGTAATTTCTTTAACCGGTGCTTCAAACCCCAATACATTGGTAATCTGAGCAATCGAAATGATACGCGTCATCGGAGTAATTGCTTTTTCCACGTTTTCAAGTGTGATTTTCCCCTCTTCGTTCAATTCAATATATTTTACTTTAGCTCCCGTTGCTTTTTCAATCTCAAACCATGGTAAAAGATTAGAAGCATGTTCTGCCACAGTCACTAAAATCTCTTCATCTTTTTTGATGCGAGGATAAACATACCCAAACGCTACTAGATTTAAAGATTCCGATGCTCCTGAGGTAAAGACAATTTCATTTTGATCCTCGGCATTGATAAAATTCGCAATCTTTTTTCTTGCCCCTTCAAAAGCAACATCTACCTCATAGCTTAAATCATAATCCCCACGATGACAGTTTCCTGAATAATCGGAAAGATACTCACATACTGCATCAATGACTTTCTTAGGTTTTAATGCCGTAGCTCCGCTGTCTAAATAGATTAGCGGCTTCCCCTGCATAGTCTTTCCATTCAGCATCGGAAAGTCTTTTCTTATTTTGTATACATCAAACATCTAATCACCCATTCTTTTTTCAAGTGTTTCATTAAACGCCTGTTTTACTGTTTCATTATCAATAACATCCACTACCGGAATCAAATATCCATAGGTAATCAAACGCATTGCATCATTTTTAGTCATTCCTCTTGACTGCAAATAGAATAGATGTTCCTCATCCATGCGCCCTACACCAGCCGCATGACTCGCTTTAACATCATATTCATCAATAAATAAATAAGGATTCGCTTTGGCTACACACTCCTTATCAAAAACCATAATTCGGCTGGTCTGATGTGTTGCCGACTGACTGTAGCCTTTTTCGATATGTCCAATACCATCGAAGAAAAGATGCCCTTGATCTTTTACTACCCCATAATTATTCATTTCCCCATAAGTCACTTTTGCACTATGTAATAAAGAGACTTCATAAGATTTTTTATACTGTTCGCTAGAAAGAGCAGCCATCTTAATTTTCGCGCTTGCTTCTTCACCGATGAGATGATAAGCATATTTACCCGTCACATCGCTCAATGATAATTCGGCATAAGCACTCTCCACGTTAGCGAATCGGTCAATTTCTACCTCATCACTGACCTTGATGCTGCTGTCGCTTTCGTCCAATGTCAGCATCGCTAAATGGGCATTTTCTTTTACTTGAATCTGACGCTTTAAGTGATGTCCATGACCACCTGAGCGGGTTTCAATGAGTTCTACCGAAACTCCCGGATTTAAAATATAGCGAACTTCAACATCCTGTTTTTCAATCTCAATATTCAAATTCATTGAGATTGGTTCGCTTGATTCGAAAATAATTGTTGTCTGATCGATTTTAACTCCTGTCGGTAAATCCTGAGAATGAATCTGATCGTCTTTGATTGAAATAGAATATTCCAATTTAACTCCTTGTTCCATACATTCTCCCTATGCTTTCTTTCCGCAGTTTTCCAAAATGATCGGACGTCTTGCTTCTTCTACTTCCATTTCAATCCCTAATTCTTTAACCCAATCGTAACCTTCCTGATCAATTTTTCCGATCACTTCATAGCCACCGTCTAAAACGATCTTTCCAGCTACCAATACATGGACATGGGTAGGTTTAACTAATTCAAATAAACGTTCATAATGAGAAACCATCACACACCCAAAATCATCGCTGCGCATTGAATTGATCGCTTCTGATACGACACGAAGTGCATCGACATCCAACCCTGAATCGATTTCGTCCAATAAAGCAAACTTAGGCTTTAACAGTTTCATTTGTAATATTTCATTGCGTTTCTTTTCTCCCCCAGAAAACCCTTCATTTAAATAACGATGTGCAAGATTTGGATCCATTTCCAATTCTTCAATGCCTTTGTCTAAGGTACGAATAAATTTAAATAATGAGATAGGTTTTTCTAAACGTGAGTTGATCGCTGATTTAAGAAAATCCGAATTTGTAACTCCGGGAATTTCCTGAGGATACTGCATCCCTAAAAAAAGACCGGCACGTGCACGTTCATCTACTGACATGCTTAATACATCTTCCCCGTCTAATGTGATACTCCCTTGAGTGACTTCATATTTAGGATGTCCCATGATCGCTGATAATAACGTTGATTTTCCGTTACCGTTAGGTCCCATGATGGCATGAATTTCTCCAGTGTTGACTTCTAAATCAATCCCCTTTAATATTTCTTTTTCACCAATACTTACATGTAAATCTTTTATTTTTAAAGTCGACATTGTATCGCCCCTTTCTAAGTTATTTTAGTAGAAAAACAAGATAAAAACAATGAATATGATTATATTTTTAAGAGAATATGTGATATTTTTTCAATTATCGATTTAATTCCTATCATTCCTCTTATAAATTTAATAAAAATCTACTTAAATCAACTGATTTAAGCACTATTAGGATACCTTTTTACGTATTATTTTTCAAGCGTAACGCACCTTATATATGACATAAATAAACGCTTTTATTATCAAAAACAGCAATTCCAACAAATTTCACAAATATTATTTTTTATTATTTAGAAAAGCACTTATAAATACGATGAAATGTGTTATATTTATAATGAGTAGGAGGGCTAATATGGAATACTTGAAGAAACTCATACAACAAATCAGCAGCCGGCGCTTTATGTTCACGATCCTAAACATTTTAGGACTCTCAATCATTATTTATATTTTATACGCAACTCAAGCAGTATGGATGAGCTGGGTCCGTATGGTATTAAAAATCATTGAGCCTTTCTTTGTTGGATTTACAATCGCTTATGTATTCTCGCCCTTTGTCAGTTATTTAGAAAAGCATCGCATCAAGCGCAACTATGCCATCGGCATTACCATCATTTTAATTCTGTTGTTTTTGGTTGCCATGATCGGTACCTTGCTTCCATTGCTTTATAAAAACATCATGGAATTAACAACTACCTTCACTAACGGTATTCAGGAATTAGAAAAGATTCTGATGAATTCATTCAACATCGATATTTCCAGTTACAGCGGCTATTTGATCGCTAAGATCAATGAAGTGATTCGCCCGGACAGTATCTTAAATACATCATTGAGTATGGTCGGACAAGCCCTGACAATTTTAGGAAATGTGATTATCTATATTGTTTTAAGTATTTACTTCTTAGCAGATTACAGCAATGTACGCAAACGCATCAAAAAAGTATCTCACTTTATTTCCCCAAAACTGCCGATTTATCTTAAAAAAATTGACGTGGGACTAATAGACTATATTAAAGCATTTTTAATTCTTTCTTGTATTCAAGGAGTTTTATATGGTGGGATGTATTTGATTCTCGGACATCCTAACTGGTTTACCTTGGGCTTGCTTTCAGGAGTCAGTGGGATCTTCCCTTATATCGGACCGATCCTCGCCAATACTTTTGGATTTATTACCACTTTAGGATTAGGAACAACAAAAGTCTTACTGCTTCTTTTGATGATCTTTATTTTATCTAATTTGGATGCTTATTATATTACCCCCAAGATTTATTCTAAAAAGATCGAGATCAAATCGATCTGGGTATTGTTTGGTATCTTAACCGGTTCGACGTTATTTGGTCCGATCGGGGTTGTGATTGCGATGCCGCTCTTAGTAATCTTTAAGATTTCTATTCAGACTTATCGTGAGCAAAACAGCTATCAGGAAGAAAATTACTATGATTAACAAAAAGGGAACTGATGATCAGTTCTCTTTTCTGCTTTTAAAATAATATAGATACGATTTACAATTGACCACATACATTCTTTCTCACTCAAGATCATCTATATTCTTTCCTAGTCTTCATTGCGATGATGCAAATAATGAACACAAAGTCGCATCTGTGCTAACAGTTTATCTGATCTCATCATTCTCTCCTTACTGTTCTGTACTCATTATTATAAAAAACATTTAGAGAATATCAGGGTGCCAACAAATAAAAAACACCCCACAGCTTGATCGCTATGAGGTATTATTTATACTGATTTTTTCTTTTTTGTTTGCTTTTTCTTCCTATTAAAAGATACCACAGATGATAACTAATAGGATAAATAAGACTAAGATCAAGCAAAAAGAGTTTTCATGAGCTAACATATTTTCCCCTCCCTTCAAGTGTTACATACGCAGCCAATGATAATCAAAAGGATGAACAAAACAATGACCAAAACAAATGGATTTTTTCTTCCTCGACATTCTTCCATCAATCTCACCTCACACTCTTAGTATATATTATGGGAAAATGCATAATCCTCATGTGTTTTCGCCTATTTTATTGAAAAAAATATATAAAAAGTTTATAATAAGACTGTTAAATTTAAGGAGGATCATATGAAACGAAACAAAATAGCTGCGTTAGCGATCGCTTTCATGCTAGTATTGAGCGGGTGTTCAAGCACAACCGGCAAAACAGTTGATGGGAAATCAGCACTGGCTTCAGTAAACGGTGAATATATATTCGCTGATGATATTTATGATGGCATCATTTCTTCAGCCTCAGGAGCGCAAACGCTTTATCAGGTTATCTTGCAGGAAATTGTGAAAAAGGAATGTCCGGCTACAGAAGATATGAAAACAGAAGCCGATGTCATGATCAGTTCGATTAAGCAAAATTATTCCGGTAAGGAAGATACATTAAAAACACAACTTAAAAATATGGGATATAGTGATCTTGATGAATATAAAGATGCCTATATGACCTATCTTCAATATTCAGAATTTATGAATCAGTATATCGAATCTCATTTCGATGAAATCTTTGAAGATTATTATAATTTAACTTCTCCAAGAATTGTAAGCCATATCTTAGTAAAGATGACAGATCCTAACAATCCAACTGAAGAAGAAGCGGCAAAATTGAAAGAAGTTCAAGACTTGCTGGCTTTAGGAAAATCATTTGAAGAAACAGCAAAGGAATATTCAGATGATGGTTCTGCAGCAAACGGCGGAAGCTTAGGAGTATGTGATAATAAAACAAACTTTGTTGAAGCATTCAAAACAAAGATGCTGGAAATGAACGAAGGCGAAGTCAGCGAACCGGTAAAAAGTGAATATGGGTACCATATTATTAAGATTGACAGCACCGATAAAGAAACTATTAAAGAACAGCTGTCTGCAAGTGATTCTGCATTAAAAGACTGGTCATCTGATACATTCTATGATCAATACTTAGAGTATATTGTTTTCAATTCATATAATGTTCAATATGGAGATGAAACCATCGAAAAAGCAGTCACTGATTACGTAAAAAGTGCGTTAGAACAAAGAGAAACATCAAGACAGGGGTAATGATATGAAAAAAACAATGATAATTGCAGCAGTGGCGTTACTTCTTAGCGGGTGCACCTCTAATAAAACCACAATCACTTCAAAAGTGACAGGTGGCGATAACATTGCTGTTAAAACGGAAAACGGAATTGAACTCACAAAACAAAAAATTTATGAAAGCCTGCTTTCTACTTATGGTGCCAACAAAGTTGTAAATGAGGCATTACTGATAGCGGCAAATATTGAAGTCACAGATACAGAGGCGATCAATAATAAAGTAAATGAAACGATCAAATCTTATACTGATATGCTCGGCGGAGAAGATAAGCTGTTAGAATACGTTAAATCAAATGGTTTTGATTCAATAGACAGCTACAAAGCAGAAATGATCGAACCAAGTGTTAAACAAACATTGATGATACAAAAGTATATCGAAGAAAACTTTGATACTTTAGCTGAAAAATACGGTTATGCTTATATTCGTTATTTCAGTGTAGACAATGAATCCGATGCGATCAGCTATATCAGTAAAATTGATAACGGTGAAATGACTTTTGAAGATGCTGCCAACGAGGCAACTGGCAGTGTACCGGATAAAAAACTGACTTATACAAAAGCTTCGACAAGTACAGTGGACAGCAGCATTGCGAAAATGTCAACCTCTTTTACAACTGATGGAATGTATAGTGTACCGGTTGCTTTATCGGATGGAAAGTATGCCGTCATCAACGTTATGGATACCGACCGTCAGGCAAACAAAGATGCCATTGTCACAAGCTTATTAGCGATTACAGATGTGACTTCTGAAGCAGAAGCACATTATTTAAAAGCTTATCAATTTGAAGTTTTTGAAAAAGGATTAGCTGAAGACATCAAGGGAATTAATGAAAATTATCTTAAATAATTGGGCTGTTTCAGCCCTTTTTATGTTAGAATAAAACAGGAGGGATTACTTATGTCAGATTGTATTTTCTGTATGATTAAAGATCATCAAATCAACAGCACCGTTCTTTATGAAGATGATATTTGTATGGCGATTCTCGATCTTTCTCAAGCAACCAGAGGTCACGCTTTAGTGATCAGTAAAGTGCATTATGATTCCGTCTTAGAAGCAGACGATGAGGCTTTGGCACATATGATTGTAGCAGCCAAAAGATTAGCGAATCAGATCAAGAAAAACCTGAATGCCCAAGGGATAAATATCTTAACAAACGCTAAAGAAGCAGCCGGACAAACAGTCAGTCATCTGCATTTCCATATTATCCCCAGATATGATCAGCATGATGGATTTAATCCAAAATTCACCGATCATCAGGGACAATGGGATTTAGAAGACATTAAAAATGAAATACTAAAGTAAAATATCCGGATTACTGTTCCGGATCTTTTTCATATAGTTTTGGTTTATAAAAACTGCGGTTTTCCAAAGAGAACACACGTTTAGTGAAGCCTCCCGGTTCAACTCCTTCAAGAGCTTTATCCATCATATTCATACGGGCATCGATATTATCGATTAAATATAAGATCTCCGCTTCTTTCACTAAAGGCAGTACCGGTGATCCATATTCCATCTTTCCATGATGTGATAAGATCATATGTTTTAATAAAACAACCTCTTCTCCCTCAATCTGCTTTTCTTTTGCACAATGCTCGACTAAGGCCTGAGCAATCGAAATATGACCAAGCAGCTTACCTTCCATCGTATATTCCGGAACAATCGGTCCGCTTAATTCAAACACTTTGCCTAAATCATGCATAATCACTCCGGAAAACAGCAGGTCTTTGTTTAGTGTTTCATACTGCTGACATAATGTTTCGGCAATCTGAAGCATCGATAAAGTATGATATGCTAATCCCGATACATATTCATGATGGTTGCGGCTTGCTGCCGGAAAGATCACATAAAGATCCTGATGTTCACTAAACAATGCTGATACAATCGTATTCAGCTTTTTATTTTCAATCTTAGCAACATACTCTTCAATCCCTGTAAGCAGATCTTCTCTTTCCATCGGCGCTGCTTTTAAATATTTCACCTGTTCTTCTTCACTCGAATCCAAGATTTGAAGCTTATTGACCTTTAACTGCAGATCATCATTATATTTTATCGCATCACCAACGACATGAACAACTTTCCCCGCTGTTACAGTAGCAATCTGTTCCGGTGTTGCTGCCCATAATTTCGCATCCAGCAATCCTGTTGCATCTTGAAATGTTAAAGAAAGATAAGGGGCTTTATTCGTCTTTCCATTGACTACATGTGTGATAATGGCATCAAATTCGACTCCATTATCTCCTGCCTTTATTTCCTGGATTTTTTTACTCATCTTCATAACCGCTCTCTTTCATTACTTGTTTAATCAATTGATAGTCAAATCCTTTTCTCATTAAATAGATATAGATTTTATTATATAAAGGCTTGCCATCAAATTTCTGACTATAACGCTTAAATGCTTTATCAAATTCTTTTAATATCAATTCTTCTTCTAGTTCCTCATCAGCATAGAAATCAAATGTCGTCATTACCTTATTGATAACAGCTGACGAGAACCCTTTCAGGTACAACTTATCTGCAATCGCATCGATCATCGCTGTACGTGACTTGCGTGAATTAGCGGCATAGGCCTTTTCAACGATTTCCAAAGCTGTTTCATATTCCTGCTCTTCACCATAGGCTTCTCGATTCCTTTCGATTACCTCATCTTCAATTCCCTTCATTCTCAAATTACTGATTGCCTTGTTGATCCCCAAGCCAAGCTTTGAGGCTCTCTGCAAATAATCAATCGTGTACTCTTCATCATTGATCAGATTCTTATCCATCAAAAGATTCACTGTCATATCAATCTGAATATCATCATAAAGTTCCAAACGATTCAATTTTTCGACAATTTGTTTTTTAGTATAGTCTTTAACTGTCAAAAAACGTAATGCTCTTTGATAAGCTTCCGCCACCTTCTCATGATCATTTAAAGCGTCAAATTCATCACGCTCAACGGTTTTTCCTTTATATAAGCCATATTTATTAATAATGCTTTCTGGAAGTTCAAAAGTAATTTCATTTTCATCTGATTTTAAAACACATTCATAACGATTGTTTTTTAAAGGAAATAAATTCTGTACTTTGTAGCTATAGTGTTTATGTTCAATCGCTAACTGATAAACACCATAGACCTTTTCATAAAATACATCATCACTGTATTGCTGTGCATCTAAATAAGCTTGATGACGAATATCTGCCGTATCCATCATTTGCACCATCTTAATTTTTTCCGCTAAATCTTTCGCATCGGTAAAATAGAAACCGTTCTTTCCATCTACAATCACACTTTCTAAATTCTTATCATGACGTGCCAACACCACTAAACCGGATGCCTGCGCTTCTATGAAAGTCAAGCCCTGTGTCTCTGTAATTGATGCTGATACAAACAGATCAGAAGCATGATAGTAGTTAGGCACCTGATCGCTTGTCACCGGTCCGGTAAAAATCACTACATCGTCAATTTTTAAACGACGTGCTTCTTCCTTCAGATCATCTAATGATGGTCCTTTTCCGACAATCATCATTTTAAAATGTACTCCATCCTGCTTTAATAATGCTCCGGCTTCAAGAATGAGTTCTACGCTTTTTTCAGGAGCTAAGCGCCCTAAAAAGGTCACAACAAATTCATCCTTAATCTGATACTGTTCACGAATTGCCGCTACTTTTTCCTGATCGATATTTTTTTCATCAAACGCATCCAAGATCAATCCAGTCGGAATGATATGAGCATCTTTTTCTAAGCCATAGCTGATCAGCGCTTCTTTTGTTTTTTCCGAAGGAACGATCAGTTCTGTACAATTATCGCCATAAATACGGCTGATATTTTCAATTGACTTTTTCACAATCGTATTCAGCGGTGTCAGTCCTCCGGCAACATAATGCGTATAGTCCTCATACATCGTATGGTACGTATAAACCACTGGCAGGTTTAGGATTTGCGCAGCAATCTTTCCAAATATGCCAATACCAAACTCTGTCTGAATATGAATAACGTCCAATCCTTGATTCGTAATTTCTTTCATTCCCTTGAAAGAAAAGATATTTGAAATGCGGTAGCCATATATTTTCTTCATTTCAATCCCCGGCAGTCGCAGTACATTCTCTTCATCTTTATAGTCACTGTCATCTGGAAGTTCAGAAGTCACAATCAATACTTCATGCCCATGCTTTTCCAACGCATGACGTAAGATGTGAGAAGATGTCGCAACTCCATTGATATCCGGTAAATATGTATCTGTAAAAATTCCAATCTTCATAATTTCTATTCCTTTCGATTGATTTGCGGATCTAAAGCAAAGACTAATGCCCCTAGAATCAGCATTAAGTAATACGTTACAAAACGCCAAACGATCATACTGCTTTTAGCTCCAACGCCTCCTAGTAAAAATCCGAACATAATAACGAATGTTCCTTCACTTCCTCCGGAAGCTCCCGGAATAGGGATAAAAGAAGTGATCATATAAATAAATGCCGTAATTCCGATAAACTCACTGACATGCAGCTGAGCAATATCTAAACTTAGTGCTTTGGCACAAAAGTAAGGCACGATATACAACACAGTTAATTTTAAAACATTGATGATCGATACGGTAATTAATATATTTTTATTTTTCTGCAGAACTTTCAGTTCATTGCGAAAGTCTTCCAAATGGCGTTCCACTTTCATCGCTGTTGTTTCATAATCTTTTACGATTTTTACTTTTGCTCCAATGCGTAAGACGACATTGACAAAGAAACTTTGTAAGGTACGAGATTTTGCTCCGACAAACAACCCTACAATAACCACAAAATTAATCGCAAATCCAATCAGTGCCAAAGAGAAAAACTCTGAAAAATTCTTACTGTAGTAAGAATATTTAAACAGTACAATGACCAGTGTATAAAGCACTACTATTGATTGATAGACTATAAAGTTCATCAAAAGAATACTAGCCGAATACGATGGCTGAATCCCCTGTTTGTTGAAAACATACACCTGAGCAAATTGTCCTCCGCTTTGAAATGGTGTAATCCCATTAAAAAATGTTGCACAAAAAGAATTGACAATGCCTTGTCTAAAAGAATACGCCTTATTATAAAGTTTCCCAAATATCGATAAGGCATACCCCTCTAATAAATTGTAGACCACCATAAAAATAAAGGCTACGATAATCCAATTTACTTTTGCGTTTCTAATGGTATCCATAATAAGATGAAATTCACCCTTTAAAGAAAAATAAAGCGCCACAAAAGCAAATAAGAATATCCAGACAAAGTTCATGACATATTTTTTTATTATCGCTTTCATAAGGTTACCTCTTCAGTACACTCTCGTATACCTTTCTCAAATCTTCCCCAATATACTGCAAGCTTCTCTTACGTGCCACTTCATACCCCGCTTCTTTTAATTCCGGTACTTCTTTGTTGATAATCTGTCTGATCAATGTAATAAATTGTTCATTATTTTTTCCCATATAACAATTTTCTTTATCGACTAGCCAGCCGTCAAAAACCGGAATATCACGAACAAGCACATTCGTCTCACTCGCTAAAGCCTCCAATACAACGATCCCTTCTGTTTCTTCTCGGCTTGGGAAAAAGAACACATCCGCATTAGAATAAGCTCCTTTGATGACATCCCCGCTGATATAACCCGGAAGAATGACATTTTTAGGCGGATTCATCATCAGCTTTCGAATGTTGTTGGTAGGCGCCGACATAAGTTTATCACCAAACCAAATAAATGTGTATTCCGGCAACTGTTCTGCTACTTCACAAAAAGTATCAAACCCTTTTCTTTCAAAAAACCACCCGACACAGATTATCACTTTCTGTTGTGGGGCAAGCTGAAAATATTCTCTGAATACTTTTTCTTTCGCAGCATCCTTTTTAAAGTTGTTTAAATTGATCCCGTTAGAAATTGGATAAATCTCTCTTTGAATATGGTAACTTTCCAATACCCTTTTTGAATATGGTGTCGGAGTTACAATGACATCACCAAAGTTATACATATGAATCAGCCATTTTTTATATAGAGGGGCAAGCAGATTACTAAACATAAATGAGTTTTTAAAATCTTCTTCTGTGGAATGCGCATGAAACACGATTTTCTTTTTTAAGCGCTTCGCTTTTCTTGCCTGTCGCCAGCTGTTATACCAAACGGTATTGATATGCAGGATATCATAATCTTTTGAGGAGCTGTCTTTTGTATATTCAATATTATTTAAACGCAATGCTTCTTCCTGATGCTTCATTGCTCTTCCGATTCCTGACTTGGCAATGGCATTTTCATTTTCAAAGTATAACTTTATTTTCATTTTATCACCTATCTGTATTATACTACATTTCCCATTAAAACAAAATACAGCTTATAAAGATTTCACTTTGCTGTCTATGGTCATAATGATACTATAATTTCTCCCCTTTTACAAACACTATTCTAGTTGTTTACTGATACTTTTTAGGCTGATTGGATAACCATTTTATAAGATAAGTCATAGAATAGAATGGCAAAGAGAAGAAGGAGTCATAAAATATGATAAAAATGAATACGTTAGAAGAAGGACAGATTGGTTATGTAAAAAACATTAATACGAGTGGCAGCATGCGTCGACGTTTACAAGACATCGGCCTAATCATCGGCACTAAAATAGAATGTATTTTGAAAAGTCCTGCGGGCGATCCTATCGCTTATGATATCCGTGGTGCTGTTATCGCATTGCGCAATGAGGATGCTCAAAAAATTATAATAAATGAGGTCGATAGATTTGAAAGAAATACCGATACTTGCTTTAGCCGGGAATCCTAATGTAGGCAAAAGCACAATCTTTAATGCTTTAACCGGATTAAACCAGCATACCGGCAACTGGACTGGCAAGACAGTCGCTAAAGCAGAAGGGAGTTTCTCGATCCATGATCAATCCTATACGTTAGTGGATTTACCTGGAACCTACTCCCTTTTTGCACATTCTGCTGAAGAAGAAATTGCCCGTGACTTTATCTGTTACGAAAACAATAAAGCGACAATCGTCGTTTGTGATGCAACCTGTCTGGAAAGAAATCTAAACTTAGTCTTGCAGACAATAGAGATTACAGATCACGTCATCGTCTGTGTCAATTTAATGGATGAAGCTAAAAAGAAAAAGATTAAGATCAATCTAATTAAGCTGGAACAGCTTTTAGGGGTTCCGGTTGTGGGTGCGGCTGCTCGTGATCCCCATACGATTGATCATCTCTTAAGCACCATAGAAACGATTGACGATTATCCTTTTTCACCGTTATCTATTGTGTATGATGAAAACATTGAACAGCATCTTTTAACACTGCAGGCACTTCTGCCTTCTGATACTCTTCCATCTTCTCGCTATCAAGCATTGCGCTTATTAGACAGTCCGTCTAACGAACGTCTCAATGCATACATCAAAACCCTCGATAACTGCGACGTTATTTTTGAGGCACAAAAGAAGATTCGAGATTCACTAAAGACGGAAGCTTTAGAAGACCAAATTATTCATACTATCGTTAAAAAGGCAGAAACGATTGCCAGTCAGGTCGTCACCGCCTCTCAGGAGCCCCATAAAGAACGAAAGATTGATAAATGGCTGACCAATCGAGTAACAGGCATTCCTATTATGCTTTTGCTCCTTTGCGTCATTTTCTGGATTACTATTTCCTTAGCTAATTATCCATCCCAGCTTTTATCAAATACACTGTTTGCCTTGGAAGATCAGCTCGCTCTTTTTATGAACAGTCTGCATATTCCCACCATATTAATTGACATGCTCATTCATGGCATGTATCGTGTATTGGCTTGGGTTGTAGCCGTCATGCTTCCGCCAATGGCAATCTTTTTTCCGATGTTTACTTTATTAGAAGATCTTGGCTATCTGCCTAGAATTGCCTTTAACCTAGATCATTATTTCAAAAAGGCTAAAACCTGTGGGAAACAAGCCTTGACCATGTGCATGGGATTGGGCTGCAATGCTGCCGGTGTCACCGGATGCCGCATCATTGATTCTCCCAGAGAACAGCTGATTGCGATTATTACCAATAATTTTATTCCCTGCAATGGCCGCTTTCCTACCCTGATTGCTTTGATCTCGATGTTTTTTATCGGCAGTCAAAGTGGATTTATGGGAACGATCTATGCTGCCTTATTGCTGACAGGTGTCATTTTGCTAGGGGTTCTTTTAACGTTTGTTTCTTCCCGTCTGCTTTCTTCTACTTTATTAAAAGGCGTGCCTTCATCTTTTATTCTTGAACTGCCGCCTTACCGCAAACCACAGATTGGAAAGGTGATTGTTCGTTCCCTGTTAGACCGTACCCTCTTTGTTTTAGCACGTGCCATCGCTGTCGCAGCTCCTGCCGGACTCATCATTTGGCTATTAGCCAATATTCAGGTAAATGGGTTAAGCGTATTGATGCACTGTGCTCATTTTCTTGATCCCTTAGGACATTTAATCGGGTTAGATGGAGTAATCTTATTTGCTTTTATTCTTGGTTTCCCAGCCAATGAAATTGTTGTTCCCATCATTATCATGACCTATATGTCTACCAGCAGTCTGATCGAACTAAGCAATCCTCAATTATACACACTTCTTTTAAATAATGGCTGGACATGGGTAACCGCCTTATGTACGATTGTGTTTTGTTTACTGCATTGGCCATGTTCAACAACATGCTTAACCATTAAGAAGGAAACTCAAAGCCTAAAGTGGACAATTTGTTCTTTTTTACTGCCAACTGCTTTTGGTTTTGTCATCTGTTTTGTGATTGCGACAACAGCTCGTTTATTCCATCTTATTCCATAATCATAACCACGCCTAAAAGACGTGGTATGCTCGCGCCCTATAAGGGCATTCTGTTGCGCTATATTTCATATATTGAAGCCTGACAGCCGCAACGCCTTTACTGGCTAGCCCTTAAAGGGCTTTTCTTTTTTGCCCCTTTTTACCGGCTCACCCGTAAACGGGTCTATAAATTCTTTCATACTCATTTGATCATATACTTTATCTTCCTGCAATTGTGTTTGGATATATTCTCTTATTACTTTCTCGTTCTTTCCTACTGTATCACAGAAATAGCCTTTCGCCCAAAAATGTCGACTTCCATACTTATACTTTAAATTTGCATGTCGATCAAATATCATTAATGTTGATTTGCTTTTTAAATATCCCATAAAATCCGATACTGCATATTTCGGTGGTATTTCTAAAAGCATATGTATATGATCTGGACATGCTTCTCCCTCTATTAATTTAACATCGGGTTTCCTATTGATTAAGAGTGTCAATATTTGTACAATATCTCTCTTCAATTTATTATATATAATTATCCTTCTATATTTTGGTACTATAACAATGTGATATTTACATCTATATGATGTATGTGATAAACTGTTTGTGTCTTTCATTAGACTCCCTCCTCTGTATTTTAATATTTAGCTGCCAGGCCAAATACTATTATATCATTGGAGGTTTTTTCACAACGCTAAAGCTAAAATCTTACCACGCGCATAGCACGTGGTATTTACTTCGTTAATGAAAAGAACCGTTATTTCACGGTTCTTATTTTCTTTTCCCTGATTAAAATGAGTCCTAGTAAACTACATGTCAGCCATGCTGCTAATGATAATAATGGAGTTGGATCCGCAGTATTCACCTGTTCATCTGATTTTTCTATAGGATCTTGTGATACTGACTGATCCGCATTTTGCTCAGGTACTTTTTCCGGAGGAAGCGACTCACTTGGTTCATTTTCGTTTGGTTTTTCCTCTTCCGGTTTATTTCCTGTATCTGGTTGCTGTGAAACGGTGACATAAACATTCGCTTCAACTTGTTCATAAATAGTTGTATTTTTAGGAATGAACAGCATTTTAAAATATCCCGAAGCGGTTGGAACAAAGTTAGGATCAGCAAAGACAAAATAGCCGTCCCCAACATTCCCTGACAACTGTCCCTGTGCCAATGTTTTTCCCCATTCCAGCTCTATTGAAGTCGGAAAAGTTACTGTTGGTATTAATGGATTGACTAAAACTTCTATATTGAGATCGTTTTGAACATTGTAAAGTGTATAAAGATCTCTTTTTTCACCCTCTCCTTGATAAACTGTACCATTCACTTTGACTGTAAGATTATCTTGAATATAGCCATTTTTCGGAGTGACTTTAAATTGGCAGTGATTTCCTTCAATAATCAGTCCCTCTATGTCCGATTCCTCGATAATGAAGATATGATAATCATTCCCTTGCTTATACGTCAGATGATGATATGTCTGACTAGGAAAATCATCAGATAAAGATGGGGTTAAATACCCAAATTGCGGAAAATAAAATTTATTGCTGTCTTCACCTTGATAGATGGACCAAATAGAAGGATCAGAGAAGGTCATATGATTCAAGGCATCTCCACCAGCCATCTGTCTTGTACGCAATCCTTTGACAAAAGGCTGATCCTCTACAGGAGTGATGGTATTCATATCTGAATATAATGCACCAACTGCTGTCTGCGGTTCTTTTTGAATTAAATCTTGATTATAATAGCAGTATTCTTCTTTCGATGTATAGGCAGTACCACTGCCATCATCAGCTCCTAAAAATTGATACGTTGTATTTCCGACAATACCGCCAACCTGTCCATTTCCCAACGCATTTTCCATTTCAAAACGTCCGCTTACATAACAATCTCTGATTTCTGATAAATTGATCCCTGCGATTCCGCCCGCTCTGATATCCTCTTTTAATCCATCACTCACCAAAGTTCCAATATGATAACAGCTTTGAATCGTTCCGTAGTTCCAAGCGGCAATACCTCCAAATGTCATATTTCCATTAACGATTCCCGTATTATAGCTTTGTATGATGGTTCCTCGGTTAGATCCTACTAATCCGCCATTGTTGCTTCTTCCAATAATCCGTCCGCTGTTATCTGATTTTTCAATCCGTGCTGTCTCCATTGTAGATCCACTGATACCACCGAATATCTGTTCACTGCCACTGATCTGTCCTTCGTTATGACATTGGCTCACCATTCCGCTTTGAGCCCCAACGATACCGCCAAGTGTCTTTTTTCCATCAACATTTCCTAGATTTTTACTATTGGTTAAAAACGCATTCTCGGACTGAGTTCCAACGATTCCGCCAATCGAACGTTCACCAGTAATATTTCCTTTGTTCGTACATTGATCTACCCGGCTGTTTTTGCCACTGACTCCGGCAATACCACCAACAAACAAGCTGCCACCGATCATTCCTTCGTTTTGACATTGAGTAATGGCTCCAAAAGAATAGCCAGAAATACCCCCGACCGATTGGTTGAATGCATCAACAGTCCCAAAATTGAAACAATTTTGAATCATGCCCTTAGAATACCCTACAATTCCTGCCACATAACTATCGCCAATAATTAAGCCACCATTTGTACAATCCGAAACCACCACATTATCCGAAGATGTCCCAACAATCCCTCCAACATAAGAATTACTTGAGTTTACTTCATTTTTATTGTGACAATTAGAAAGAGTGATAGCCCCTGTGGCATATCCCGCAATTCCCCCAACAGATTGATCCGTTCCAATAATAAGACCTGAGTTCACACAATTTTGAAGGGATCCTTTCGTATAGCCTGATACTCCGGCGACATATTTCTTTCCATCGATAGTATTCTCGTTTATACAGTCTGTGATAACCACATTTGTTAAGGAAGTTCCGGCTATTCCGCCGATATAAAAGCCATTTACCTTGATGTCATTTGCATTTGTACAATTAGAAATCGTAAGTCCTGATGTAGCATACCCTACAATCCCTCCTGCATAATTTCCCGTTCCGGATACAGTTCCATAATTATTGCAGTTTTTTAAAGAAGTTCCTGTGCTGTCTCCGATCACACCTCCGAAATAATTGGCCCCTCCTTCAATCGCTCCATAATTATCACAATTTAAAATCGTTGTATTTTCTTTTGTATATCCAGCAATCCCACCTAACATCTGTCCATTAGAGGTCACTGAGGCATAATTAATACAAGATTCAATCGTTCCCTCATTATACCCCACCACCCCTGCAGTAGTGGATTTTGCCGTAGTATTGACAAGGGATCCCTTGACCGTACAGTTTTTAACTGCCCCCCTGTTATATCCGACTAAAATGGCACGACTTACATTTCCTCCTGAAACTACCGTTCCATTGACTGTCAGATTACGAACTTCTCCCTCTTTATTTAACCAACCAATTAACCCTTGATATTCCACATATGGATTAGCATCATTAAGATATAAATTATGAATAGTATGTCCCTGACCGTCTAAAATTCCTTCAAATCCAATCATATTGCCCATCCCGACTGGTGTCCATACGTTTTGAGTCGGTAATTCATCCGAATTTAGATACAAATCCTGCTCTAACTTAACCACCTGTCTTTCACCGGTATTAATGGACAAAAAACTGTAAGCATTGGTATTGACCAACTGCATCAGCCCGGCAAACTGCGCCGCTGTATGTAAAGTGAATTCCGCTGAATAAACATTATACCAGCTGACATCCTTTGTAACACCGTCCCAATACGCATCATTGCTGGCAGCAGGACTGCTTTTTTCTTCTCCTACATTTACCGCCTGTACTGGATTTTGCTTTGGTAAGATAACGAGGCTTAACAATAACACCAATCCCATAAATACGAAAGTGATTTTCTTTTTCATTCCTTATATTCTCCCCTATTCTTTCTAGTATTTTAAGAAAAATAATAACATAATAACGATTATGTGGTATAATACGAGAAATTCATGAAGATTATTTACTTGTTTTTCTAATTCTCCGATATTTCCAAAGAAAAATATTGTTAAAATGCGGAATATATTGAAAATAAACGATAAAAACAGTATAATACAAATAAAGTTTCACAACATAATCGTTATTATGTTGTGTTTTTTCATACACAAAAGACCTGCCTTTATTCGATAGGTCTATCTATTTGGTATAACAGAATACTTACTATTCATTTCTAAAAATATATCACTCCTGATTAAATACACATCCGATTTTTCATCTGTTATTGCGCTCCTCTTAACTCAGTTTAACAGGGGCGCTTTTCTTTTTACTGTAATTTTTATAGTGTTAATAAAGCTTTAATAAGCAATAAACAAAAAAGAGACCTTTCGGTCTCTTGATTACATCATTCTGTCTAAACGTGCACGACGTTTTTTAGCGTCAGCTTCACATTTTTCCATTAATTGTTTTGCATGATCAGGATTTACTTTCATTAATTGAGAGAATCTGTTTTCAGATAGTAAGAAGTCTTGGAATCCAGTGAAATCAGGTTCTTTAGAATCGATTTGTAATGGGTTCTTTCCTTCATCTTCTAATCTTGGATCATATCTCAATAAGTTGAAGTATCCACATTCAACAGCACGTTTTTCTTGCTGCTGATGGTTAGCCAATCCGCCTTTGATACCATGTTCAGCACATGGAGAATAAGCGATGATTAATGATGGTCCATCATATGCTTCTGCTTCTTTGAATGCTTTGATTGTCTGCATTGGATTTGCTCCCATAGCCACTTGAGCTACATAAACATGTCCATATGCCATAGCAATTTGTGCTAAATCTTTCTTAGCTACTGCTTTACCGCCAGCTGTAAACTTCGCAATAGAACCTGCTTGAGATGATTTAGAAGACTGTCCACCTGTATTAGAATATACTTCAGTATCTAATACTAAGATGTTGACGTTTTGATCATTTGCTAATACATGGTCAACTCCACCGTATCCGATATCATAAGCCCATCCGTCTCCACCAACGATCCATTGTGATTTTGTAACGATATCTCCTTTATAATTTAAGAGATCTTTTACAGCTTCACATTTTGAAGCTTCGATCAAAGCGATCATATCATTGTATAATGCTTTTTCTTCTGCTTTATTTCCTTTAACTTCAATATATTTATTGAATACTTCTTTTAATTCCGGTTCAACTTCATCTTTAGTTGCTTCAATTACTTCTAAAATATGTTTTGTTTTGTAGTTGGCAGCTAATTTCATACCAAATCCAAATTCCGCATTATCTTCGAATAATGAGTTTGCCCAAGCTGGTCCTTGTCCGTTGTCGTCAATAACCATTGGTGTAGATGGTGTAGAACCTGCATAGATTGAACTACATCCTGTTGCATTAGCAATCAGCATGTCTGAACCGAATAACTGAGAAGCTAAACGATAATATGGAGTTTCCCCACATCCACCGCAAGCACCAGATACTTCGAAGTATGGTTTCATGAAACCAACACCCTTAACTGTTGTTGTTGGGTATTTATCTGCTTTATATGATACTTTATTGTACATGTAATCTGCTAATGGTGCATGTTTTAATTCTTCTTTAACACTTACCATTTCTAAGGCTTTCTTACCACCTTTACCTGGACATTCAGTCACACATAAACCACAGCCAACACAGCTGTCTGGTGAAACTTGAACACGGTAAACTAATCCATCAACACCTCTTCCGATTGGTTTTAATACATCGTTAGAAATATCTTCCGGAGCATTTGCCATTTCTTCATCATCTACTAAGAATGCACGGATTGTCGCATGCGGACATACCATCACACAGTTGTTACATTGGATACAGTTTTCTTTAATCCATGTTGGTACTTCTGTAGCGATAGCACGTTTTTCTTTTAATGCCATACCAGATTTCATGGATCCGTCTAATTTATCCATGAAGCTGGAAACTGGAAGATCATAACCATCTAATTCATTGATTACAGTAACGAAATCATCAAAATGATCATCTCCTGTACGAGTACGTGTAGTATTTACTGTTAAATCAGCCCAAGATGGATCAATCGCTACTTCTTCAATTGCATCTTTACCTTGATCGATGGCGATGTAATTTAATTTAACGATTTCTTCACCTTTTTTGCTGTATGATTTTTTAGCGGCTGCTTTCATTAAATCAATTGATTTTTCAATTGGTAAAATCTGCGGATTCAATGCGAAGAATGCTGATTGTAAAATGGTATTTGTTCTACGTCCCATACCGATTTCATGAGCAATCTTGTTAGCATTGATAATATAGAACTTAGCGTTCTTTTCTGCTAATTGTTTTTTGATTTTATTTGGCAGATAATCCACAACTTCTTCTTTAGAGAATTCAGTATTTAATAAGAATGTTCCACCTTTACGTAAAGATTTCAGCATATCATATTTTAATACATAGTTATCTACTGAACAAGAAACAAAATCCGCATTATCAATATAATAAGTCGCACGGATTGGAGAATGTCCGAATCTTAAATGAGAACGAGTTGCTCCACCGGCTTTTTTACTGTCATAAGCAAAATAAGCTTGAGAATAAAGATCTGTATTATCTCCGATGATCTTAATTGAGTTCTTATTTGCTGAAACAGTACCGTCAGATCCTAAACCATAGAATAAACAAGCTGTATAGTCTGATTCTACTTCAAAATTCGGATCTGTATCTAATGATAAATGAGTAATGTCATCTTTGATACCGATTGTAAATCCATTGAATGGATTTTCACTATCTAAATGTCTGTAAACAGCGTTGATATGTTTAGGGTTTGTATCTTTAGATCCCATACCGTAACGTCCGCCGATCACTTCGATATCTGTATCTTTTAATACAGAAACAACATCTAAGTATAATGGTTCTCCAGTTGCACCCATTTCTTTTGTTCTGTCTAATACGGCGACTTTTTTCACTGTCTTAGGTAAAACATTTAATAGATATTTAGCTGAGAATGGACGATATAAATGAACTTTTACTAACCCGACTTTTTCACCGCGTTTCATCATTTCATCTACTGTATCAATAATTGTTTCAGTAACAGATCCCATAGCAATAATAACTTTAGTTGCTTCTGGATCTCCGTAATAAGTAAACGGTGCATAATGTCTTCCTGTTACTTCTGAAATTTTATTCATGTAATCAACAACGATTTCAGTAACAGCGTCAAAATGTTCGTTTTGAGCTTCTCTTCCTTGGAAGTAGATATCGTCGTTTTCTGCCCCACCACGCTGAATTGGGTTCGTATGTGGATTCAAAGCATTTTCTCTAAATTTAGCTAAAGCTTCTTTGTCAATTAAATTTTCAAATACTTCGTAATCTAATACTTCGATTTTTTGGATTTCATGAGAAGTTCTGAATCCATCAAAGAAATGCATTACAGGTACAGAAGCTTTAATAGCTGTTAAGTGGGCAATCCCCCCTAAGTCCATAACTTCCTGCACTGAATGAGAACAGATCATTGGCATTCCTACTTGACGGCATGCATAGATATCTTGATGATCTCCAAAGATATTTAACGCACGTGTAGCTAATGCTCTTGCCGCTACGTGGAATACACCCGGTAATAATTCTCCAGTGACTTTATATAAGTTTGGAATCATCAGCAATAATCCTTGAGATGCAGTGAAAGTCGTTGCTAAAGCGCCTCCTTGCAAAGCCCCATGAACAGCTCCGGCTGCCCCTGCTTCTGATTGCATTTCAATAACATTCACTTGTGATCCAAAAATATTTTTCTTCCCTTGTGCTGACCATGCTTCCGCATGTTCTGCCATTGGTGAAGAAGGTGTAATTGGATAGATGGCTGCTACTTCTGAAAACGCATACGCAACATGAGCTGCAGCTTGGTTCCCATCCATTGACACATAATTTTTTGCCATTTTTTATAGTCCTCCTTATTGTTACTATATCTATTATACTCTTTAATAAAACAAATTTCTACCACCTAATAATATAAAAGTTGCACTTTTATAATTTTTTTATCATTCTAAAAAAATGTAAGATGGACCCTTAATAAAAATCTGATCTTTCAAACGTAGAAACATTTTGTCGCTACGTCTATCACTTTACCTTATTTTTTCACTTTTCTCAATGGATTTGCACCAACCAAATCAAGCAATTTTCCCCTTCTGATTCGTTTCTTATTATACTGGCAGCCCATCATAAAATATGATATAATGTGGACACTATTAGGGGGCCTAGAAATGATTAAAAAGATTCAGGCATTTGATTTATATCTCTTTCAAAAATTAAATCAGAAAACCTTTCCAAAATGGCTGGATCGCTTTATGATCTTTATGTCCTATATCGGAAACTGCGGTTATTTTTGGCTGTTTGTCACTGCTTATTTTTATTATGGGGCACCACCAAGGCAAGAAGGGATAAAGCTCTTTTTGGTTCTGATCTTTGCAACACTTTTAGGACAGGTAATGATTAAGCCGATCGTCAAAAGGAAACGTCCCTGCCATATACATAACATTCCCCTAAAAATTAAAATGCCAAAAGATTATTCATTCCCTTCGGGACACACGATGTCATCATTCGCCTGTGTCATCATTATTTTAAACTATAATCCATTTTTAGGCATTCTCAGCCTGCTTGTCGGTCTAGGCATCGCTGTCTCTCGAATCTATCTGAATGTCCATTATTTCAGTGATGTATTCTGCGGTGCTCTGCTGGGATTACTCGTTGGCTGGTGTCTGATTCTTTGGTTCTAAACGCATTTATTGCGTTTTTTTATTTTTATCTTCTGATCTATCTTACATTTTGAAGTGAGAAAAAACGATACTAAATCGTATCGTTAATGGTTCTCTTCATAATATTTAATCAATGCCTGAGTCCCTAAATCGCCTAACCCCTCATCCTGCAATGTCTGATACATTGAAAGGACGGCTTCCATAATCTGAAGATTAATGTGTGCTAAACCGGCTTCCTCTTTAGCAATCTTTAAATCCTTAATATAATGCTTGATGAAGAATCCGGGAGCGAAATCCTCTTTTTGAATACGTGGTGCCATATTGCTCATCTGCCAGCTGCCTGCCGCACCTGATGAAATGCAATCCAGCATATTTTGAATATTTAATCCGTTTGCCTCAGCATACGTCATGGCTTCACATACTCCCGCAATTGCTCCACCCAAGGCAATCTGATTCGCCATTTTAGTATGCTGTCCGTTCCCAGCTGTTCCAGTATAGTTCAATGTTGTTCCTAAAACCAATAGGATCGGCAGAACCTGCTGGTAAGTAGCTTCATCTCCTCCAACCATGATCGATAAGGTTCCCTTTTGTGCCCCTACATCACCGCCGGATACCGGTGCATCTAAAGCAGAGATTCCCTTTTCTTTAGCTGCTTTATAAATCTTTTGAGCCAAAGCCGGTGAAGAGGTAGTGAAATCGATAACGACTGCCCCGGTTTTTGCGTGAGCCAAGATACCGTTTTCAGCAAAATAAATCTCTTCTACATCTGACGGATAGCCTACCATGCTCATAATAATATCTTGATCTTTTACGCAGCCGGCAACATTATCATGCCATACGGCTCCTTCTTGGATGACATCTTCCACCTTACTTTTAGTCCGTGTATAAATCGATACCTCATACCCTTTTTTCATGAGGTTTCTTACCATGGATTTACCCATCACCCCAACACCAATAAACGCTATTTTTTCCATATTCCCATCTCCTTAATTGTTATCATACTTTATTTTCTCAGATTCGTCATCAGAATTCATTATTTTTTCAAAGTATAAGAGTTATAGATGTGCTTCATCAAAAAGTATGCTATAATGGATGCCATAGGTGGTGATGAAATGGGACTTAAAGAAGATATGCAAAAACGAAAAGAGCGTCGCGAAGCTATGCAGTATTTCCGCAGCAACAATGATGCCTTTCTTTCACCTGCACAGTATGCAATTGTCATTGTGAGCATTCTGGTAATTTCACTTGTCTGCGGGTTTATTCAGGCAGCAATCACATCAGGAACGACAGTTCGCTTTGGAATCGTTTATTTATTAAGTGCATTTTTGATTGCCAAGGTTGCTAAAAAGACGTCATCGTTTGTCAATCCGAAAGTACGAGTGATCTGCTATATCGGGTATGCACTGTCAATTATCGCAACCCCAATCTTTATTTTTGCGATTGCGGTTGGATTACAATACTTGCCCGCCCTTATAATAGAACCGCAAATGTGGGTCTATGCTTTAAATGCAATCCTGCGTCCTGATATATTTGGCTGGATTTTCTATATTTTAGGGGCTGCAGAATTAACCGCGTTATTAAAATAAACTCACTGCTGTGAGTTTTTTGTATGCTATAATGATGATTGGAGGTCACTATGAAAAGAATTGCACAATTTCACAAAGTTAGTTTTGAACAATTTAAAGAGGGCTGGGACTTAGGCGGAGATGTTGAAGAAATCTATCAGCAGATCAAATTGCCTAAGCGAGCTACAACCGGTTCAGCCGGATATGATTTTTTTATGCCGATTACCGTTGAATTAAAACCACAGGAAACGATTAAAATTCCTACCGGAATTCGTGTGGAGATGAAGGATGAATGGGTGTTAAAGCTTTATCCGCGCAGTGGTTTAGGCTTTAAATATCGCTTGCAGCTAAATAATACTGTCGGTATTATTGACAGCGACTATTTCTATTCCGATAATGAAGGGCATATTTTTTCTAAAATTACTAATGATACCAACGAAGATAAAACGGTTGTGTTAAAACAAGGTGAGGGCTTTATGCAGGGAATCTTCATTGAATACGGAATTACTATCGATGATGATGCTGCTTCATTGCGAAACGGCGGTTTTGGAAGCACCACCAAATAAAAAGTATAGACATTATTAAAAAGGCAGATCCGTCATAAAAGACTCAGATCTGCTTTTTATTTTATCAATAAAGTGAATGTCCCTATAACAATCAAAATCAAACCTAAGAAAGCTTTTTTAGAAAGTCTTTCTTTAAATACAAAGTAGGCAAAGCCGATGCTGACTAAAATACTGAGTTTATCGATTGGAATAACGATGCTGGCTTGACCGATCTGTAAAGCTTTATAGAAACAAAGCCAAGATAATCCTGTCGTTACTCCCGATAAGATCAGATACAGCCAGCTTCGGCAATCAATTTCTTTTATTTGACTTTGCTTATGCTGCATAAAAACAATAAGCCATGCCATCATCAGCACTACAATCGTACGAATTGCCGTTCCTAAATTAGACTCGACATTTTCTATTCCGACTTTCCCTAAAATAGAGGTCACACTGGCAAATACAGCCGATAATAAAGCGTAGCCAAGCCAAGCTTTGCTTTTTACAGTCTGTGAGGTTTCCTTTTTTTGAATCATCAAGGCAGTTCCTACTCCCATAAAAAGAATGCCTAATATCATTGGCAAAGTCAGTGGTTCTTTCAAAAAGATAAAGGCTAATATCATCGTTAAGATCGTGCTTGATTTATCGATGGGAACCACCTTATTAATATCCCCTAACTGCAAAGCTTTAAAGTAACAGATCCAAGAGGCACCGGTTGTTAATCCGGATAGGATTAAAAAGAATAAAGATGTCAAGGAAAGGGAAGGCAGTGTTGAAAAAGAACCTACAACAAATACCATCAGCCAGCTACATATTAAAACAATGATCGTTCTTAAAGCTGTCGCTAAAGAAGAATCTACCTTTTGCACCCCAACCTTAACTAAAATAGAAGTAATACCTGCAAAAAATGCAGAGAGTAAAGCAATGATTACCGACATCGCATATTCCGCCTCCCTTCTTCTAGTATGGCAATAAAAAAAGAGAAATTAATCTCTTTTTAAGACATCAATAATTTCCGCAATATAAAGATCATGGTAATCTTTTTGAGGATAGTTCTTCGCATCAATGTCTTTATCTAAAAATCCTTCCGGTAAGATCGGAGCTTGATACAGCTTTTTACAAATTAATACTAGCTTTGCCTCAGCAAAATAAGTGGTATCATCTATAAACTGCGGTGTTATTCCGGCTTTTTGAATCTTATCTTCATCTTTTCCAGAGACCCTTCCTAAATAACCTAATTGTTTTTTATAGTCTTCATCAAATACACAAAGGGAAAAGGTTTCCTCTTCATCAAGAAATTTCTTAGTATAACGCTGTGGTCGAATATAAATGGTCGCAACGGGCTTATTCCAATTAATTCCAAGTCCGCCCCATGAAGCGGTCATTGTGTTATAGCCTTTTTTTTCGTTTCCGGCTGTGACCAGCATCCATTCTTTACCAATCATGGTAAATGGGTTGCAAGTTAATTCTTCTACTGCTATCTTTTTAAAACTCATTTTATCACCTTCCATTTATCCTATTCTGATTTCATCTAAATGATACCACATTAGCGCTCAGAGATGTCGATATATTTTTTTATTTTTCCTACATACTGCGTTGCCGGACGAATGATGCGATCGGCATATAGTTTATTTTCTATATTGTGTGCCAACCAGCCGACACTGCGGCTGACAACAAAAAGTAATGGATAAAGATCCGTCGGAATCCCCAGCATATCATAGACCAGTCCGCTGTAAAAATCAAAATTACTGCAGACCTGTGTTCCCTTAATTTCTTTAATAGTTTCCGCAGCGATCTGATCAAACAGACGATAAAAGCGATATTCTTCTACACGTCCCTTTTCAATAGCCAGTTTTTCGCATTCCTTTGCCATTAATTCGCTTCTTGGATCACTCAACGTATAAATCGCGTGTCCCATGCCATAAACTAAACCGGAATGATCATTCGCCTCTTTATTTAAAATCCGGATAATCATTTTACGAATGAGCTTGTGATCATCCGTCATTCCGATTTCCTTCATCACTTCCAGCATCATCTTTCTGGCAGCTAAATTTGCTCCGCCGTGACGAGGACCTTTCAATGAACCGACAGACCCGGCAAAAGCAGAGTAAATATCTGTGCCGGTAGAACTGATAACCACATTCGTAAAGGTTGAATTATTTCCCCCACCATGATCAGCATGCAAGACTAGTAAAGTATCTAAGACACTTGCCTCATTTTTACTAAATGATTGATCCGGTCTTAGTAAATATAAAATATTCTCGGCAATGCTGTAGTCTTCCTTAATATGATGAATATATAAACTCTGATGATCAAAATGATGCACCTTAACATGATAATCATAAATCGTAATGCTCATTAACTGAGCCAGCAAATTTAGCCCCTGCTCCAAAGTATTTAACGGACTGACATCATCTGCCTGCTCATCATAGGCATAAAGTGCCAATATATCCTGCTGAAGCTTATTCATTAAGTTTGAAGCCGGATGGCGCAGAATCTGTGACTGCAGAAAATCCTCCGGCAAATGATAGCGCAAGCGAAGCTGAAAGGTAAAAGCTTCCAGTTCCAAAGCGTTCGGCAAATAGCCAAATAAGATTAAAAAGCAAACTTCCTCATAAATCAGACGACTGCCCTTATTGTTTATAATATCCTTAATGCTGATACCACGATAATAAAGATCACCGATGCAGTCTTTTTTTACACCATCAGCCATCGTATACCCAACAACATCTGCAATTGTTGTCAGTCCTACTAACACGCCGGTGCCATCTTCATTTCGCAATCCTTTTTTAACATCATAGTCTTTATAAAGCTGGTTTTTTATATCGTTATGAAGCAATGCTTTATTAAAAAAAGTACTGATTGACGTTTCCATATCCTCACCTCTTTTGAGATAGTATATCATCAATCAGTAAAAATTTAAATATTTTTAGTATTTTTATATATTATCTATCAATAATTGTACAATTTCAAAAACAATCTAACAAAATTCATTCCAATCTCTTATATATCGATCTGCCAGCTGCTGAATCTGCTGACGATGATCGATTTCATCATCATCTTCGATCGCATATACTCGATACCCGTTTTTCTTCAATGTTTCAATTGCATGCAGGGCATCTTCAAAAACAATCACCTCTTCTTTATTTAAATGCATTAGCTTGCAGGCTGCATCATAAATCACAGCTTCATCTTTTTTATTTGTGTTATACTCACTGGTTGTTATGATATGATCCATTAAGTCTGTAATCCCTAAACGATCTAAACACCCTAAAATAAACTCTTTTTCACTCGCTGTTGCAATGACCATTTTAATTTTAGCTTCATGAAATGCTTTCAGCTTTTCTAAAACACCATCTTTTGCTTTTACTAAATGATCATATTTTTCTTTTACTTTCACACTCACACGCTCGATCATTTCTTCACGAGTATACGGTAATTGAAAACGCTCAATGATGAAATCATTAGCTTCTTCCAAAGAAAAAGAACGCATCTCTAAATAAAGTTCATCCACATCGGGCAGTCTCAGTTCTTCAAAAATCTCCACTGTTGAACTTTTCCATACCCATTGTGAATCTAATAGTGTACCATCTAAATCAAAAATATATCCCTTCATCCTTGTCTCCTCTATCTAATGATAATATAATGAAATAAATTGAATTAGTCAATGAAAAATGGTAATATGGAAAAACTAGGGGAGGAATACAATGAATAACCAAACGATCAAGAAAATTATTAAACCATGGGTCATTCTGGTGACATTTACAATTATTTTAGCGGCTGTCATCTTCAACTTCACAGCGGTTTTAAATAAGGTGTGGTATTGGATCATGCTGTTTAAGCCACTGTATTACGGAATTGCGATTGCCTATGTCTTAAATCTGCCAATGAAAAAGATTCAGCAGTTCATCATCGCCCATACCAAAGAGAACTCTTTTATTCATAAGCGTTCAAGGGGAATTGCTGTTATTCTAACATTGGTGTTTGCTTTTATTATTTGTGCTTTAATCGTCAGTGTCATTATTCCAAAATTGATTGAAAGCTTCGGCATGCTGTTTAACAATTTCAGCGTTTATTTGCAGCATACAGTAACCTATGTCAATGAAGTGTTAGAATATTTCCATATTGATTATGATGCGTCTAAATCACAGATCGTTCAATATTTAAATACCTTAAGATGGGATGATATATTAAAAAACAGTGCGAAATGGCTGGGGGTTGGCGCGAGCAGTGTGATTAATACATCAGTTAATTTCATCGGATCATTTGGAACTTGGTTTACTGCCTTTATGATCAGCTTATATCTGTTAAATTCAAAAGAAGAATATATCATTCAATTAAAAAAGGTGATTGTCGCGATTTTCAGAGACCGCCCGGCTCAGTATATTTTCCGTATCGGTAAAAAAGCCAATGCTATCTTTGCCGGATTTATTGGGGGACAATTGGTAGAAGCCGTAATTTTAGGCGTTCTCTGCTATATTGGAATGCTGATTTTCCGTTTTCCATTCCCGGAACTGATTTCAGCAATCGTTGCTTTGACAAGTTTAGTGCCAATGTTTGGGGCGATGTTTGGAATGGCATTTGGCTGTTTGCTGATCTTTGCGATTAATCCGATTCAATCAATCTGGTTCATTGTCTATTTTCAAATCCTGCAGCAGTTTGAAGGAAATGTCATTTATCCTCGTGTGGTTGGCGGATCAGTGGGAATTTCGGGTATCTATGTATTGTTATCTTTAATCATTTTCGGTGGTCTCTTTGGACTGATTGGAATGTTAGTGGCTGTGCCGCTGACCGCATTGCTATATTCAATGACAAGTGAATTTGTTCATGAACAGCTTAAAAAGAAGCGTGCTTATGTAGATGAAACCGATTATTATATTTTACCTGAAGAAGCAACTGAAACAAAATGATAAGCTTTATCATCGTATAATAGCGTAAAATGGATACCTTAATAGGTATCCATTTTAATTTCGTTTTAATACGTTTAATCAAGTACTGCAAATATTTCGTTTAGTACCTTGCAGTTTGAAATCCATAAATGCAAATTGAACAATCCACCTGCTGCAAAGTATACCTCTTCATCTACTAGCTTGATATTTCCTCCCACTTTATCTGGTCGATGCCCCTAAGCTTTCTTAATATCAGACTAACGTTCATCACGATGATAGGGAACCTGATCGCAGGTTTCAATCATAAACTTTAATAATTCTTCTTTCATTTCTGTAATGATTTTTTGATATTGTTCTTCCTGAATCTGATTATTTAATTCTAAAGGATCCAGCGTTAAATCATAAAACTCATCTAACTCATACAAACGTTTCACGTATTTATACTTATGGCTGCGTATCATGACCGCTTTGGTATGTTGTGGCATTTTCATTTGTTCACTAGTTCTTGGCCAGTAAAGATGGTCTTTAGGATGCCCGCCATCCATGCAGTGTGTTTCATCTTCTCTTCGTCCACCCTCACAATGGACATAGCGGCGATGCTCTTTGATTGTAGTAAACTGTGAGCAAAGTGATCTTCCAAATTGCGGATAGGATAAAGGCATCATGGCAATTTCGCTGATCGTTTGCGGAATATCTGTAAGTTCAACTAAAGCAGTACGGATCCCAGGTTTTACCTCCATAGATTTAGGCGGCTTAATAACCAAAGGAACTTTTGTCAGCACATCTTCAAAGGTATTCTGATTGATTTCCGCAATGCCATAATCTCCTGCATAATCTCCATGATCACTGAACAAAAATATAGCCGTAGCATCATAAACCTGCTTTTGTCTAAATGCTTCTATCACCTTGCCAAAGTTCTCGTCTACATGATGTACCATTGCCAGATAGGTTTTCTTGATTGCCAACAATTCTTCCTTAGACCAATGATAAAGCTGATAATTTTCCCGCATGCCCTTCATAATACTTGGCTTTAACGCTGCCTGCGATGGCGTTAGTGTCACCATTGGTGACAATTTTTCTTGATCGATGACAGCATCGTCCTCTTTTGTACAGGCATAAAACGGATGCGGCAGGGTTAATGAGAGATACATGCATAACGGTGCATCACCCTCATAATTTTCTAAATAATGAATAGCATCTTTTATTTGTGCATCTTCCGCCCCCATAAAACCTATTGCAAAAGGATTCGTGTCATCAACAATTCCCTGATAAAAACTATAATAATTCTTTCCATCTTGTGTATGCCGGCTAGCTTCTTTCGCATTCGCAGCTTCAATCGCCATCTGCTGTGTTACTCCTTGTAAAATTGAACGATAGCCTTTTTTTATCGGCACTCCCTGAGCAATACAGCCTAATTCACTATAAGCATCACTGCGGTCATCGCAATATAAAGATAAATCTACCTCTTCTTTAAAGACGTCATTTTTACCGCCAAAGTAAACATGATAGCCATTCTTTTTCAATTCCTTCAACAAATTATCATCTTGTGCAGACATTAAATGATGCATTGTACGAAAACCATTCACATGCGGATAATTACCGGATAAAAAGCTGCATCTGCTGGGGACGCAGACCGGATTTTGACAGAACGCATTTGAAAAAGAAACCGCGTCATCATCGATTAGCGCATCAATATTAGGGGTAACAGATGCTTCGTTTCCTAAATGATGTACTGCTTCACTGCGAAAATGATCACTTACAAATAATAATAAATTAGGACGTTTATTTCCCATTATGTTTATCCTCCTTGTATCTATTTGTTCAGCTATTAAAACGATCTTACTATCTTCAGTCTATTCTTATTTGAAACTTATTTCAATCCATTTTCATATTTTTGATATTTTTATCAACAAACAAACCATTTAACTAAAAAAGAGGCAATCAACATATTACAGCCTCTTTATTTAACAGATATTTTTTTATAGATATTAATCAGGCAAAAAGCTATGATAATCGTATATCCTTCCAGCCAATAATAGGTATAGGGAATCTTTAAAAAGAAAATTGAAGCAATTAAAAGTATCATTATTCCACCCAATGTCAATGGTAATAACAGCTGATTCCCTTGATCCTTGCTTTCTATGCGATGGCAAAGAAAAATAGCTAAGATTGGTAATGCAGTCTTAATTAAAATTTTAATGATATAATAGACTTTAAAATAATCACCAAATAAAGCGTTCTTTGCCCATATACTGCTGTCATAATAATTAAAAAGTCCTAAACTAAACAGCAATCCAAACACAATGACAGAAAATAAGATTTTATTCTTTCTATGCATTTTAATTTCCTCCTCATCTTGTATTTGATATGAATGACAGTGTATCATAGCTTTAGTCGTATACATAAATAGATGTCACTATATTAAACTACCGCTATTTTATAAAACAGTTGGTGATTCTCATCTAAAGAATACCATTCTTTTTTAAGAATAAGATTTAATTTCTTTATTCTAAATTGGTGTGAACTATGTTTTTTCAAATGTTATAATTGAATAGATAGGGTAGAAAACTAAGAAACAAATAATATATTTCAATAAAAAAAGATTAAATGAGAGGTTAATTTCATTTAATCATTTTTTTATATTAACGTTTTTTCTTCTTTTTATGACGTTCTTTTTTACGGTTTCCCTGTACAACTGGGGCTTTTTTTGGTTTTCCGCTCATCATTCCCGTCATTGGATTCATACGCGTCATGTTTTCCATCATGGCTTTTGATTGTTCAAACTTCTTCAATAAGCGGTTGATATCTGCGACCTGCATCCCACATCCGCTGGCAATACGAATCTTGCGTTTTGCGTTCAGCACGGAAGGATCACGGCGTTCATCTTTCGTCATCGAGTTAATGATGGCTTCTGTTTTGACCATTTCCTTTTTCGCATCTTCATCATTAACATTAGGAATCGCTCCATTCATGCCCGGAATCATCTTTAATATACCAGAAATAGGTCCCAATTTTTGAACCTGTTTCAATTGGTCGAGCATATCGTCTAGTCCGAACTGTCCTGAGGTTAAACGATCCAATGATTTTTTAGCGCTCTTTTCATCAATAACATCCTGTGCTTTTTCGATCAGCGACATGACATCTCCCATACCTAAGATACGGTCAGCCATACGTTCAGGATAGAATAAGTCTAAGGCATCTAATTTTTCACCGGTACCGATAAACTTGATTGGCACTTGAGTAATGTGACGAATAGATAAAGCACCACCACCACGGGCATCCCCATCTAATTTGGTTAACACAGCTCCGGTAATGGATAATTTTTCATTAAAGCTGCTTGCCACATTCACAATATCCTGTCCGGTCAAAGCATCGACAACTAACAAGATTTCATCTGGATGGGCAATCTCTTTAATATGAAGCAATTCATCCATCAGCAGTTCATCGATATGTAAACGCCCGGCAGTATCGATTAAAATAACATCATGGTTATTTTCTTTTGCGTACTCCATCGCTTCGCTTACGATCTGTTCCGGTTTTACTTCTGTCCCTTTAGAAAAGACAGGAACATCTAATGAACGTCCCAATGTTTCTAACTGATCGATTGCGGCTGGACGATAAATATCGGCAGCAACTAATAACGGACTTTTCTTATATTTTTTACGAATCAGATTAGCAATCTTACCACCGGTTGTTGTTTTCCCGGCCCCTTGAAGTCCGACCATCATAATGACTGTTGGCTTCTTGGTAAAATTGATTTCTGATACTTCTGTCCCTAATAATTCCACTAATTCATCATGCACGATTTTAACGACCATCTGTCCCGGTGTTAAAGATCCCATGACATCTTGTCCTAACGCTTTTTCTTTGACGTTTTGGATAAAACTTTTAACGACTTTAAAGTTAACATCGGCTTCTAATAATGCTAAGCGAATCTCGCGAAGCATCTCGTCCATATTTTCTTCAGTTAATGAACTTTGGCCACGAATTTTCTTGATGGAACTTTGCAAACGTTCCGATAATGATTCAAATGCCATAATAGCCTCCTAAATATTTTTGATTTTTTCCAGATAAGTATAAAGCTTGTCATGATCTTCTGCTTCAAATGCTTCAATCTGGTCAATGAGTTGTAGTCTTTTTTGATGCTTCTCCAATAAGCCTAATTTTTTTTCATAGCTTTCTAATAAAGCAATCGCTCTTTTAAGATTATCATAGACAGCATTGCGTGAAACTTCCATTTCATCAGCAATTTCCGCTAAAGAAAGATCTTCATCATAATAAAGCGTCAAATAGCTTAATTGTTTATCGGTCAGCAACTGACCATACATATCCATCAATAAATTGACACGCTGTGTTTTTTCTAATGAGTCCATGTTATTCTCCCATCAGATTTTTGCATAAACCATAGACATACTGTTCTAGGTCAAAGGCCTGGAGATCATCCATTTTTTCTCCTAAGCCAATGAATTTAACCGGTATATTCAGGGCATCTTTAATCGAAAGAACGATACCTCCTTTAGCGGTTCCATCCATCTTAGTTAAAACAATGCCGGTAATCTCTGTAATTTTAGCAAATTCTGTTGCTTGTGATACTCCGTTTTGCCCGGTTGTCGCATCTACAACTAATAAAGTTTCATGTGGTCCATTAGGAATTTCACGTTTAATAATACGATTCATTTTTTCTAATTCGTTCATTAAATTGACTTTATTTTGCAAACGTCCGGCAGTATCAATAATCAGCACATCGGCTTTTTTTTCTTTTGCCTGTTTAATGCCATCGAATACCGCCGCTGAAGGATCTCCGCCTTCCTTACCTTCAATGATTTCAACATCTAAGCGTCTTGCCCATTCGGCTAACTGATCAATGGCACCCGCTCTGAACGTATCACCTGCCACCAACATGACGTTTCTTCCTTCATCTTTCATTCGATGTGCCAACTTGGCAATGGTGGTTGTTTTACCCGCACCATTAACTCCTACCATCAAGATGACCGTTAAGGCATTCTCCTGATAATTGATCGTGTTGGTCATTACACTATCGTTAGCATAGATCACAAACATCTTATCAATGATGATCTCATTGATATCTTTAGGATCGGTAATACCCTGCAAGCGGACTTCTTTTTTGATCTCATCCACTATTTTCATGACCATGTTGACTCCAACATCACTCATAATTAAGATATTTTCCAATTCTTCAAAATAATCATCGTCAATTTCTCTGAAACGTGCCGCTAACTGATTGATACGGTCTGAAAAACTGGCGTTTGATTTATCTAACCCCGCAACATATTTTTCATTTTGTTTAGCTGATTTTCCAACGATCTTCTCTTTTACTTTACTAAAAAATCCCATCTGTCGTCCTCCTAGTTCACTGTTTCAGCGACATCTTCAAATTTAACACTGATTAGCTTCGTAACTCCTTTTTGCTGCATGGTTGCCCCATACAGGATATCACACTGTTCCATTGTTCCCGGTCGGTGTGTCACAACGATAAATTGTGTTTTCCCGGCAAATTCCTTTAAATATTTAGCGAAACGTTCTACATTGGCTTGATCCAATGCCGCCTCCACTTCATCTAAGATGCACATTGGCACCGGACGCACCTTTAAAATCGCAAATAGGCATGAAATAGCAATTAAGGCTTTTTCTCCACCGGAGAAAAGCGAAATGTTCTGTACTGATTTTCCCGGCGGCTGAACATCAATATCGACTCCGGTTTCCAAAATGTTATCCGGATCCGTATATTTCAGTAAGGCTCGACCCCCACCCATTAACGCTCTGAAAACTTCATTAAATTCTTCATTAATTCGATGGAAAGTTTCATCAAATCGAGTGACCATTACATGATCCATCTCATCAATGGCTTTCAGCAAGCCGTTTTGTGCCTCTAATAAATCAATACGCTGTGTGTTTAAATGCTCATAGCGTTCATTCACACTCTTGTACTCTTCTATAGCATCTAAGTTGATATTGCCTAATCGCTTAATTTCTGTTTTCAAAGCAAATACTTCGCTGCGAGCTTCTTCATTATACACTTTATTGCCATAATTTTCGCTTGCATATTCAAATGTCATTTTATATTCTTCATTTAAATAAGCCAGTTTACCACTTAACTGTGACTCTACTTTCGTAAATTCAACACGTTCATTCATCAGCTTTGATTTTACATCTGCCATCGCTTTACGAATCTGACGCAATTCTTCTTCCAAAGCTTCATTATCATTGACATAGCCCATACGGGTTTCACGCTTCGCTTTGATAGATTCCGTTAAATCATCACGCTTTTGAATCGCCGCATTTAACTGTTTAACGACATCATTTTCAGCTTCATCATTCATAATCTGATTTACTTCCAATTTTTCGTTAGACAAAGTTTCATATTGTACCTTCAAACTTTTAAACTGAGCTAATTTAGATGAAACCTCTTCTTCTAAACGAGCAAAGGAAATCTTCTTTTGAAGCAGTTCATTGCTGTATTCACGACTACTTAAATCTAATTCATTGATCTGTGTTTTAAGATGAATCACATTGCTTTCTAAAGAAGTCATCTCGCTTTGAATGTCTTCCATCTCTTTTTTATGTGAATAACTGTTTTGCTGCTGACGGTTTTGTCCTCCGGTCATCGATCCACCGACATTCACTACATCTCCGTTAATCGTGACGATCTTATAGCGATAATATAAACTATTCGCTAATGCATTGGCTGTTTCCATGCTGTCTACAATCAGAGTATTCCCCAATTGATTCGCAATAACCGTTGCATATTTAGGTTCATACTCCACAAATTCACTGGCAATGCCTAAAAATCCTTTGGTATTTTTAGCTACTAATAAATGGTCTTCTCGTACCGTACGTTTAGATAAGGCATCAATAGGTAAAAAGGTAGCACGTCCGGCTTTATTCTTCTTTAAATACGCAATAGCCGTTCTGGCACTGTTTTGATTTTCAGTTAAAACAAACTGGGTTGCTGCTCCTAAGGCTGTCCCGATTGCCTGTTCATAGCCAACTTTAGGTGTCACCATCTTTTCTAAGACAGAAATAACACCATTGATGGAAGAAGATAAAATCGTTTTTACCCCATACTGATAGTTACTGTGATTTTGCTGCTGTTCTTTTAAAAGCATCTGCTTTGTTTTTAGAGTATTATATTTTGAATTCTGCTGTTCATGCAGCTGGCGCAGCCCTTCCATTTTCTTATTGACGGACTGGCGTGTTGCTTCCAGCTCATCGATTTCTTTTTGCGACTGATCATAACGCTCTACACGGTTATTGTACTCGCTTAATATATCCCCCAGCATCTGCTTTAATGAGGTAATCTTATGCTCCAGATCTGCTCCGGATTGATTTTCAATAATATGCTTGCGTTTTTCATCGATCTGCACTTTGCTGGTGGATAGCTGATTGACTTCTTCCATCGCCTGCATTAAGGCAACCTGCATTTCATCAACCTCTTTATCCAGCATCACCATCTTATTTTTCTTTGTTTCCAAAACAGCCTCTTTAGACGCTAAATCACTACTGTATTCTTGATCAAAGCGTTCTAAAGATGCAATCGATGCTTTTAACTGATCCAATTTATCTTTTAATTCCTTTGATTCAAAAACGATCAAACCAATCTCTATATCTTCCAATTGTTTCCTTAAAGCCAAATACTGTTCTGCTTTTTCTTTTTGCTTTTTCAAGGGAATGATCTGTTTTTCAAGTTCATTGACAATATCACTGATACGACTTAAATTATCATTTGTTTTTTCTAATCGCTTTAACGATTCGATCTTTCTTTTTTTATACTTTGCAACCCCGGCCGCTTCTTCAAACATTGATCGACGATCTTCCGGCTTAGAATCGGCAAAGCTGGAAATATTTCCCTGCGAGATCATAGATAAAGAATCACGCCCTAATCCGGTATCCATCATTAAATCAATGATGTCTTTTAAACGGCAAGGCTGTTTATTTAATAAATACTCCCCTTCATTATTATGACGGTAGATTCTTCTGGTAATTTCAATTTCCTGATAATCGTTGTCAATATAACGATCAGCATTATCAAAAACGAGGGTAACCTCTGCCACATTTTGTGGTTTACGATCCTGTGAACCTGCAAAGATGACATCGATCATCGAAGTTCCACGTAATGATTTGACTGACTGTTCACCTAGCACCCAGCGAATGGCATCGGTAATATTGCTTTTCCCGCAGCCATTGGGTCCGATGATTCCGGTAATCCCCTGTTGGAATTCTAGATTGACACGATCAGCAAATGATTTGAAACCATGTAGTTCGATTCTTTTTAAATACATATGCTCACCTCTTGTCTCAGTATATTATTATATAATAAATGACTTTAAAAATAAAGAAAGAAAAATAGAGGAGCTTCCTCTATCCCTCTTTACGATATGATTTAAAGACTTCTTTTAAAGCATTGTTTCTTTCATATGGGAGATTCACATAAAATTCTGAACCGACATCTTTTTGTGATTTCACCTTAATCGTTCCAAAATGAAGATCGACGATACTCTTTACAATCGCTAAGCCTAACCCGTTTCCTCCCACACTGCGAGCTTTATCTTCACGATAAAAACGTTCGAAAATATGTCGCTGTGCTTCTTCGTCCATGCCGATTCCGGTATCACTGATCATGACTTCAACATCTTTACTGTTGCGTTTTAAATTCACGGAAATATACCCGCCTTCATTCGTATATTTAATCGCATTATTCAACAAGTTGATCCACACCTGCTCCAAACGGTTCTGATCACCGCTGATCATAATGTCTTTTTTAGGAATATTGACATCGATTTCAATATCCTTCTGCTTAGCAAATTCTTCTAAAGAAGAGATCACACGATGTAGTTGCTCAGTCAGCGAATAGTTTTCTACATTTAAGGTAATGTCTTCTCCATCCAGCAGTGTCAGCTGCAGCATGTTTTTGCTTAGCTGTGATAAACGTCGGCTCTCAAACAAGATGATATCTGTATATTTTTCTCTTTGTTCAGGCGGTAAATCCTCATTTTTTAATATGGTCGCAAACCCGTTGATCGACGTTAAAGGGGTTTGAAATTCATGGGAAACATCGGAAATAAACTGCTGACGGGTTTGCTCGGTTTTCCCCAGCTGCTGTGCCATCAGGTTAAAGCTTTTATTTAATCGTCCAATCTCATCATTGCCGACATAATTAACACTGACTTTGTAATTTCCTTTTGCTAACTCCTGAGTAGCACGTGTCAAACGCGTAATCGGCTTAACAATAATATCCGCAATAATCAAGAAGACAACACTTCCCACGATAAAAATAAAGCCAACCGCCAATAATGCAGAATGTTTAAAAATGTTCTCCTGCTGAGAGATATTTTTCTGTACAAACAAAGTATATTGTGTTCCGTCGATTTCAAAATGGGTTCCTACCGTTTGAAAGAAGGAATTTCGCATATCGATATAGCCGTCTTTTTTATCTTTCAAATTAGAAATCGCTTCATCTAATTTATCCGGCTTTTTAAACTGTCCATACACAATCTCCGAATCATCATGGCTGACTAGGATTGCCACGTTCAAAGATTCGGAAATATTAGTAAGTACCTGTCCTACCTGATCATCTTCGACATAAGTCATTTGATTCAAGATCAGTCGTGTGGCATCCTGCAGTTCCACCCGGGTAAATTCAGATAGCTCCTCTGAATTATTTTTAAGAACAAAATAGCCGGCAAAGGAGAAACTAATCAGAATACTGACAAGAAATCCAAGAATCAGTTTTCCATAAATGGATTTCATTGCCTACTGTGCTTCCACTTCTACTTTATAGCCCAGTCCGCGCACCGTTACTACTTTAAAATCATCGATATGTCCTAAATTCTCACGAATTCTTTTAATATGAACATCAACGGTACGATCAAATCCATCATAATCCATGCCCCAAATCCTTTCGATTAGCTGTTCACGAGAGAATATCTGATTGGGATTTTTAGCGAGTTCAAACACCAATTCAAATTGCTTTAACGGTAAATGAATTACTTCTCCTTTATAATGAATTTCATATTTATCCCCATCTAGTGTCGTATTGCCAATCGTAATGATATTTTGTGCATTGACACTATATCTTTTTAAAATAGTTTTGACACGTGCCATTAATTCAGGTGCATCAAAAGGCTTTACCACGTAATCATCGATGCCCAAATCAAACCCTTTTAATTTATCTTCGGATGTCCCTTTTGCCGTCAGCATAATCGCTGGAATATCACGAATTTCTTTCATTTCTTTCACAAATTCATAGCCATCCATGATCGGCATCATGACATCGACAATAGCCAAGTCAATAAACTCATTCTCTACGATTTCCAAAGCTTCTTCGCCATTGCTTGCTTCTCGTATCTCATAGCCTTCTTTATTCAGATAAAACTTGATTAATTCACGAATATGAATTTCATCATCTACCACAAGTATTTTTGTCTTCATATATTGCCTCCACATATTCTTTCATTACTATAACTGATTTTTTTGAACTTTATATGACTATTATACTAAGAAAAAAGATTGTAAACAATTACAATCTTAATCTCTTTTCATTTGTTCCTCGATGACTTCGATCAATTTTGGCAAATCCTCGATCGATTCCAAAGTAGCTCCACTGGCTAGCTGATGTCCGCCACCATTAAATTGTTCAGCGACTTTATTCACTGATACATCACGGCTTCTCAAACTGACACGCCAGTTATTCGCTTCTGAGTTTTGAGTAATTGCCATCCATACACGAAATTCCTGAATATTTGACAGCATATTCACATAATCAGAACCACGTTCACGAGTAATACCTAATTCATCTAAATCCTCCTGATTTAGTGTATAGTAAGCAATGCCGCTGGCAGTTGACTCATAACGATTCAAGATAAAACGATTAATACGCAGATCAATTTCTTTACGCAGATACATTCTTTGATAAATATTTTCCATGTCAATGCCACAATCCAGCAAATAAGCACCGGCTTTTAATGTACTTCCATCGGTGCTGCGGAATAGAAAGCGATTGGAATCGGCAATCATTCCAAAATATAAGCAAGTGGCTGCCTGACAATCCATCGGTTCTTTAAAATAAGCCTGATACAATTCCGTAACAATTTGCGAAGTCGAAGATTTAGTCGGCTCCTCAATGTTTATATCACCAAACGAATCGACAATCAAATGATGGTCAATTTTAATTCTGCCTGCACATTGTGCATAATCTTCTCCATCAATCCGCTCATGATTGGCTGTATCTAAAACAATCGCCAAAGCATCACTGACATCTTCAAAGCTATCCCATATATAATCTTCTTCTAATTTCGTCAGAAGTTCTTCGTTTCTTTGTCCCTTCAGCATGATCTTGATGTTAGGAAAATGCTGACGCAGGATATGAGCCATCCCTAATTGTGAGCCATATGCATCAAAATCCGGATTGACATGACGATAAAGACATACTTTTTGATAAGTCTTAATAGTTTCAAATATACTCATTTTATTCTCCTTCGTTAATGCCAAGTAAACGCACCGTATCACGAACGATAACTAATTCTTCGTTGGTTGGCACGACCATGACTTCCACCTGTGATGACGGCAGAGAAATGACACGGCTTTCATCAGAGCGCTGATTATTTAACGCTACATCGATATGGCAGCCTAATGCTCTTGCGACATCATCGATGATCAGCGCTCTTAAATAAGGTACGTTTTCACCGATTCCGGCTGTAAAGGCAATGACATCGACACCGCCTAATTCCATCACATAGCTGCCAATATATTTTGAAACATTTCTTGCATAAAGCAATCCGGTCAATAATGCCCGTTCATTTCCTTCTTTAAACAAGGCCTGTTCAACATCACGTGAATCTGATGAGATACCGGACACTCCCAACATTCCTGATTTTTTATTGTAAATATCCAATACTTCCTGAGCCGTTTTATTCAGCTTTTTGCATAAGTAAGGCATGATCGACGGATCCACATCACCGCTGCGCGTTCCCATCATTACTCCAGCTAAAGGTGTAAAGCCCATTGAGGTATCGATGCATTTCCCATCTTCCACGGCAGAAATGCTTGCCCCATTTCCTAAATGACACACAATAATACGTGAACGCTTTGGATTACCTAAATGTGCAATCACCTGCTGTGAAACATATTGATGACTTAATCCATGAGCTCCATATTTTCGTACACCTAAATCAGTATAGTATTCATATGGCAGTGCATATAAATAACGTTCTTTATCCAATGTTTGATGAAAAGCGGTATCAAACGCAAAAACATGACGACTGTTAGGTAATGCTTCTTTAAAAGCACGATATCCGATTAAATGCGCCGGATTATGTAATGGCGCCAGTTCACACAATTCCTCTACTTTGCTTACAACATCCTCATCAACAATCACAGACTGATTGAAATATTCTCCGCCATGGACAATACGATGTCCACAAGCTTCAATTTCATCTAATGACTCGATGATATGATAATCCAATAATACTTTCAAGATAAAATCGACACCTTCTTTATGTGTTGGGAAAACATCTTGAACAACTTCCTTTTTACCATTGTATTTAATAACAGCCTGTCCGCTCTCCAAACCAATTCTTTCAACATTTCCTTGAACCAGCACTTCATATCCTGGCATTCTGTAAAGCTGAAATTTTAAAGACGAGCTTCCGGCATTGACCGCAATGATCATTGACATAATTTTTCCTCCAATTCCCAATATACATTTATTATCAACGAAAACATGTGATAAATATGCTTTTTTTATAATTCTGAAAACAATTTTTTGCCCTCATTATTCATTCTAACGGAGTTTTCAAAATATTTCAACGAATTCGATTATAACCGCTTTCAAAAATAGAAACTAATTTTATTTTTCAATTGAAAGTTTGCTGCTTTATTAGACAAAACTAGGTTAAACCGCATAAAATATCATGAATGTTTGAAAATAACAGGATAAAATAGAATGAGTAATAAAACTTAATAAAGACAAGGAGGAGTAAGCTTAGGAGTAAAGTAGGCGTAATTTAAATTAAAAAGAAAAATAGAGCACTCAAGAGTGCCCTATTTCATCATTAGTTTTGAGAAGATCCTTTAATTTGGTTTTGTCCCATTTGAACTAAACGTTTAGTGATTTCTCCACCAACTGAACCGTTAGCTCTAGCAGTAGTATCAGCACCTAATGTAACACCAAATTCGTTAGCGATTTCGTATTTCATTTGATCGATAGCATTTTTAGCTCCAGGAACTACTAATTTGTTAGTACTTGAGTTATTTGAATTCATATATCTCACCTTCCTTTCAAGATTATTGTGTAACTGTTTTAATTTTATATACTTATTTTTTTTAATTTATGTTAAAATATTTTAAAAGGCGGTGTCACCATGTTTCATATCATCATTATAGTACTATTAAAAATCATTACATTTGGGATTTATTTCTTTGATTATTCAAAGACCAAAAAATTATTAAAACAAGATCGTACGATCAAGCGTGTTTTATCCCTTCCTCAAAAAATGGAAGTTTATCTTTTTAATATCTACGTGGTTCTTCAATTCCTGATTCCTTTATCTGTTATGAATGAATCAATCTCAACATTGATTCATGTAGCTGGATTAATTTTAACCTATTGGCATTTGAATCGCTGGGTTTTTGTTTCAAAAAAATCGGTTATCTGCCGTGATGAATTTATTCGTGTGAAAAACATTCAGAAAGCAAGCTATGAAAAACATCGATTAACTTTCAAAGTTGGAAGTCGTCAATATAAAATCTTATTTCCATTAGTCACTAAAGAACATCTTGAAAAAACAATTATATAAAAAGAAAGGAAGATGTAAATGGATTTTACGATTGCTTATCCGAAAATGGATGATATCAAAACAGCTCTCTTTATTCAGCCGCATCCGGATGATAATGAAATCGGTGCCGGCGGAACAATGGCTTATTTAGTGAAAAAAGGAGTCAAGGTCTATGGACTGACTGTCACTCAAGGACGCGGCGGTTCAAATGATCCGGCAATCACTCCGGAAATGCTGGGAGAGATTCGTCAAAAAGAAGCACAGGCAGCAATGGATATTACAGGCACTATTAATTTAGGAGATCTTGGTTATCATGATCAAAATCCTGCTACCCATGAACAATTAGTTAAAGATTTTGTCAGAGTAATACGTGAAGTCAAGCCGGATGCCATTTTCACAGTTGATCCGGATTTACCCAATGAAATGCATCCGGTACATATTCAAACCGGTAAAGCACTTTGTGAAGCATTCATGCGCTGCGGTCAGCCTTATTATCCTTATGAAGACAATCGCCCGCATCCCGATGCTTTTTCTGTAAAAATCATCGGTTTCTATTTTACCAGCGATGATAACACAACCGTGGATATCACGGATTATATTGAAACAAAGATGGAAGCGATTCGCGCTCACCAATCTCAGATGGACGAAAAGCAGATACAGATGTTTTATTCGTTATTTGAAATGATGGCTTATAATACTTCCTATAAATATGCGGAACGTTTTAAACTTTTAGATGCTACATTGACACATTGTTTTGCCATTCCAAAAGAGTTAAAAGCAAAATTAAATGAAAAATAACTGCCTTCTTTATTATGGCAGTTTTTTTACCCAATAGTATGAAAGCGCTTTACTAAAAAATGAGATATGATAAAATAAAACTATAGATAGACCTTATTCAAAGGAGCGTGATAACATGAGAGTTTATCATTCAAATGAAATTGGAAATGTCGTTGTTTTAGGTCATAGTGGCAGCGGAAAGACATGTATTATAGAATCGATGGCCTACCGTGCCGGAAGCATCAGCAAAATTGGGAGAATTGCGGATGGAAATACACTCAGTGATTATGACAACGAAGAAATCAAACGTAAAATATCCATCAATACCACCATTGTTCCGCTGGAATGGGAAAACTGCAAGATCAACTTATTGGATACACCGGGAAACATTGATTTTGTATCTGAAATCAATCAAGCCATTCGTGCCGCTGAATCTGCTTTGATTATAGTTCCTGCCAGCAAAGGCATTAATGTTGGAACAATTCAAGCGATGAATAAAACCAAAGGGATGCCGAAAATGATATTTATCAATGGCTTAGATGATCCCAACAGTGCCTACCAGCAAAAGCTGACGGAATTAAAAGAAACATTTGGAAAAGCGATTGCACCTATTCAGGTTCCGATCATGGAAGATCATAAGATGGTGGGTTATGTCAATGTCGCTAAAATGGAAGGACGTCGTTTCCAAGGCGATCATACCATTCCTTCAGATATTCCCGATCATATGTGGGATGAAGTGAATCCGATTAAAGAAATGATTGATGAAGCGGTTGCCAATTCAAGCGATGCATTATTAGAAAAATATTTTAATGGGGAACCTTTCAGCAAAGAAGAAATTTCTTGGGCATTACGTCAGGGTGTGATGAATAATACAATTATTCCGGTATTGTGCGGAACAGAGACAATCGGGATTCAAATCATCTTAAATTCAATCGTCGCCTTTTTCCCTTCAGCTGCCGATACTTGTAATTCCTTTATTGTGAATAATCTTGAAACCAATGAACAAGATATCATTGGCTATAACGAAAGTTTGGCACCTTCTGCTTTTGTTTTTAAAACGATTGCGGATCCGTTTGTTGGGCGTATCTCACTTATCAAGATTTGTACAGGAACGCTTAAAAGCGGCATGACTCTTTATAACAGCAATAAAAAAGAAGCTGAAAAATTAAATAAGCTCTTTATTATGAAAGGAAAAGAATTGATCGAAACCTCAGAGCTGAATGCTGGGGATATCGGTGCCCTGACAAAATTGCAGTATACACAGACAAACGATACGCTTTGCACTTTAGATTATCGCGTTGCTTATGAACCGATTGAATTCCCTACGCCTTATTATTCTAAAGCGATTCGTCCTGTGGGCAAAGATAATGAAGAAAAGATTGCCAATGCCATTCATCGCTTGTTAGAAGAAGATCAGACACTGCGCTTTGAAACTAATCCTGAAACAAAACAACAGCTGATTTACGGAATGGGAGATCAACATTTAGATATCATCGTATCTAAACTAAAGAGTAAATTTAAAATTGATGTTGCCTTGGGGGATGTCATCATTCCTTATCGTGAAACGATTCGTTCGATGATTACTCAGCGTGCTAAATATAAAAAGCAGTCCGGTGGTCATGGACAGTATGGAGATGTTGAGATTACGTTTGAACCTTCTCTTCAATTAAATACCCCATATATCTTCGAAGAAAAAATTGTTGGCGGAGCCGTACCAAGAGCTTACTTCCCTGCGGTTGAAAAGGGATTGGCAGAAAGTGTAAAAGAAGGCGTGCTGGCTGGATATCCGGTCATCGGAATTAAAGCGACACTCATTGATGGGACTTATCATAATGTCGATTCTTCTGAATTAGCCTTTAAAACAGCTACCAGCATGGCATTTAAAGAAGCAATGGCAAAAGCCAAGCCGGCTTTATTAGAACCCTTCGTTAAAATGATAATTACCGCAGATGAAAAATACACCGGTGATATTATGAGTGACATTAATAAAAAGCGCGGACGTGTTGGCAACATTGATCATCAAGAGGGAACTGTTAGGATTGAAGCAGAAGTGCCGCAAAATGAAATCATGGAATATGCGATTGATCTTAAAGCAATGACACAAGGACAAGGAACATTTGAAATGGAATTTCTTGGTTACGAAATCGCTCCTGAAGCTGTTCAAAAACGTGTCATCGAACAAAGTAAAAAGTAAATTTCGAATGAAACCGGTATCTTAATGCCGGTTTTTTGTTAATTGCAAAAAATTTACTTTTTCTCTTTATTTATATCCTGCTTTTTAGTAAAATGAAAAACAAGGGGGATGAATTATGAAATATATCGAACGCGTTTTAAAAGAAGTTAAAGAAAAAAACAGCCATGAGCCAGAATTCAGCCAAGCTGTAGAGGAAGTGCTGGAATGCCTGACACCTGTCATTGAAGCACATCCGGAATATGAAAAACTTGCTATCTTAGAAAGAATCGTTGAACCGGAAAGAGCCATCATGTTTAAGGTTCCTTGGACAGATGATCAAGGCCAAGTTCAAGTAAACCGTGGTTATCGTGTCCAATTCAATGGAGCGATTGGTCCTTATAAAGGCGGACTGCGTTTTCATCCAAGTGTAAATTTAAGCATCGTTAAATTTTTAGGCTTTGAACAGGTTTTTAAAAATTCACTTACCACATTGCCAATCGGTGGGGGTAAAGGCGGGTCTGATTTTAATCCGCAAGGAAAATCAGATGCTGAAATCATGCGTTTTTGTCAAAGCTTTATGACAGAACTCTATCGCCATATTGGACCGGATATCGATGTTCCTGCCGGTGATATCGGTGTCGGTGCTCGTGAAATTGGTTATTTATATGGACAATATCGCCGCATACGCGGAGCCTTTGAAAATGGTGTACTGACTGGTAAGCCTCTGCCTTATGGGGGAAGCTTGATTCGTCCCGAAGCAACCGGTTTTGGAGCGATGTATTATGCTCAAGAAGTGCTTAAAGAAAAAGGCGAAAGCTTCGAAGGAAAAACGATTATTCTTTCCGGTTATGGTAATGTAGCTTGGGGTGTTTGCTTAAAAGCCAAAGAATTAGGAGCAAAAGTCATTTCAATCTCCGGAAGAGATGGTTATATTTACGATCCAAACGGAATTAATACCGATGAAAAAATTAATTTCCTAGTAAAGATCAGAGAATCGAATGATGTGAAATTAGCAGATTATGCGAAAGCCTTTAACTGTGAATTCTTCCCGGGACAAAAACCTTGGGGACTAAAAGGCGATATTGCTATGCCTTGTGCTACACAAAATGAAATCGGTTTAGAAGAAGCAGAACAATTGGCAAAAAACGGTATTCGCTATGTCATTGAAGGGGCGAATATGCCAACTCGTCCAGAAGCGATGAACTTCTTTAAAGCAAATAAAATTATTTTAGGTCCTGCAAAAGCGGCTAATGCCGGAGGCGTTGCGGTATCCGCTTTAGAAATGGCACAAAATTCAATGCGCTATAGCTGGACTTCAGAAGAAGTTGACGCAAAATTAAAACAAATCATGCAGAATATCCACGCTGCCAGCAAAGCCGCAAGTGAAAAATATGGATTAGGTTATGACCTGGTTGCCGGGGCTAATATTGCCGGATTTGAAAAAGTCGTAGCTGCCATGATCTCTCAAGGTATTTATTAATAAAAGTCAAATAGAGGATAAATAAATCTAATCCCACTAAAATAGACGAATGAAATTATTAAATTTCAAAACAGCTATGGAGTGGGATTTTTTATACCAAAAATTTAGCAACAGCTTACGATGGACAGCTAGTCCAGTATATTTATCTTTAAATATCTGAGGTTTTTTCATACAAAAATACAGTTCATTATCGAACTGTATTTTCAAATTTATGAACCGGTAGACTTATAATGCCTTAATCCTATCTTCCATAGAAGCAGACAGGGAATTAAAAATAAAAAAGCAAGAAACGGAGCGAACATATAATGGATATCCTGAGTTTTTCCAATGAGATATAAGAATGGATAGTATTGAAATAAAGCTAATGGAATAATATAGGTAAATAATTTTAATACTCCTTCGCCATAAATAGAAAAAGGATATTTACCGAACTCTCTTCCGCCATCTGTAAAAATATTTAGGAATTCCAGCCCTTCTGTTGTAAAGAAACATAGGGAGGCATAGATAATAAACAATCCACTAAATACAGCAACCCCGGAGATTATCATCAGAACTAATGTGAAAATCTTATCCGTACTCCATATAATCTGACAGCGCGGGATAGCGTAGGCAAAAATGATGGCAGATTGAATAAAGCGACCGATTCTAGACAATTCAATCTTAGTTGCCAATACTTGAAAAATAATATTGCGCGGGCGGACTAAAATACGATCAAATTGACCATTCCCAAAATTGAAGAAAACCCGTCAAAGCCACGGACAAAGCATTCTGCTAATGCAAAGGCAAGCATGACAATCGCAAAGCATAATAAGACTTCTTCAAAAGTAAAAGCATTTACGGTATGAAAACGTGTCATCATAAAATAAATCTCTAAAAAAGCAGAAAAAGATAAAATAAACTGTCCTATAATGGTGAGCAAAAAGGATACTTTGTACTGCATCTGACTATGCAGATGAATTTGAAAATATTTCAAGTATAGTTTCATCTTTTAACCTCCCTGTATAATAACTTTCTTCAGAGATTGATGCATCCACCATTTTCCAAATAAAACTAACACAACAGCCCAGAATATCTGAAGAAATAATCCCTGCACCAATGCTGCCCCTTGAATATTCCCATTATAAACTTGCAAAGGAAAATTAACCATCGATCCAAACGGGCTCCACTCCAAAAGAGTACGCAGATAGGTTGGCAGGAACGCTAAGGGAATAATCGCTCCTGAAAAAAATTCAGTCATCGAGGTTGCTACAATACGGATGCCCATCGGATTCATTGTATGAAAAGTAGCAATATAGATCAGCATGCAGTAAGCTACAACTATAATTACCGCAAGGATCATGGCTCCGATAAAGCAAATAAAACTTAGCCAAGAAGCTGGTAAACTCATTCGATATGGAACTGGCAGTAAAAAGGCAATCAGTAAAATTGGAATAAACCGCAAAGCAGCTTTCGCTAAACGAGTCGCCACATTTTTAGTGAACCACATCGTATAAAGATCCAATGGGCGCACTAATGAATAAGCTACTCCGCCAGAAGTGATCTCTTCAAAAAGATCGTTTTCTAAAAACCAAACCATCAGCAAAGCAATAGTGGATTGCTGTATCCAAATATAGGCTGACAGCTGACTAAAGGTCATCGGAAAAGCATTGGGATCAGCATCATAAAAAGCATGAAACATAAGCAAGGTCATGATTCCCCAGAAAAATTGCGTTACCATCCCTGCATAGGCTGCTCCGCGATACTGCAGCAATAAATTAAAACGGATCCTAAAAAAACTTAAATACTTTTTCATATGTGATACTCCTTATATAAGGAGATAATGATATCGTCAATGAAGGGAGGATCGATCGTGAGATCGTGAATATCGACTTGTGTTGATAAATAATCGATAGCTTCATTGATACTTAACTTTTCTTGATCCAATATGAGTTTAGCAATCTGCTGGTCTTCTTCATTCACCACTAATCCTTCTTTAGGAAGAATCGTTCCGCCATGATGCTCTAATCGGATAAACTTGTAATCCCCGTAACGTTTTTTTAAGGCTTCCAGTGGTCCGTCAAATAAGATACGACCATGCCCAATCAACAATATCCTAGAAGTCAGTGCTTCTATATCCTGCATATCGTGTGTCGTTAAAATAATCGTGGTGTGACGAGTTTCATTGATTTTTTTAATAAAATTTCTGACGGCTACCTTGCTGACTGCATCTAATCCGATGGTCGGTTCATCTAAAAACAAAATCTTAGGATCGTGAAGCAATGCCGCCGCAATTTCACAGCGCATTCGCTGACCTAAGCTTAATGAACGGGTTGGTGTCCTTAAAAGTGTTTCTAATCCAAGCAGCTCACTTAATTCTTTTACGTTGCGCTGATACACCGTTTCATCGATCTCATAAATATCCTTGAGCAATTCAAAGGAATCGACTACCGGAACATCCCACCATAACTGGCTTCGCTGTCCAAAAACAACCCCAATCTGTTTTACATACTTTTTTCGATCCAGCCATGGTACCATGCCATTGATGACACAGCGTCCATGTTCAGGCGTTAAGATTCCGCACATGATCTTGATCGTACTGCTTTTTCCTGCTCCATTAGGACCAATATAGCCCACAATTTCTCCTTCATTGATTTTAAACGAAATATCTTTTAAAGCTTCTACTTCAACCATCTCTTTTTTAAATAAAGATTTAACGGCTTCTTTAAAACCGGCATTTCGCCTGCCTACTTTGTAGGTCTTACTAATGTTTTCCAATTCAATCATTTTTTCACCCCTCTTTTTAAACAAAATAAAAGTACTACCATCGTAGTACTAAAAAATGGCAGAGCAATGTATCCTTTAGTTATCAATCAGCCATGCTTTCATTCTTCTGCCTCCTTACTTAAGGAGTGTAATGATAACACATTTTATACTTTGTTTCAATTCTTTCTTGTTTAAATCATAAAAAATGATCTATTTATTTAAATAGACCATTTTTGTACACTATTTGCGGATACGTAATCAAGACTTAGATGACTTTAATGCCTCCATGCTTTCTGATTTTTAAAATATGGCAAGTCCCTTCACTAAAGAAGTTTTCAATATAGGTCTGATAAGCTTCAACGAGGTGATCAGGAACGAAGGCTTGGATTGTACCGGCAAAACCACCGCCGTGAACACGACATACTCCCGCATCCTGCAAGAAGTTTTCAGTTAATGCCAATCCTAACGGAATACTTTGATTTTGAATATCATGGTTTGAGTAAACATTCTGCAGATATTTAAATGAACTGTTGCCAGAAAGCTGCACTTGCTTTTTAAACGCTTCACAATCATGGGCATTTAAAGCCTCCACTTCTTTTTCAACACGTTTATTTTCTTCAAAGAGATGAATCGCTCTTAATAAAGCGCGGTCATGACAGCTTTCATGTACTTTATTTAAATTAGCATAAAAATCAGCCTCCGAGATGTCACATAAAAACTGCTGACCAAACACTTGTGCTACTTCCTTCATTTCTACCGGAATGGCAGCATAATCATCTGTCAGATCCGCATGGGACCCTTTTGTATCGACAATACACAGACTATGCTTAAATGTCGGAAAATCAACTTCTAAACGTTGAATCTGAGGCTGATCTATATTTTTAAAATCTATGGATATAATCGATCCTACTGAAGATGCCATCTGATCCATCAGTCCACATGGTTTTTTAAAGTAGATATTTTCTGCATATTGCCCTACTTTTGCAATCTCCACAGGATCAATCGTCATCTCATTATAAAGTCCGGATAAAATCGTTCCGACTGCCACTTCAAACGCCGCCGATGAAGAAAGTCCGGCTCCCATTAGCACTTCACTGGTCATATAAGCATCAAATCCACCAATTCGATAGCCTAAAGCTGCAAGTTGGTGACATACTCCTCTTATTAATGCTTCTGAGGTTCCATTTTCATCCTCATTAACAGCTAAGTCATTTAAATCAATCGGCGCAATATCAAAATCATCGGACACAATTTTTATAATCGGTTCTTCCCGTTTAGCGACAATCGCTATGCAATCCAGATTAATAGAAGCTGCCAATACTTTTCCATGCTGATGATCGGTGTGATTACCACCGATTTCACTTCTTCCCGGTGCGCTGTAAATTTCAATTTCTTTTATGCCATATAGATTTTCAAATTGTTCAATCGCATTTATATAGCGTTGTCTTTGCTTGTCTAATTTATTTTCATCAATATAAATATCTAAAAGACACTCATCATACAGATGGTTTTCTATTTCTTTTTTTAAAAATGTAGATTGTTTCATATTATTTTTCCACTTCAAAGCGATATGCCGTAACAGCATCATAGCTTTCGCCCTTTCTTAAAATAACTTTCGGTTCTTTCGCCAAATGAATTTCATCCGGCATGTATTGTGTTTCTAAGCAAATCCCTTCTCTGGCTTTATAGGGATGCCCCTTTTTCCCGATCAATGTCTCATCTAAATAGTTAGCGGTATAAACTTGAACGCAAGGCAGATTGGTGCTGATGCTTAGCTTTCTGCCGCTGCGAGGATGACGCAGACAAATTTGATCCTGTGGCTGACTCAGCATGAATGGGTGATCGTATCCTTTTCCTAAAGCAAGCTGAGAATGAGACTGTTTTAAACCCTCTCCGATTGATTGAAACTCATTAAAATCAAAGGGCGTTCCCTCTACCTTTAAGAACTTGCCGTCAGGAAGTCCATCCTGATCGATGCAGGCAATTTCATCTGCCTTAACCATTAGTTCATGATGATCAATCAATTCTGTTTCATCACTTAAATTAAAGTAAGAATGATTCGTAATATTAATTAGAGTATCTTGATCACTGACAGCATGTGCGCGCATTGTCAGCGTATCCTCAATCAATTCATAAGTAATACTTAGATCAAGATTGCCCGGATAGCCTTCTTCTTTGTCCTTTGATAAATAATGAAAGACAACTCTATCTCCCTCTATTGTATAATCAAAGATTTTTTTATCAAAACCAATCAAACCGCCATGAAGATGATTCGGACCATTATTGATCGCTAAATGATAGTCTTTCCCGTTCAGACTGAATTCACCATGTTTAATACGATTAGCCACTCTTCCTGCAATAGCACCAATAAATTTATCCTGTTTTTGATAAGTTTCAAGATCCGAAAATCCTAAGACAACATCTCCAAAGTGTCCTTTTTTATCAGGCATTAAAACAGAAATGAGATGACAGCCAAAGTTCGTTACCATTACTTTAAGCTGATCATTCTCCATTTTGATCATGACAATTCCCGTTTGCGGATCTTTTTGTATCATATTGATGGTTGTCATTATATTATCCCAAATTAGAAACAAATCTCTTGAATGCTTCTATCCCTTCTTTATTTAATTTAAATACCCCGGCATCTTTTAAAACTTCAACAAAGACTTTCCCAATTTCTTCTTGAATTTTTTCTTTTACGTTCTCTTTAGTATACGTATGCACCTTGGCAATAGCACTTACCCATTCCTGATGTGTCCCTAAGATAGGATCATCCATTGCTCTTTCTTGAAGCAGAGCCTCTTCTACATACTGCATTTCCTTTACCAAACGCGCCGGTAAAATTGCCAGCCCCATGACCTCAATCAGTCCAATATTTTCTTTTTTGATATGATGTACTGCTGGGTGCGGATGAAAGATACCATCCGGATACATATCATTGCAGCGGTTATTTCTGAATACCAGATCCAACTGATAAAAGTCTCCCACTTTTCTAGCAATCGGTGTGATTGTATTATGAGGTACCCCCTCACTAAAAGCAATAATATCGACAGATTCATCACTGTAATACTGCCAAACAGCTAAAATATGTTCACTAAGTTTCAATAATTCTGCTTTATTTTTTGAGGTTAGACGAAGTGTGGATAATGGCCACTCAATTATTTCTGCCTTTACCGCCGGATAAGCTTTAAATGAATATTCTGCCAACACTTTAGCCGTCTCAATTGGAAAATGATGACATCCGCCTTGAAAATGATCATGGGATAAGATAGATCCCCCAACAATCGGTAAATCTGCATTCGATCCTATAAAGTAATGTGGCAGAACATCTAAGAAAGCAAGCAGATGTGAAAAAGTCTGCCCATTGATTTTCATCGGTAGATGCTGTTCATTAAAGACAATACAATGTTCATTGTAGTAAACATAGGGGGAGTACTGCAAATAATAGTGGTCTTCATCAAGTTTCATCGGAATAATTCGATGGGTTTGTCTGGCATTCTTCTTTAAATCTCCGGCAAAACCAACGTTCTCTTTGCATAACAGACATTTTGGATAATCTATAGATTTGATCAGTTTTGCTTTTTCGATTTCTTTTGGATCTTTTTCCGGTTTAGAGAGGTTGATGGAAATCTGAATATCCCCATAGGGACTGTTTGCAACCCACTTCATATTCTTATCCACTCTTGATTTACGAATATAGTTAGATGCAATCGACAATTGGTAATAGGCATCTGTTGCCGCTTTTGGACCTTTTATACTATAAAGTGAGTAAAAACGTTCAATGACTTCACTTGGCCGCGGCATTAAACAATTCATAATACGTGTATCAAATAGATCCCGATGGGTGGTGTCATCTTCAATCAGTCCCCGCTGACATGCCTCATCTAACAGAATCTTCAAAATTGGCGTACATTCTGTTAGATGCTCATTGATTTCTTCTTTTTGAAATTCATTCAGCTTTAATACATCCATTAATAAATTCGCTGCATAATCAAAATCGGTTTCCGCTATCAACTGCTGTTGTAAGGCAAAATTTAATAAGCGATTGATTTCATGGTTCATTTCTGATCCTCCTTTATCTGACAAGTCTCTCGTTTTACTAAATGACAGGGGAGATAAATCTTCATGGGTATCAACGTATTGCATAACAGCTTTGAAGCCACTAGCTGAGCTGCATATTCACCCATTTCCTGAGCGGGAGCATGAATAGTTGTCAGCGGCGGATTAGTATATGCCGAAGCCAAGATATCATCAAAGCCAATCAGACTGACCTGCTTTGGCACTTCGATTTTAGCCTCCTGCAAGGCTCTTAATGCTCCTATTGCAATCGGATCACTGGCAGCAAATAAAGCAGAAGGCAGAGTTCCATCATCAATCATTTTCTTTGTCATTTGATAACCGGATTCACTCGTATATTGTCCCAACATGATATATGGCTGAACCTCCAGATCATGAAGCAAAGCATATTGGCGAAACGCTTTTAAACGAGCATCACTAAATTTTTTATGATCACTGCCAAACTCTTCCCCGCCTAAATATCCGATTTTATGATGATTTAAACTACACAAATAATCCAATCCATCCTGCATGGCTTTATCAAAATCCAGCACAATGGAATTTTCCTGAATTGTTTCTGAAATCAAATCAACAAATAAAATATTCTGACAACAGGTTTTAAAATAAGCGATCTCTTCTTCACTGAACTTTCCAATGCAAATCAGTCCATCTTTTTGACCAATGTCAGGATAATGCTGGTCATTCTTAAAATAGCGGACAATAGGAATTTCCTGCTGCTGACAGTAGCGCTCCACCCCTAAACGAACAGACAGATAATAAGGATCTTCTAATTCCTGTTCCAAGCTATACCACTGTACAATGCCAATCGTAAAAGAAGGTACAAGCTTAATTTGATTTCTTGTCTTTTTCGTGTACTGAAGTTCTTTTGCAATCTTTAGCACCTTTTGTCTTGTTTCCGGTGTTACTGATATGGTGGTATCCTGGTTAAGAATACGGGATACTGTTGCCGAAGAAACCTGAGCCAATACAGCAATATCTTTTATCGTCGCCATAATGATTCCCCTTTCATTTCATCTTTATCTTAAAACCTTTTAGTAAATAAATCAATAGTTTACTAAATATTTACTAAAGAAAAAAGAAGGTTTCCCTTCTTAATAATAGAAATGAACATGCTTTCCTTGATATTCCCGACAAGGCATCTTTGGATGCGGGCTGCTTTCTAGCTCTCCGTCTTTCAAATGCACGGCATCCTCTAAGCAATAATCGATATAATTCGTCGAAATCGGACAGTCATAATGACTAGGCAAAAGAATACTGATCTGATCTTTCATGTTCATTAATTTCTTTAGGCTCTTAATATAAAGCTCAAGATTGCGATGACCGCCAAACATATAAATTGGTCCATCTTTTTGTACCGTATCTCCAACAAGCAGCCACTGATGATGAATTTCTAACAAAGCGATACTGCCATGCGTATGCCCCGGGATCTCTATTATTTTAAACTGATAATCTCCAATATCAATGATATCCCCCTCTTTTAAAAAATAAAAAGGAATTGTCGGGTTAATCTTTGTCTCTTCTGCCTGATGAAAACGGCATACCTTGAATTGATTAAGATTACCCGTATGATCGCCATCACCATGTGTTAAAACCACTTCAATGGGTAAAGACGTTATTTTTCGAATTTCATCAAGAATAGGTGTATCAGAAAAACCGGTATCGATCAACAAAGCATGATCCTTTCCTAAAATTAGGAATTCTCTCACCCGCTGATCATCTAAAATATAAAAGTTACTAGCAAATTGTGTAATCGTCATAAAATCTCCTCCTTTTTATGTTTCTATAAAAATTATAGTGTTCCTATATCATATAAGCAATAAAAACGATGAACGTTATTGCCCATCGTTACTTCTTATTTTGTTTAATGACTGTTTCAAAACGGTCTTTTAAAGCTGCCGGATCCTTTAACAGTGAACGCAGTGCATTGAGTCCTGCTTTGTTTTTCTCTGTCTCTAGGTACAGCTTTAGATAACCGCCCTCTCCATACTTTTCTACTAAATGGTTATAGCAGCGGGTATACTGTTCCTTTTCATCAAGCTGAGGATCATGTGTCAAACCATACTGCCACGTTCGATAGAGGATTGTATCGACATCTAAATCACGGTCAGCTTCGGCAATGATTTTTCCATACAGACTGCGTGGTTCTGTCGTATTGCTGGCACGATGATCTTCAATCGCTTCCTTGATAATTAAAAGCTGTTCTGGTGTAAAATATTCATTCAAGACATGATCGTAATATGCTAAGATAGCAGAACTTAAGTGATGATCCTTTCTGCCAAAAGGCATTCCTAAGTCATGGAACGCCGCAATAACATAAACCATCTCCTGATTCACATTATAATCTTCAGCAATCTCCATACTGTTAGCAATTACTTTTAAAACATGAGCTTCATCATGTCCCTTATCATAATTTCTATACGTTGGGATAATGATTTGCTTTAAATAATCTTTTAGCTTTCTATCCATCTTTCTTCCCCATCTCACTAAAGTCCTGAATGGTTTGGATAACTCCCGGCAACACAATAAACACTTCCTCTTTTTCCTTTGGACAGACCACAATAATGTTTTGGCAGCCTGCTTTGTAAGCATGATGAATGCCCGCTAATGAGTCTTCAAAAATTATGGTTTCTTGAATATCACACTCCAACAGTTTAGCAGCATCTAAAAACATTTTCTCTTTATTTGTATAACTGCCATTATCATAAACAATTTTTAAGGGATCCATCCAGCGATCTAAATGAAAGCTTTCAACAAAGAAATCAATATTCTCTTTTATCGAAGCACTGGCAATCGTAAAGGGAATCCCTTGTTTTTTTAATAAATCAAAATAGTCCTCTACACCTTTTACCAAATGAAACGACTCAGGATCATTCAGACAAGCCTGACGATATAACTCCTCTTTCATTAAAGAATAGTATTTGCTTTCCTTTTCATCTATTTCTCTTTGCATAAAATATTCGATAATCTGATGATTGGGCACACCATTCAGCCGTGTATGCAGTTCTTCTTCACTGATTCCTTTTTGACGAAGATGCAAAGACATCTCATTCCAAGCCTTAATATGTTTATCATTATCAAAAAATAAAGTTCCATTAAAATCAAAAATCACTGCTTTTTTCATAGGCGCCTCCTTGTTCTTATATTATACAAAAGCAAGAAGTGTTTTGCAAAAGAAAAAACCGATTCCTCGGTTTAGTCTAAACGTTTTACTTCGTAGCTGTTTGAAACATAATGATTGATTGAAGAAATATAACGGAAGCTGGCAAATGCCATGAAGACATAGCCGATCACGATATCCTTCACAAAAGCACCCATGATCTCAGGCAGCTCCATGAAGCTAGGAACAGCTTTGATAGCTTCAAATATTGTGACATCAAAGACCTTGTAGATTTCAACTCCGATACTTACATATTCTGCCAAAAATAAAACGATAATACTGATGATAATAGATATCCAAAGTCCTTTTTTAGATAATGATCCAGCGAATTTTTCATATCCTTTAACGGCACAAACCACCATTAAATAAGCTGCGATCGCTACGATATAGCCTAATTGATAGACACCTACCCAAATAGCCCCGCCAATTAAAGCACCGAGAACAGCCCCAACTATCCCCATATCAATATTCTCTTTCTTTGCTGATTTTTCAGTTGTAGCATTAACGATCTTTTCATAGCATTCTGGACAGATGACTTCCACATTTCCCTGAATACTGTAAAAGTCTAAGCCATTTTCATTTTCACAATATTTGCATGTATGAATAAATCCTTCTAATTGACAATAACTCGTTACTTTTTTCAATATTTCAGCTAATGCTTCACTGCTTGTTTTTTTATTATCTTTTAAATTAATTGATACAATGCCTTCATTATAGCTAACGTAGTTCACGTTTGCTACTTCTTTCGCCATTGAACTAAACATATCACGATTTTTTTCATTATCGCTTCCTTCAGGTTCTTTCGCATTCACTGTAATTAAAAAAACTTTACGTACCTTATCATAAACAACGACAACCGGATAGCTTTTAAAAATACCATAAACAGCATTTCGCTGCTTATCCTCTTTAAAGTTGTTTTCAATTACAAATTGTTGTAAATTTTTCATAAATCCTCCCATTAATCAACATAATTTGACATTTCCCTGCCGGTATCAGTATATCATAATTCCTACTTATATGGTATATGCTTTGAAAATAAAATAAACAAAATTTCTTATTTGTCCCTTACAACAAATCCTCCATTTTGCTTATTTTCCAGTTGTTTCCAACTATCGGCTTGTTTATATTAACACATTCCATGTCTTTTGACACAAACGAAGCACCTCTTACTAAAAAAAACACATACCCACAAATATAGGTATGTGTTAATGATCAGTGACATTCTCATTTTTCGAATAAACTTCTGATTTTTTTATAGTCGTAATGGACATATTATTTAAACAAAGACAGTTGATCTGTCCGCCCTCAAAACTTCCTAATCCGCCGTCAATACCAATTTTATCATGGAATATCGGATCTTCCCAAATATCAAAAATCTGTTCCCCATGTAAGAAGCAGGTCGGTGTATGCCCAAAGATGATAGTTTTTCCATCTAATCCCTTGCTCATATAAAAATATTCGCGCATCCATGCGCATTCTTCTTCGGTTTGATCATATAATCCTTTTTCAGGATTGATTCCCGCATGAATCAGCACATATTTCTTTTTATTCATCATGACTTCAATAAAGCTCGGACAATCATTTACAAAACGAATCATATCCGCTAAGAACGTAGCTCTAACCTGTTTATATTCTTCTTCACTGATATTTTTCTTATTCAAATATTGGTGATAGTTATCAATTGTTTTTCGCCCGCCGTTTTCTATCCACATACGAAACTGGTTCGTCGTCGTATCATTATCTTTTAAGAGCGATTCCCGCATCATGATCTCATGATTGCCTTTGATCAGCTGAATATTTTTACGTTTAAATATTTCAAAGTAAATATCCAGACTTTGTGGTCCGCGATCACAGACATCGCCTAATATATACATATCATCTTCATCTCTGAATTGAATCTTTTCCAGTAATTTCATGAACACCTGATAATGTCCATGCAAATCAGAAATGATATAGACCTTTTTTGCCATACTATCACCTCGTTTTTATTGTATCATACTCTTAGAATAAATCTATTGAAATACATGAAAAGATTTTACTAATTAAGAAAATGAGAAATAGCGGCAATAATTGTTGCTATAATGTATAAAAAGGGGTGTGATGATCTATGGATCAATTTTATCAAAATATCTACAGTGATTTGTTTTATTATTGGGTTATCGGTAAAAAAACCGATTTTCACCAGCATCATATCCTGATGAGCAAAGTTGATAATAGTGATTCTGCACGTATCATCCGCTTTGATTTAACAAATGCGACCGCCTATCTTAAAATTTGGAAGGAAGATCTCATCGAAGAAGAAATCATTGATGAAAACGGAGAACATATATTCTATCTGCATTACCACATCAACGATATCCGTCAGTGTCGTTACTTATTTTATGAATTCTATAAAGTGATCTTACATCATAATAATCAAATCAAAATAAAAGTAGCTTTATGCTGTTCGGGCGGGTTGTCGACTTCACTTTTTTCTGTCAAGCTGGCAGAATTAGTAGAACTGGAAAAACTAAATTATGATTTTACTGCCATCAGCATCTATCATTTACGTTATCAGCTGAATGATTTTGATGCTATCCTACTGGCACCTCAGATTGCCTATCTGGAGCCTGCAATCTTAAAAGCAACAAATCGTAAGATTCCTATCTTTTGCATTGAACCGATTGATTTTGCGACCAATAACTATCACCGGGTACTAACCCAGCTGAATCAGTTGCAGCTCAGCAAGTTAAAATAACATTTTCATTTTTTACAAATCGTTTACTTCTTTGGAAAATGTGCTTTATTACAAAAGTTCTCTGTTATGATAAAACTGTAAAGGAGGCGAAGAAAATGGATGAATTTTATAATGAGCTTTATGGAGATCTTATCTTTGAATGGATTAAAACCCTTTGTTTTAAATATCAGTTTCCTCATGCTTCGCAAAAAGAAGAGGAGATGTACAAAAAAGCATCAATCAAAAAAGAAGATTATTGTGGCAGTGTCACTTTATGGCTAAAAGAACACATCATCGAAGAAGAAATCAAAGATAAAGACAATCATACAATCTTCTATCTGCATTATAATATCGTATCTTTAAAGCAGTGCTACAGTTTTATTCACGATTTTTTCAGAGCTTTCATCAATTTTTTGGAGTTATCTCATACACGTGTCTTATTATGCTGCTCCGGCGGACTTTCGACTTCCTTGTTTTCATATAATTTACAAGAAGTAGCTGACAGCTACCACCTCCCTATTACATTTTCAGCAGTCGGTGTTACTGAGCTAAAAGACGTTTTCCATAAATATGATATTATCTTATTAGCTCCCCAGATTGCTTATATGCAATCCACCATTGCTCAATATAAAACAAATGATAAACAAAAAATCATCTGTATTTCACCAAATGATTTTGCAGCTCAGAACTATCATCAATTAGTTTTAGAAATTGTCGATAGGAATTTAACTTAAAAACGTTTATAATAGAAACAGGAGGGGATTTTATGATCACGTTGCTGAGTCGTATTTTAACTTATTTAAATGGTACATTATTCAATGATGATTATTACCGTTTCTGTCTTTTTGTCATTGAAAACTATACTCAGATGGATAGTATGACTTTAGATAAAGTCATTGGAAAAAGTCGTGTAAAAAAAGGCGATATTTTAGCTTTCTGTCGACTTTTGGGCTTTGACAGCTATGAAGCTTTTAACGAATATTTGATGCAGACACACAGTATGCGTATGGATCAAATACGCGCTAGAATGATCGATGTCAACAGTGATACATTTATGGATATGATGGGCGGAGTCTACAGTAAGGAAGAATTAAAAGATAAGATTTCCATGATCTGTAAGATGATTTTTGAAGCCGATCGCATCGTCTTGTTTGGTGCCCAGTATCCAATGGCAATCAGTGTAGAAATGCAGACAGACTTTATTTCATTAGGCAAACCAAGTATCCAGTATCATAGTTTTATCCCTATGCAGCTAACTGAAAAAGATGTTGCAATCGTTGTTTCCGGTACCGGACGCTATATTCAGGATTTTAATCGTGAAAAAGAACATGTTCATCTAGAAAGAGCACAGTCAATTCTGATTACACAAAATAAAATCTATGCTGACAGCTCAATGTCTTTAGCAAAACATACCATTATCATTCCAGGAAAATATGATGGCATTAACTTTAATTATCAATTAATGATGATCTTTGACTTATTGAGAATTCATTACTATCAACAATATTATTTATAAAAAAGCAGCGAATTATAGTTGCAGTGCCCTAAAAAGTTAAATCAACTTTAGAAGGACACTGCAAATCGCTGTTTTTTAATGGTTTAATAATAACTGTATTTTAAAGGTTTGATCGTCATAAGTAATATTGGTAATCCCGTTATACTTACTTACTATCTTTTTAATAGAGGGAATCCCAATTCCGATCTGATGCTCTCGTTTACTGGAAATAATCCCATCTTCTTTTTCAATAATTTCTCCCTCATAGCTATTGCTGACCACAATCATAAACGAATCTGTTCCGGAAATTCCCGCTTTAATATCAACAAACCGCAGCAGTTCCCGCTGGCGTCTGCAAGCTTCAAAAGCATTCTCTAATAAATTCCCCAGCAAAGTAATCAAATCCTGTTCATTAATCGCTATCTGCTGAGGTAATTTAAGAGAAGTCGTCATTCTTATATTATCTTTTTGTGCTTCCTTTAAAAAATGCTGCACCATCGCTTCAACCACAATATTATCACATAAGCAAATCGATTCGTTATGGATCTTATTCAGCATTGAATCCAAATAATGATCGGCTTTTTCACTTTCTCCCATAGAAAGATATTCCCTGACCACTAACACATGATGTCGAATATCATGACGTATACGGCGCATATCGTTAAACTGCGTTTCAATCATTCGATACTGATTTTGCTGCAACTGGTTCTGACGATCCAAGGCATGGTATTTTTCTTCAATCTCCTTTCCTTCAATCGTTCTTTCCAGTGTAATAAATAACCCTGTGTGAGCTAATGTCACCGCTACATACCAAAAAATCGGCACTGTTATATTCGTAATAAAGAGATCACTCAGCTTCATATATTCAATAGACGGCAATAAACAAAAGCGATGAATCAGAAAGAAGCACACCGGTACCAGCCATAAATAATTAGATAATGGCAATTCCTTTGATTTCATAATAAGCGGCTTAATTACACGTTTAACGATTAGAATCATCGGCGGCAGACAGACTATATTAATCAATATATACACAATCAATGAGATCAAAAGAAGAGATTCGTTTTTTATCACTACCGGTAAAATACGATCATACGAACGGTAGAACAGATAAATGGCATCGCTGTAATTGACAATAATCATAAAGGTAAAGATTAAATCATTTAGTCGAAGCTTACATTTTTTCTTAATTAAAGAAATTATCAGCAACTGCCAAATCAGGATCACAACAAAATCAATGCGATCATCTAAAAAATAATAGTGAATGAAAATAGCGATGAGATCATAGACCATGAATTCTCCTACTATCATCCACATCTGCTTTCCTGTAAGGTTCGTTAAATCCTTAAATAAATACCAGATAATAAAGGCTAACGAGAAAAAAACAAGCCAAGGTTTAAGCAGATGATCAATTGGGAACATCTTAAAGGGTTCCTTCTAGTTTAGCAAACTGATAATCTGCATACTGCTGTCGAATCTCCGCACGCTTCGCTCTGGCGATTGGAATTCGTTCCTGATTATCCATTAAGAAATCTGTAGTATCCATTTTACTGACCCTATCCATATTGATGATGCAGTTGCGATAGCAATTCAAAAATGACGGATAGCATAGCAGCATTGGCGCAAACCGGTCAAAGGGCATATAGCTTTTAATCATTCGTTGTGTTGTATGTATCTGGATATAATGATTATTATAATCCGTATAAATAATATCCTTCAATAGAACCTTAATCTGAATTCGTCCTTCTTTTACCTGAATAAACTTGCTTTTCGCATTCAACTGCTTCAGGCATCTTTCCATCACTTCAACTAACAGCTCATATTGATAAGGCTTCAATAAATAGTCAAATGCTTTTACCCGATAACTTTCCACTGCATAATCTTTGCTGGTCGTTGTAAATATCAAAATTTTATCTGTATCCTTTTGCCGAATCATTTTAGCAATCTCTAAGCCATTTATTCCCGTTAAATAGATGTCAATGAATATAATGTCATATTCGACATATTCTGACTGGAGGAAAGATTCCCCATCTTCAAAATGATCAATATCCATTTCCAAATGCTGCAATTGATTATATGTCTGAAGATATTCAACCAACTGCTGCTGTTCCTTTGGTGAATCTTCAATGATCGCTATTTTCATAAGATCATACCCCACTTATCTACAAATTTTGTCATTTATATTATACATGAAAAAACAACAGATTTAAATAAGGAATCCACAACAATAAAAACGACTGCAATCAGTCGTTTTTGGATTCTATAAACATGATTATAAAAACGATAGCTAAGACAAATACACTAATTAAGATCGATTTTTCCATCAGAAACCGAGTCAAATACATTGACATTACAGCCCCAATGATAAACAGTACAATAATCATAAAGTACTGCAAAGCATGTTTTTTAGCGGTTTGATCATGATGAATCACCGCTTTATACAGCTGCTCACTTCCACTTCTTAAATTACCTGTACACATTGTTGAGGCATAGGCATTCCCATTCACCTTACGAAAACTTTCTGCCTGCAGGGAACAGACAAAGGAAATCGCCACATTGACCATTAAATCATATTTCCCGCTAGGAACAAGAGCAACGATGCCCATGATCGCTAGTTCAAACAACACGATGATCTGACGCCAATGGATATTGAGATCACTTTTATACTGATAATGTTCACGAACTCCTTCTGCCAGCAAAACTCCAAGAATAAAGGCAAGAACCGGAATTAGATAAGAAGCGGCTTTAAGATAATCCCCATTGCCGATATTAAGCCCTAAAAAAATAATATTTCCGGTTTGAGCATTGGCAAATACGCGCCCACGGCAAAAATACGTATAAGCATCTAAATATCCTCCCACAAAGGCAAGCAAAGATGCCAAAATGAAAGATTCCGAAACTTGCTGTTTTGTAAGTTGTTCTCGTAAGAATTTCATCCTTTTCCCTCTAGTCCACGTTTTCTTTTTTCTATTGTACTCTTTTATCCTTATTTTTCAATATCCAAATACAGCATTCCTTTCTTTAACGGATCACTGTCTCCTCCTAATAAGTCAACAACAGCATAAGCAAACGGCAAAGTAGTCGCCGGTCCTCGACTGGTAATCAATCGATCATCAATCACGACTGTTTCCTGACAATATTCTGCTTCTGTAAATAAGCTTTCATATTTTTCACCCGGATAAGACGTTATTTTTCTTCCTTCTAAAATTCCGGCTGCATGCAAAACGATCGGTGCAGCGCAAATAGCTCCAATATATTTATGCGCCTTATCAAAATAACGAATAAGCTCAAGTACCCTTTGGTCATCTCTTAAATTCACTGCTCCCGGCATTCCTCCTGGCAAGATTACCATATCATAATTATAAATTTCTTCATCTAAAAGATGGTCGGCTTCCACTTTAATACCATGAGCTCCTGTAACCCATCCCTCTTTAGTGGTACTGATTAACTCTGCTTCAAAACCTGCTCTGCGCAAGATATCAGCGACAAATAAAGACTCCCCTTCTTCATATCCGGTGGCTAATAATAACGCTATTTTCATATTCATCTCTCCTTTCACACTCACAAGTATACTAAGAATACATGGTCCCTTCTATTCATTTCCTAAATTAAGAAATGAAAAAACAAGGATCATTCCTTGTTTAAATAAGCGTATTCCTGAGCAATTAAACTGGCAATACATTGCAATTGATAAGGATGACTTGCCTGATCCTGTAATGAATCAAAATGAATTGTTTCTATAAACTCCTCCTGTGGTTCTTCTCCGCCATAAACAAAATAGAGTTTAGGACATTTCAAGGACTGCGGCAAGCGGCGAAACTCATAATCAAAATAGGCACCTGTATAACTAAAAATAATAATTAAGTCGTCCTGAGTGGCAGATTTAAGATATTCCATCTGTTGTTTATAGGAGATTTTAGTATAAGTCACTTTCCCCAGCATCAATAAATCACTCTGTAAATTGAGTGCTACTGAACCGGCTTTCATCAATCCAAACAAAGCAACCTTATGGTAGCGCTGAATATCCTGACATAATTGTCGAATCTGTTTAGGTTGAATAGATTTTATAACCTGATCTATACTTTCTTTGATCTTTACACTATACTCCTCGATGCGTTTTTCCAGCAAAGGTGATGAGGAATAGAGTTCAAAACGAAGATCCGGCAACGTTAACAGCGTTTTAAGTTCGTTATAATCCTGTAAGCCAATCTCTTTACAAAAACGAGAGATTGAACTGATTGCTACGTGACACTGTTCTGCCAATTCACGAATACCGATCGCTTCCATATCATTTAAATGAGTTAAAATGAATTCTGCGATCAAGCTATTGGTAGATCCATCTTTTTCACTTGCCAGTGTGCTTAAAAAAATGATTGGAAGTTTACTGTAAAGCATGTTTCTCATCTCCTCTTATTTAAATCAAAATGAATTCTTATGAATAGATTTCCCATCTATTTTTGAATTGTTATTTAAAAATCCTGCAGGATCACTCATCTTGCTGCTTTAAACAACTATTTAAGCCTCTTTACGGTTGATTATTATGAATTTCCAGCTTTCAGATTTACCTATTAGTATGGTATATAACCCTCTAATCAGCACCTATCTTAATTTCGTCAAGAAAATATATCCCTAATAGAGAATTGTTGTTCCATAATCATTATTAACCTTATGTTAAATCAATTGCCGAATCTCCATCCATTCTAATTTTCCTTTTTTAATAACTTTCTTACTAGATTGGACTTTCCTATTACGTTCTCCTATGGTGCCTAAGATTTTATCTGCATATTTTTCCTTTTGTTATTAAGAAACTTTATGAAATCATCAATTTATTGGTTAAATATCTCAACAACCTCAAAACGTTCAAAAGTAATAGGTGTTTGTTCTGTAAAAGTATAGCCACGTTTTGCCGCATCTCGTGTCCAATAACGTATATTCCCCGTTCTCCACTCTTCAAAAGTTTCATCTTCACCTTCAAGCTTTACCATATCCCAAGTTAGATTACAAAACTTGACAGTTTCAAGAGCCACTGTTTTTATTACGCAGGCTGGATTGCCACATCCATCGAGTACCAGTGATAAATCTCCAATATTAGGTGTCTTCTCATTTTCTAATATAACCGAAACTGTGGCAGTTTTCTTTCCGGAAAGTACAAGGGCCAATAGCTCGTCTGCCATTTCGGGACTATCACCGAATGCAAAAATTTCAAAATAATCTTGATTTGTGTTCTTCGGATCGTTCATTTCCTATCTATCCTCCTACAGTTTTAATTTATAGGGATATTATAGCGTTATTTAATACCATTAACAACTTTATCCCCTTCATTCAACATAAATTCACTCATTTTGGCAATTTATTAGATACTATTCTAACAATAGAAAATTTTGAAATAGCTTTCTGCTTTAATCCTATTATTTTACCTTTATCAGATTATGACAGCTAATAACTTTTACTAAACAAAAACGAATGTTCAATAGAACATTCGCATTTATTAAAGCATTTGATAACCATAAGAATTAACGACTGCATCTAATGATTTGCCAGCCTCGCAGTCAGGGCAGTGATGAGGATCTGATAATTTGAAATTAGGCAGATCTTCATGAGTGAAAACACCATACACCGGATAATCATCAACCTGATCGACATTAGCAAAGATTACAGAAAGTCCGGTCACTTTACCACCATAAGCTAGGATCGTTCCGATAGCTTTAGAAATGGTACGCCCGCTCATCGCTGTCGCTAACACCACTAATACATTTTTACCTTTAATCATCGGTTTAATATTATTACGAACCACCATCTGTCCGGTATTATCAAACTCCGGCGTGATGACATAAAAGCTTTTATGCTTATTATTTGAAGGGAACCCTCCATCACTTAATTCTTCTGCTAAATAAGCACCAATCACTTCACAGCCGTCCATACAGATAATGGTATCTACAGGAGTACGGTTAGCGCCGATTTCCGCCATTGCTTCTAAATTAATTCCCATTACATTTCCAGGCAGCTTTACCTTTTTGACATATTTTTCTGCCATCACTTTTGCAACTAATTTAGCTTCTGACTGTCTCATCTTTAATGAAGACATATCAATATAGTAGTTGACGTGAAAGCGATCGCTGGAGAAATGCCCCGGAGTAACTCTCAGCACCAGCTGGTCATTTGATTTTGCCGGAATCTTGATTTGTTCTTTCATTGATTGGACTCCTTTCTTTACCTTCTAGCAAGTAATTTTAATGCCTGTTTCGTATTTTTTGTCATCGACAATAACACGTACATCATAAGTTCCATTTAATCCGGCTTTATTAACTGAACAGCTGATCTTTCTGGCATCTTTTTCTATAAAGGTTCCACAGCATAATGCCGCAAACGGTGTCTTTGCTGTAGAAATGAAATAACCATGCTGTTCATCATTTTGTTCCAGCATCAGCATAACCAGCTGACCGGATTCAAATGTTGCTTTGAAAGTGAAGCGATCATCTTCCTCTTCAATTGCTGCCTCATAAATATGACTTAATTCTTCATTGCATGAATCCATAGGGATTAATGTATCTGATTCTTTGGTAACCCCCATCTGTCCTAGACGGACACCTTGTCCTAAAGGCAGATTATCCTGATCATGATATAATCCTAATTTTTCCGCACGATAGAAGTTTCCTTTAACTTCCAGTTCGAGCATCACTTCATCGTCCAATACTTCAACGGTAATTGAGCGTGTTTTAACCATTGGATCATCCTGCATCAATGCTGCAAACTGTTCAGAGGCATCATCACCGTAGTACTGGATACCTCCGGAATGGATCATATAATGTCCTTCTTTATAGTATTCTACATTACAAATATACTGAGAGAAGAACTCCTGTCCTCTTTCTTTACCGTATTGCCAAACCTGCTGAATCGTCATATCATCCGTATTAATCTTATAACGCACCCCACGAGAAAAGTTATCTTTGTTTAAGATGCGCTTATCCGGATTTTTAGAACGGAAATGTCCGTTGTCAAAGCACATTACATCACCATTAGGCGTAATCACATTGGCATGCTGTTCATACTGCCAATCAAATTCACCATCACTAATTGGTTTAAAGAAATAAGGCAGATATTCTTTTGGCCACATTTCCGGATCCCCAATGATCCAATTCAGTTTACCTGAATTAAAATCAATATTGCACATACTGTCAATATGACGTCCTGAGAATGTCAGTGAGTCTGTTTTTTCATCATACCATACTGCATTGTTATGGAACCAGTCTTCTTCTGTCCAGCTTCCGCTTTTTGCCACTTTCGTCGGATCTAAGAAATCCTTGTAATCCCAAGTCTTTAAGATTTCCCCGCTGCTGCGGTCAACTAATACACACATGTCTTCTACAGTGTCACTGGTTAAATCTTCTGTTAAGATTAACAGATTGCCATTAGCCAATTCAAAATGATCATGATGATATCCACCAGGAATGGTGTATTCTTTAATGATTTTTCCGACCATGCTCATTTCATAAATTCCTGACATATAGTAAGGAAGCTTTAATAAACGATGTGTTCCAATCAAGATATTGCCATTTGCTGCACGTTTGATATCGAATACAGTTGGGATATTTAAATGCCAACGCACATCTCCGGCATAATCAAAGCCAGTGGCAAGATCTGTCAAGGCAGGAGATACAAAGATCAGTTCATCTCTTAAATAATGATAAGTAGTCTTCATATGCACTAGTTCTGGTACATCATTTGATAAAGGTTCAGTTTGAATATGAACGGTATGCTTTTTACCGCGGTATAATTCAATTTCAACTGTATTATCATATCCTCCATATAAACCTAGAACAGGTAAGATATGTGTTTTTGCTTTAGGGAACGTATGCATCATAGTTCCCTCTTTTTCTTTGCCTAATACTCGAATAGTAACAGCGGTTTCTTCCTCTGTTTTAAAACAGATTACAGCTGCTAAGGGATTAATAAAGTAAGGATTTAATTTAACTAGTGGATGATCGAATGTAAATGAACCTGCTTCTAATTCATCTAACATTGCTTTTTCTGCTTCAGTCTGACGATCCACTAAGCTTTTTATAAATGTATATTCAATTGCCATTGCTTAACCTGCTTTCTACTTAACATTCAATTTTAATGCCAGTTTCATATTTTTTATCATTGATAATAACACGTATATCATAAGTTCCGCTTAGTCCTGCTTTATTGATTCCGATACGAGTATTGCGGTCATCAGAATCTAAGAATGATCCACAGCACATAGCTTTAGCGGGCTGAGAAGTCGTGGAAATATAGTAGCGATGTACTTCATCCCCATTTTCCAACATCAGCATTACAAGATCCCCCTTCATAAAGCGACTAAAGAAAGTGAATTTATCCATTTCATCTTCAACTCTTGCATTGCAGTCTTCTGGCAGCATTTCACCCGTTGCCTCTGCAGGGATTTCTGTATCAAACTCTAAAGTGACTCCCATTGAACCGAGGATCTGTCCTTCTCCTAATTCAAGGTTGTTTCCTTGTGTATATAGTTTTACCTTTTCAGCACGATAGAAGTTACTGTTTGTTTTTAATTCAAACATTTTCACGTTATGAACAACTTCAACCGTAATGGCTTCCTGACGACCACCTGTTTGTACGGCGTAAGCTCCCAATGCTTCGGAAGGCTGTCCGTCTTGATCATAAGCAATCCCACCGGAATGGACTAAATAATGTCCTTCATTATAATATTCGACATTACAGATATAAGGTGAGAAGAATTCAGCACCACGGTCTTTTCCATACTGCCAAACCTGTTCAATCGTCATATCTTCGGTATTGATTTTATAGCGAACCCCTCTTGAATAATTATTGTGGGCAAGAACTTTTTTAGCTTCGACCTTAGTAGAGTTATGATGATTATCAAAGCACATCACATCACCGTTAGGCGTAATTAAATTAGCATGCTGTTCATATTGCCATTCAAAGTTATTTCCCACAGGTTTAAAGAAATATTTCTGCATATGTTCAGGCCATGTTTCAGGATCCCCAATGATCCAGTTTAATTCACCGGAATCAAAATCAATGTTCACCATCGAATCAATATGACGACCTGAGAATGTTAAAGAGTTTGTATTTTCATCATACCATACTGCATTGTTATGGAACCAGTCTTCATCTGTATAAGATAAGCCTTGTCCTTCTCCCGGGGTTAAGAATTTTTTATAATCCCAAGTCTTTAAGATTTCACCAGTCTGACGATCCAGCAAGACACACATATCTTCTACAGTTTCACTTCTTAAATCTTCGGTTAAACATAAGATATTGCCGTCCGGCATTTCAAATTCATCATGATGATAGGCTCCTGGCACACGGTATTCTTTATAGATTTTCCCTACCATGCTCATTTCATATAGCCCTGACATATAGTAAGGCAATTTAATTAAACGGTCTGTCCCGATCAATAGATTCCCATTTTTCAAACGTTTCGCATCAAATACACATAAAGCTGTTAAATGGAAACGAATATCTCCAGCAAAATCTACCCCGATTGATTTTTCTGATCCTGCCGGTGTCAACAGCATGATATTATCTTGGAAGTATTCCGGCGTAGTTTCAATATATTCCACAACGCTTTGATCGCAGACATCCCCTAATTCAATCTGAATTGACGTTGTTTTTCCACGATAAGGTGTAATTTCTACAGTATTATTATAATTTGCATAAAGTCCTAACACTGGCAGGATATGTGTTCTTGCTTTAGGGAAAGTATGCACAATATCCGCTGCTTTCGTTTTTCCTTTTACACGAATTGTCACTGCTGTTTCTTCTTTAGTTTTAAATAAAACGACAGCTGACAATGGATTTATTAGATATGCATTCACTTTTACCAATGGATTTTCAACAGTGTAATCGCCACTTTCAAATTCAGCCAGCATTTTTTCTTCAGCTTCTTTTTGTAATGGAATCCAATGTTCTATTCTTTTATATTCTACGCTCATTTCATTTTCTCCTTCTTATGCATTTTCCTCAATCATTTTAATAATGGCAGGTTTTTGCTGTAACCCTTGCATACGTTTTACTTCCGCTCCATCTTTCAGCAAAATTAAAGTCGGATATCCCTTCACTTCATATTTCTCAGTTAGATCACTGTTTTTGTCAAAGTCTACTTTTAGAATTTTAACTTTTTCTCCTACTGCCTTTTCAACATCATTTAATACAAATGCCAGCATCTTACATGGTCCGCAAGTTGTTGAGAAAAAATCAACCAATACTAATCCACTCTCTGCTAATTCATTGAATTCTGCACTTTCTACCTCTTTTAACATCTTGTTTCCTCCTTTTATTTTACATATCTTGATACTTCTTGAGCAGCAATCGCACCATCTGCACAAGCTGTAATAACCTGTCTTAAATTCTTTGTGATACAATCTCCGGCTCCATAGATTCCGGGAACTTTAGTTTCCATTTTATCATTAACTTCAATATAGCCATAATCATTTAAGATTCCCAAATCTTTAACGAAAGCCGTTACCGGTGACAGTCCGATATATTCAAATACGCCATCGCAGTACACTGTTTTTTCTTCTTCAGTCTGAGTTGATTTAAAATGGACACCTTCTAACTGACGATCACCGACAAATTCCAATACATCCTGATAAGGATAAACCGTCACATTATCCAACGCTCTTAATTTATCACAGGCAATCGGATCTGCGGTTAGATCAAACATTGTTACAATCGTCAATGATTTAACCATGCCAGCTAAATAGATAGATTCTTCCACTGCTGAATTTCCACCGCCGATAACAACAACATCTTTATCGCGATAATAGGCTCCGTCACAGATTGCACAGAAACTGATGCCGTTACCAACAAACTGATCCTCTTTTGGAATATTTAATCGTCTTGGTGTTGTTCCTGTTGCAACGATAATTGCTTTAGTACAAATAATTTTTTCACTATCTTCTTCAATATAGATTTTTTTTATATCTTCTTCATTCTCGATCTTGGTTACCGTTCCGTAATCAAACTCGACATTCAACTCCTGAGTGTGGGTAAACATCTGCATCGCAAGCTCTGCACCATTAATAGTCCCCATCCCGGTATAATTTTGAATTTCGTTTGTATTGATGATTTGCCCCCCTGGCGCTAGTTTATCTAACATCAATACCTTTAAATCTGCTCGAGCTCCATAAATCGCGGCTGTCATGCCCGCTGGTCCGGCTCCAATAATCACTAAATCGTAAGTATTCATCCTATATACCTCCTATTCTTTTATTTTACTCCTTAACCCCTAAATAAGTAATAGATATTTTAAGTTTTCTGAAATCTATTCCACCTAATATTTTTACTTTCTAAAATAACAGATTGATAAATGGGATACCGACAATAATAATGATCACAAATTCAATCACCACAAAGACTGTTGAATATTTATAAACATCCCCCGAAGACAAATATTCTTTGTTTCCAAACATCATCGCAGCAAATGGCGATGCGGCTGGTGTACAAGCTGCTGAGAGCAGTACAGTAAAGATTAATAAAGTAATGATCGGTGCCGGATTAACGCCTGCATTTACACAATAAGTCAGGGCGACTGGCTGTAAGATCATTCCAATAACCAGAGAGTTACAGATATTCGTTAAGATAATTGCCATTAATAATAAGACAATTGTAAACATCATACCTGACATTCCTGAAAAGATTGGCGAAAGAACGGCATTCAAGAAGGCGGTGATTCCTGTTGCTTCATTTGTCAGAACACTTCCCAACAAGATAGCGGAAGTACAAAGAAAGAACGTTGCCCAAGCAAAATCTTTTCCCATCACTTCATTTAATTTTAATACCGGTCCATCATCAAATTCTAACAGAGTTAAAATACACGTCAGCACTAAGGGCATAACCAGTGAATTCTTGTTAAGGAAGCTTAAAATTGGTACATTTGGCAATAAACTTGGCACTAACATAATAAAGATGAAGACACACAAGAAAATACCATAAACCTTTTGAGCCATAGACATTGGCGGCAATGGATTTTTTTCCAGCATTTCAATACTGATTTTCTTTAGCGGGGATACGTCCGGTCTAAAGATAAATTTAATAATCAATACTGTTGCCACAATAAGCAATAATCCTAATGTAAAGCAGCCAATAAAGTAGCTGGCATCTGAAACTAGGACTCCTTCCATCCCCATTAAAGTTGGGAAGTTATTTAGTAATCCACGATAGTTCCCTAATAATGCCAATCCGTTTGACATATAAGGCGGAACCGGGAAACCAATTAATGCAGCAATAACAATACCGATAATCATTAATTTTGGATAAGTATCTTTCTTCTTAAAGCCAACTTCTTCAAAAATCCCATACAATACCGGCCAAAATAAGAAGATCGGTGCAAATGCACCAATAAATACTGACATGACATAAGTCCCTAACAGCATGACAAAGGTAAATACCCAAGGTCTTCCTTCAATCATTTTTCTGGTGGTAATCCATCTGGCAATATAGACAGTTAAACGTCGATTCGTTAATCCCCCCATAAAAATCATTAAGAAAAGCAGCTGAACTACAGTCGGATTCCCAAAACAAGACATCAATACATTGTTTGAAGTGGAAAAACTCGTAAACGTTAACATGAAGATGCTCGCTAAACTTGCCACCGTCGGATCTATTGTTGACCACAGATAGATCGTTCCGATGAATACCCCCATTACCTGTAACCCGACCTCTGTTACATTTGGCAAGACACCCAAAGGAATGAAACGAAATGCGATCATAATCGCCATTCCGATCAAGAAATGGATGTACGAATTTTTGATTTTCTTTTTCATACAACTTACCTCTCACTATAATTTTCCGTATGCTTGTTAAAAAATTATCATACTTAACACGGATAATTATACAAAAAATGTAAGCGCTTGGTAATAGCGGTAACTTAGATTTAAAATTTATTAGAAACTAAAAAAAGGAAAGTCATTTTAAAAATCACTCTCCTTATCAATTCATTTTAATTGTCTGCCTATTGCATCCAATGCAATCTGAATATTAAGTCCCCCAATTGTTTTTTCAATATCTACTTTTAACGTTAAAGCCTCCTGATAATCATATAAGCGATCAATATAAAAACAGATCTTCCATTTTTTCAATTCATTAATTCCATTCTGTAATGACTGTAGTCTTAAAGCCTGAAACAAAAGCTCTTTTTGACCATCATCTTTTAAATAACGAAACGGAAAAATGATTTTAAGATGCGCATCGATAGTTTTAATTAACTGTGTCAGTAAATCTAAAAATTTATATACCTGATAATCTTCGTCAATATCTTCTCCCATATCCAAGTAAGGATTTAAAACAATATCGATTCCTTTCATATTAATGTTGTTTGCTTTCGCAACCGCTAAATATTTATATAACTTGTAAATCGTATTATCACGGTGCTTATCAATATGATATCTCTTAATAAAGTCCTGCAGCACTTTTTCTTCACCTGTTTCTTGATAGTGATCTTCAATCCGAGCTGTTCTTTCTTTCCATTTAATAGGGGATACTTCAAAATACTTTTTAAACAGACCATAGAAAGATTTCATGTTCAAGATGCCTACACTGGCAGCAATTTCTACCATTGATAACTGATCGTCAATAAGTTGATCTAAAATATGAATCAGTTTGCGATAAGACAGAAAGGTTTTAAATCCTTCACCGCCTATTTTCTTCATAAACTGTGAAAAATAAGCCCGATTCATATAGAATTCCTGAAGAATATCTTCTACCTCAATCTTTTTATCCATATGCTTCATGATGTATTCAACAATACTGTAGTAGCGTAACTGCAGTTCATAGGTAGGATATTCTTCTTGATTTTTAGTATGAGAGATAAGCTGATAGGAAAGAAACAGCAGATGAACTAAACTGTTTTCATTCAATCTTCTTTCTTTTTCATCTCCTTGATCATAATAGAGTTTGATCAAAAGATCGACGACAATCGCATTCAAACGCTCTTTAAGCGGTCGTTCAATCTCATGAATCTCATCGTTATTTAAAAATTCTACATATTCAATCTTTTCAAAGATATCCTTAAACTCAGATAAGCATACTTTTACCGACAATATCTTTGCTCCATCAGATTCAATGCTATGTACGATAAAGCGATTAATAAAGGTAAACTGACCTTCATGGAGCGTAAGATGACGCTGAACTTTATGAATTGTCAGACTACCTTCCAGCACTAAAATAATTTCCAAATCCTCCTGATGATAATGCGCCTTTGATGAATATACTTCCATCATTTTAACGTCAATTCTTTTCATCTCACCACTCCCCGCTATCTATTGATTATCGCATATGTTTTTCTTTTTTTAAAGAGAGGGTTACATAAATTTCTTATTTATTTAAACACAATCATGTTTTTACTTTTTAAATAATCTAACCACCTATGATCTCAACTTCTGATGAATTAATAAAAATGAAGTTCTTAAAGATATCTGAAAACTCCTTTTTTATATAAGTATTTAATTTCCTTTTTATTGTACTTTCATAACAGCACAATCACTCTTCAATTTTGATTTCAGACCGTTATTGACGCTTATTTAGATAATACTGACTTAGCTAATTATATTTGTTTATTGTGTTCATTAACTGCTTCACTCTTACAATTATTATTCAAAAGATTGATCACCTTTACTGCATAGTCAGATGATACAATAGCATGACCTCTCATATATCCGGTTACTATTGCTTGTGCATAAACTCTTGATGCCGATTTACTGATTTCATTTATCAAATTTTTGGCAAGTGTATTCGCTAAAAATCCTGCTTTTCTTAATTCAAATACACTTATTTTACTATCTATTCTCTTTGATAAAATATCACTTGTCTTTAAAATTACGGCATTTTTTGATTCTTCATCTCCAATATCTATATAAGAAATGAATCTATCCGCATTTTTTCTTGCCCAGATAGCGAGCTCTCTTTGGGTTAATCTTCCCAAAATCTGCTCTAATTCAATTCTTTTATCCATATCATCCATAACTTTTATTTTATATGGAGATGGAACTGTTATTCTATCTTCAATATATAATTGCCTTTCATGCTCATTCCATGCATATTCTTCTGGCTCCGTCATATCCCCCTATAATGCCTTTCCATATAATCCTAACGACTTTCAACTGCTCACTCTATATGCAGATTTTTAATTTATTTCATTTTATTATTTATTAAAAAAGCTCTCAATTCATTTTCATCCTTAAAAATTTTATCAAAGATCAGGTATAAAGAATCTGTAACATCATGCTCTCCAATCGCATAACATTTTTTGCCCAAACCATAGGCAATCCCCGCTTCAATATGCGCTGACTTTCCTGCCGGAAGCACTAATAAAAAATTGTCTGAATGTTTCTCTCCCTCTAAGTCAGCTTCAAATAATAGCCTAATACGAGGATCATCTAATTTCATTGATTCAAATGTTTCCGCAAGATCAGCATCATTTAGATTTAAACCGGCTTTTTCATGAGAAGCTTCATTTTTTAAAAAGCAGTAGTGTAAAATATTTAATTCCTCAAAAATATTGCATATTTTTAGGATTCTTTCTTTATTTCTTGCCCTTCCAGCAATATAAAACTGATAGTTCTTATTCATAGTCCTCTCATCTCCTATTTGGCTATACTTGATGGTTACTTTTAGAATCACCATAATGCATTATTGACCAAGTCCTCTGCTAAACCATAAAATATACGGATCTTTTAATTATTCTTTCACGACTTATTTTATCATGCTTTACTTCATATAAAAAGACTTATCAACGCTTCATTGATAAGCCCCAGTCTTAATAATTTTATACCTCCCGTTATCACAAGGGATGATCTATTATAAACAGCTTCAGTAATGCGTATTTTGAGATGTTTATTGTTTTCTGAGCTTCAATCCTCATCAATATCCTCCTGCTATCTAATTTCTTTTATAGCTATCTCAATTTATACATTCTTTTTATTCATCTTTAAATGTTTCAGCAAGCCAATTTTTCTGATGACAGTACGGACACTCTAAATACTTTCCCTTTTTCCCATTATTTAAAGTCACTATATCCTTAAAGAAACTTATCGTGAACTTTTTATTACAATTAGGACACACATAAGCATTTTGTGCTGAATGAAAAAAGATTAGTGCAAATAACAGCAAAACATTAACTCCTATAATAAGATGCATCAAGATACCACCTGATAAAGATCCTACGATACAGCTTAAAAATAAGATCATCACATAAAAGGTGAGCAATAGATACGTTATTCTTTCTATTTTCTTATGATGTTTTTTTCTTATAATCAGCTGCTCCAACTCCTCTTCGCTAGCTAAAGAAATTGTCTTATTAACTGTAATCTCTTCCAAAGCTACCGACAGTCTTTCTTTTAATTCAGTTAGATTTTTTATTTGATAGTCAATGGTGCTTTGATGTTCTGCCAATATATTCCTAAGCATTTTATATTGATCATCAGAATTTAAAATAATCTTTATCTCTTTTAACGGCAGTTCTAATTTTCTATAAAGACAGACTAATTTAAACTTTTTTAAATCTTCGTCTGTATAAAGTCGCCTCCCACCTTCACTTATTTGAGAAGGTTTCACAATATTTTCCAAATCATAGTATTGTACTGTTCTTTTTGTAACCCCACATAATTCAGCTAGCCTGCCAGTAGTATAATAGTTTTCCATCATCATATCCTCCTGTTATTTTCAATACAATTTTATGGTATTACGCTACGTGACCAGCAAGATATTTCAACCTTTTTTAATTAAAAGAGTCACTGATTTTGTATTATAAAATGACAGCTCCTCCAATGACCAAAATCCACACCTCTGTTTTATTAACAGCAAAAATTTTTCAATGATATATACAATAACTTATTCTGCTTCCAAAATATGAGTTACCACCCATTTTTTGGACGCCCATAAAAAGCAAAAGCTGACGATTGTTCCAGCTATACCATTGAAATGGTCCTCTTACCTATCATCTAATTAAATCAGGGCTTATCTTTTTAGGTACACGCCGATTTATTCAAATCTAACAAAGCAAGTCCACTAAATCCATTTTTGATAATGACTTTTGATATTCTTTGCCGCTTGTCAAAGTATAAATGCGAGTAGTTTCAATGTTGGAATGTCCCAGTATATCTGCCAATCTTACGACATCCTTCTGCATTCTGTAATAAGTTAAAGCGAATAAGTGACGTAAATTATGAGGATAGACTTTTTTTCCATCCACTTTAGCGTCTCCGCATAGTTTTTTCATCGCTACCCAAATATTAGAACGATCCATCGGATTTCCTCTTTTAGTTACAAATATCGGACCACTTAAAATCTTTTCTTGCTTACAGTAAAGAATCAAGATCTTTCTTAACTTATCGGGAATAAAAATAACTCGTGTTTTCCCTTTATTATGGACTATTGATTTCCCCTCTTTTAGACTTTCAACCGTGATATATTGATGTTCAGATACACGTATGCCTGTACCGCAGATTGTTTGCAGCAGCATATAAAGACGCTCGTTTTCTTTTCGCAAAGCGGCTTCCAACAGTCTTTTATATTCCTCTTTTGAAAGTTCTTCTTCACAGATCACATTTCTTTGCAGCTTATGCAACTTTAATTTAAAACTGCTCAGATTCATAAACTCTAAAAGTCCGTTAATCGCAACCAGCATACTATTAATACTTGATATTTTATATTTCTTATCCGCAAGACTTTGCTTATAAGCCACTAAAATCTCTTTAGTAATTATTTTATCTTCGGGAAGATATTCATAAAAAGCTCTGATATCTCGCATATACTTATTAATTGTTGAGATACTTCGTTCTTCCTCATATAAAAAATCTTTATACTTTTTTATGGTTTTCATACTTAATTTAGCTCGTTTCATTTCGCACTTCTCCTTTTTGATTCATTGTGTTATAAACTATCATAGCACGTTGAATTTATACAGCATACTAATAATCAGGAGATAATCTAAAAATAAAATGTTTTTTTATAGACTTGATATGATTTTATCCACTTCACATATTTAAGGTTCTAAACTTAGGATATTTCTTATTTAATATACGAATTAATATTTTTATACTGCCTAGATTAAGAAACAATAAAATGATTGAAACAGGCTTTTAGTTGTTTGAATGAGTTGAATAGATTATACTGTTAATTAGATAATCATAGGAGGAAACAGTATGGATTTTAGTGCGAAACTGCAGCAATTAAGAAAACAAAAACAAATGACGCAAGAACAGCTGGCTGAGCGTCTTTATGTAACACGTACCGCCGTTTCTAAATGGGAGAGTGGCAAAGGATACCCCAATATTGAATCCTTAAAAAGCATTTCTAAATTGTTTTCCGTTTCTATTGATGAATTATTATCAGGAGAAGAACTGATTGTCTTAGCTGAAAATGAGAATGGTAAAAACATCAGCAGCTTATTGAATCTGATCTATGGGGTTTTAGATCTACTCTGTTTACTTTTTATCTATTTGCCGTTATATGGGCAAAAGGAAGCGGATTTTATACGTGCGGTTTCTTTGCTTGTTTATCAGGATACCACCCCAGTCATTCGTACCCTCTATTTTATCCTTTTGATATCACTTTTTATATTTGGAATCATTGAACTTCTTATGCGTTACTATAATAATGATAAAAGCCTGAAAAAAATCAAAATAATATCGATCTTTGTTCATGGAATGGCAGTTATTTTCTTTGCAATCAGCTTGCAGCCATATGTCAACGTTATGCTGTTTATGCTTTTTATTATTAAAATATACATTTTAATAAAATCTAAAAACAATTGATATAATCAACAAAATTTATGCTCTGACACGATACGTGTCGGAGTTTTTTTATGATGTGACAATTCGTTTCTTGAGGTTTAAAGGGAATAGCCAAATAATAGACATGCAAACCCTATTGCAGAAAGGAAATCATTATGACAAACGTTATTGAAACTTATCAGTTAAGCAAATCATATCAGCATACAATAGTCATTGATCATGCAAACCTTCATGTTCCTACAGGTAAGATTTATGGCTTGCTGGGAAGAAATGGAGCCGGAAAAACAACATTAATGAAGATGCTGCTTCAATTAGTAAAACCGACCGGCGGACATTTCAATTTATTTAATGAGAGACCAAAGGAGGAACATTATCATCGAATCGGATCTTTAATTGAATCTCCGGGATTTTATGATAATCTAACCGCTTATGAAAATTTACACTTGCTTCAATGCTATCAAGGCAAACAGGAGGATCAAAGAATTTATGAAGCATTAAAAACCGTTAATCTTCATCATGAAACAAAGAAAGTATTTTCAGACTATTCCTTAGGAATGAAACAGCGTTTAGGAATAGCCGCCGCTATTGCACATCAACCGCAGATGCTTATTTTAGATGAACCAACTAATGGATTAGATCCCATCGGCATCTCACAAATGCGCTCTCTATTAGTAAAATTGTGTCATGAAAATAAAATGACCATTTTAATAGCTAGTCATATTCTTAGCGAAATAGAACATATAGCCGATGTTATCGGAGTGCTTCATCAAGGGCGCTTAGTTGAAGAGATGACAATCGATGAACTAAAACAAAAACAACGTAGTTATTTATCTATTCATGTAAATGATCCCGAGCAATCACTCAACTGTCTCCTTCAATACGCCCCTACCCTACAATATGTATTAGATGGGCAATGGATCAAGCTTTATGACTGCAAACAACAAAGTGATGTCTATAATCAGTTATTGATAGAAAATCATATTGCGGTTCAGGAGCTGCGAATTGAAAAGGAAGCTCTGGAAAACTACTTCTCAGATCTGATAGGAGGAAAAGACATTGGTTAGGTTTATATATTGTGAATGGTTAAAATTGAAACGTTCAAAGATTGTTTTATTTAGTGCTGTCAGTGTATGTGCAACACCTTTCATGCTGTTTGTTGAAGCATTGCAGACACATTTTGAACATCCGGAGCTGCGATTTACTTTAGCGGATATTTACAGCAACGGCTTACTGTATGAGATGCTATTAATTAATATGATGGTCTATGTCGCCATCACGGCATATCTATTCAGTCGGGAATATACAGAACGAACATTAAAAACGATTCTTCCGGCTCCAATCTCACGCTCTTCCTTTTTAACGAGCAAATTTTTGATTCAGTTAATTTGGATCATGATATTGATGTTAATCACTTGGGCTGGAATCTTTCTTTTATCCGGATTATACCATCTGATGATTGGCATAGAAGGCTTTCAAATATCCGTTGCTTTTACATGGCTTATTAAAATGCTGCTAGGTGGTATCCTGATGTTTATAACGTTGAGTCCGTTTGCTTATCTTTCTTTAAAAAGCAAAGGTATTGTCGTTCCTATCATCTTTTCTGCCGTCATTATAATGGGGAGTGCCGCTCTAGCTAATCAAGATATAGGTGTATTATACCCATGGACAGCAACCTATTTTCTTATGGTGGGAAAAACTTTATCTACCGGCTATCCTATTTGGCTAAGCAGTAGCATAATTATTTTAATTGCCATGATTGGCTTTATTAGCACATATACTTATTTTAAGAAGGAGGATTTAAAATGATAACTAATTTAATCGAAGTCCTTAAAGTCATTATACTGGGAATCGTCGAAGGTATCACAGAATGGCTGCCGATCAGCAGTACCGGCCATATGCTTTTAGTAGACCAGTTTATTACTTTAAATGTCAGCGATCATTATAAGGAAATGTTTTTTATTGTGATCCAGCTTGGAGCTGTCCTTGCTGTTGTTGTATTGTTTTATAAAAAAATGATCCCTTTTCAATTTAGTGATAAGCATTCACCGATGATTAAAACCGATATTCTGTCACTATGGATGAAAGTTGTGGTAGCCTGCATTCCCGGGGCAGCTATAACCCTTTTATTTGATGACTACATCGAGGCACATTTTCATACACCGGCAGTCATTGCCTGTGCCTTAATTTTTTACGGAATCGCATTTATCTTTATCGAAAGCTGGAATAAAAAACGTACGCCTGTTGTCCATGAGCTAACAGATATTACGTATACAACCGCTTTTATGATAGGACTGTTTCAAGTCCTATCCATTATTCCGGGAACATCACGTTCCGGCTCTACGATCGTTGGCGGATTATTAATCGGTGTTTCAAGAGTTGCAGTCGCCGAGTTTACTTTCTTTTTAGCTGTACCGGTCATGTTTGGACTGAGCTTTATCAAAATGATGAAATTTGGCTTTATCTTTACAACCGCCGAACTGACATTGCTGATTATTGGAATGGTTGTCGCTTTTGTAGTGTCATTGATCGTTATTCGCTTCTTAATGAACTATATTAAAAAACACGATTTCAAGGTTTTTGGCTGGTACCGCATTATCTTAGGAATCACTGTTTTACTTTATTTCACATTTCTATAATTCACGAGGATTGAACATATCGTTCAATCCTTATTGTTTTTATTGCTTGCTTTTTCTTGAAGTATCATAAAACTAAATATATAATAGTACCAATTAAGGAGAGAAACGATCGAACAGCTAAAAAGCAACTATGATAGACTATATGGAATACCACAATAAAGAAAGAAGCAATATCAAAAGAAAAAGGATTGAGTCCATATAAATATAGACAACAGTCCTTTCAACAATTCACTTAAAATGAACATATTCAACTTTTTATAGGGACACTACTTCTCTCTAATCCAACTCAATATTATTTTCGATCCAATAGGCAACCCCATCTTCATTGTTGCTTTTTGTCACACTGCTCGCTAAAGTCTTTAATTCACCAATCGCATTTTCCATAGCTATGGCATTAGGACATAATCTAAACATTTCCAAATCGTTTTCATCATCACCAAACACAACAACTTCATCGATATCAATATCCCATAGCTGACATAAATATTCAATCGCGTGAGCTTTTGATACTTCCTTATGTAAAATACGACATAAAAGCGTTCCTTCAATGCGATGGGCATACATGTAATCCGGCAGAATATCTCTCAGCTTCTGCATGTCTTCTTCTTTTTTAAGATCAAGAACGATTCTCTCAATCATCTTGTTTGGCAGATGTTTTAAATCACAGACTACATAATTCTTTTCATGAGGATCAACTTCCCAAACATTATGATTTGCATAGACTTCCTCATTCATTTCAATCGTAATCCTGCTGTCGGCAAACTGCGTTAACAGTGCATCGATAAATAAATCAAAATCAGCTTTGTTTAATCCTTTATGATACATGATTCTATCCTGTTCATCGTAAATCATCGCCCCATTAAGACATGCCAGCAGATCATGAGGAATCCGCTCTACCAAGTTCATTCTTTTTAATACTCTTAATGCCCGTGCTGTTGCCGGAACGAATTTTATTCCCCGTTCTCTTGCCTTCGTAATGATCCGATACGTGTAGTCACTGATGCTTTTTTGATCATTCAGCAATGTTGCATCAAGATCTGTAATGATTAATTTTATTGGCTTCATTTACCCTATCCCCTTCTTCTAATACAAATTATCTCTTACTAAAGAAGTAATCCTTTAATTGAAGATAGACTAATATTATCGTATATCATTCATTAATACTAGTGCTAAAGCCTTCATTTCAATATTAGAAAAAATCATTGCATTAATCTACGTCATGTATTCCTTTGGTTTCAAATACTAAACATCCATATTCTCCTACCTTCAAACATAAAGGCTCAGAAGCTTTAAAATTTATATTGTTATTTATATATGAAAAACAATTATTTTCATAGAATAACTCGCTAAAATAAGCTATCCTCAGTTAAGAGAATAGCTTTTCCTTACAAAACAGATGGCAATATATAATCGACAATGAGATCCCAACGATCATGCGCCTTGCGCATATTTGCCGACGTGATGGCTACCACTATTTCTTTTTGAGGAATACAGCAGATCATATTTCCGCCATCCCCTAACGCCATATAAGCATAAAGCTTTTCTGACTTATAAATGCACCATAGATAACCATAATGGGTAAAAGAAACCTTGATTTCTTTTTCCAAAGGGATACCTGTGGTCGATGCCTTAATCCATTCTTTAGATACAATTTGTTTTTGATTATACATCCCATCGTTAAGATAAAGGGAGCCGAATCTTGCCAAGTCACGGGTTGTCAGCTTAAGACCCCAGCCACCGGTAGAGTAACCCATGGGATCTTTTGCCCAGCCCTTTAACTGCTTGCCAAACAAACCTTCATAATCAAATGTCTGATCAGGATTATCAGCGACTTCCTTGATGCCAAGCGGTTTAAATAAATAAGTATTCGCAAATTCTCTGGCACTTATCCCTGTTGCTTTTGTGAGGATGACTGATAAAAGATGAGCACTGCAATTGGCATATTTAAATGAACCGATATTGCCGTTTTTACCTAATAAATCAAGAGAAAATTTAATCCAGTCTTTTCGTCTGACCATTTTCTCCATAGGCTCCTGCATCGGTTTAAAAAGATAAGGCGCTCTCATCGTCAGTAAATGTCGAATCGTAATCGACTTTTTCACTACTTCTGAAGGATGACAGACATAATCAGGGAAGAAGTCCAGTACTTTTTGATCCAAACTCTTTATGTACCCCTGATCGACAGCAATACCGATTAAGGCTGAAAGAATACTTTTAGTAACTGAGGCAATATGACAAGTATCTTCTTTTTGATAACCGTTATAATAACGTTCAAAAACTGTTTTATTTGATCTTATCACAATAATTCCGTTTAAATTTTTATACAGAACCGGTATGACTTTGTCCATTTCCACTAGCTTTTCTTCCTGTATGCCACCCACGATTGGATCGACTTTTTCAAAAGATAAGACAGGAGGTTTCATTACAAATACCTCCCTGTCAGTGAATTTTGATCTTTCTTCATTTCTTCCGGGGTTCCCTCGGCAATCATATATCCGCCTTCACTGCCACCGCAAGGTCCCAATTCAATCAGATAGTCACAAATCTTTAACACATCCGTATCATGTTCAACCACAATAACCGAATTCCCTTTTTCTACCAACTGATCTAAGAGTTCAATCAATTTTGCGATATCATACTGACTAAGCCCTGTTGTGGGTTCATCAAGAATATACAGGATATTTCCTTTTCTTTTTCTGCCGATCTCCTTTGCCAGTTTGATTCGCTGCGATTCCCCGCCGCTTAATGTCGGTGTAGGCTGCCCTAATTGAATATAGCCCATTCCAATCTGCTGCAAAATCTTTAAAGGACTGAGTATGGCAGGCTGATCACAAAAGAATTCAGCAGCTTCATCAATACTCATCTCTAATACTTCGGCTATCGTCTTTCCTTTATAATGGATCGCTAAAGTATCCTGATTAAATCGTTTCCCCTGACACTTCGGACAGGTTTTATTAATGCTGAGATGTTCTCCCAGCCATATTTTTTCATAACCGCTGCCTTCACATTCTTCACAGGCACCTTTTGAATTGAATGAAAAGAAGCTTTCCTGCATGCCTTGATTAATAGCTTCCTTTTGATTTGCATACAAAGATCTGATTTTATCCCAAATACCAATGTAAGAAGCAGGGTTAGAATTACTGTTGCGACCAATCGGAGCTTGTGATATTTCCGCATAACCGGCAATCACGTTCATTCCTTTTAACCCCTCAGCCTCTGTCTTTACTGTTGTATCTGCCCTCTTACTTTCTTGAGAGGCATATTTAAAATGAGTTCGCAGTAGTGGCAGCAGTGTATCAGAGATTAATGAACTTTTCCCACTTCCGGATTTTCCGGCTATTCCCACCAGTGCATGCAGAGGAATTTTGACCGTAATATTCTTAAGATTATTCGTTTTAGCGTTAAAAATAGTAAGAAAAGGATGCTGATCAAGAAGCGGTTTAAACTTTCTTATCGGCATTGTCTTTTCACCGGATAAATAACTTCCGGTAATTGAGGAAGGTGATTTCAATAAGCCCTCAACATCTCCCTGATAAACAATCTGTCCACCTAAATGTCCAGCAAAGGGACCGATATCAATGATATGATCAGCTTGCCGAATCGTATTTTTATCATGTTCGACAACAATCACTGTATTGCCAATTTCCTTTAGCTGCCGGATCGAAGCAATAATATCTTCCTTTTCAGAAGCGTGCAGCCCTGCTGTCGGTTCATCTAAAACATAAATCAGTGAATCCATTTTTGTATCTAAATGAGCATTCAAAAATAATCTCTGCAGTTCACCGCCACTTAAAGTCGACATTTCCCGATACAATGTCAGATAACCTAACTTAGCATTCATTAAGTGCTTTAATTTATTAAGGATATCTTGAACTAAATTGCTTCCAAGCGGACTGTACGCTTCTGTTTTAAGTGTCTCTAAAAGAAAATGATAAAGGTCACAGATAAGCATCGTGCATAGTTCACCAATGTGCTTTCCATGAATAAAAACACTCCTTGCTTCCTCGCCAACACGATAACCATGACATTCTTGGCATAACTGCATCGCATAAAAATCTTGAACGGCTTCTCCTTTACGCTGACGATTTTCAAAGGCTTTGGTTAAACAATAACTATTTTTTCCCTGTTCAAAACGCCCATAAATGACTTCATCTTTTACTTCATTGGGCAGTGAAACAAAAGGCATATTAAAATAATCATGAAAGCGTTTCTTTAAAATATTCATATAGCCCGGAGTCACTTTTGATTTAATAAAGATGTCCTTTAGTGTCATCTGGTCATCGCTGACAAGCTGATCGATATTAATTTCATAGTTTGCTCCTTTCCCAGAACAGTGCAGACACATTCCGCTGGCAGAGTTATAGGAAAAAAAGCTAGGACCAAAATGTTCATCCGCATCGTAATCCTCACTGTTTACTTTCCCTTCGCTGGAATATAAGAGTGTCAGCATATGCAGAATTCCTGTGCGTGTTCCAATGGTGGAGCGTGGATTGCTTTGACGAATCGTATTTTGATGAACGGCAATTGTAGGTCCGATTCCTTCAATTGAATCAAATTTATAAGATTCTTCCAAATTAGTCAGCATGCCTAAAGACTGCAAATATTGCTTGCGTCCTTCCTCAAAGATAATATCAAAGACTAAGCTGGATTTACCAGAACCACTGACTCCTGTTGCTGCGATTAATTTGTTTTTAGGCAAGGTTACATCCATATTCTTCAAATTATGAAGTCGAGCTCCCCTGATCTTTATTTCTTTCATGTCATCACCTCATCATTAAATTCAGAATTTAATCAGAGATGGAAAAGTTATTTAGAAGAAACGATAGGTTCTACCGGCAGATAAATATCGACTAAGTGCATATTATTTGGATCAGCTGTATGGTCATTCATATACATTTCAAACGGACAGCTGTCACTGGGGACATAGCCACTTGTTGTCAGCCATTCTTCATAAATATAATCCCAAATCGCACTATAAAGATGCTGTTCAATATAAAAATGTCCTACAAGATATTGCCCGGCTGGTAATTCCATCACTCCAAGTCCACTGTTTTCGTCCACCTTAGCCTCCTTAGCGAGCGTTATCGCAATGCTGGTCTTGAAAGAATCCGGTTCAGTAAATTCAGGGTGATCATGATAGATGGATAGTACTCTTGTTTTTTCGTCCAACAGATTCTGTTTTTGTGCAGCGACAAATAATTGCTTTAATAAAACGGAAAACTGATTAGCCAATTCACCGTAATTTCCGGTAAAACGGACATAAGCTACTCGCATTTTTTCAATATTCAAGATTTCTACCTGTCCCTCTATCTTTTCTTTAAGCTTATTCTTTTCCATATCTGATACACTTTGATTGTATCTGGAAATATTATATTGGTCTTTGCAATTCTTGCGGTAATGTTTACGATAGTCAGTAGGACTGATCTTATACATCTGCTTAAAGCTTCTTGAAAAAACGGCAGAGTCGGTAAAACCCAAATGATAAGCAATATCTGTAATGCTCATATCATCACGCTGACCTAAAAGTAAAGCTGACTTTTCCAGTTTAAAGCGATGCACATACTGTGACAGGGATTCATGTGTCATCGCTTTAAAAATACGATGAAAATGATATTTAGAGAATCCCGCAATCTGTGCAAGTTCTTCAAGGGTAAATGACTCAAAAGCATGTGCTTCGATATAATCCTGAATTTTATTAATGCGATGCTGATATTCACTTTTACTTTTATTGTGTTCCATACAGTTTCTCCTTTATATAGATATTGACCTGTTTTTATTATACTTGATCCATTTTAATAGCTCAACGAGAGTGTCTCATAACAAATAAAACTGCCTGTTATTAAGCAGGCAGCCTAGTAAATTCTAATTACTCGTATTTAAATATTTCCATTCATATTGCTCCATCGGAATCGGTTTACTGAAAAGAAATCCCTGTACCGTTTTCACTCCGCACGCTTTCAAAACTTCAAACTGTGCTTCGTTTTCTACCCCTTCCGCAATCAAATGAATACCTCTTTTATTGCATACTCCGACCATTGCTTCAACGATAGATTGTGCATAAGCGTTGGAAACAATATCTTTCACAAAACCTTGGTCAATCTTTAAGATATCAAACTGAGCCGTAGCGAGTAAAGCAAGATTTGAACTTTCTGCTCCAAAATCATCGACGGAGACTAAAAATCCTGCCTCTCGAATTTGATTAATACGATCTGTCAAACTTTTACAGTTCGTCGAACATGTACTTTCAGTAATCTCCACTTCTAAATATTTTTTAGAGATTCCGTATTTTTTTATGATCGCTTCCAGCTTTTCTAATAAATGGTCTTCCATAAAAGTACTGCGTGAAAAATTACTGGAAATCGGAAACAGCTTTTTGCCTTGCTGCTGCCATTTTTGGAGTTGGGCGCAGACAGTTTCAAAAACATAGAAATCAATCTTGCTAATCTGATAAGTGTTTTCCAAAACCTGAATGAAGCGATCCGGTGGCTGAATCATGCCGTCATCATCAATATAGCGTACCAATGCTTCTGCTCCAACCAACGCATGAGTACCGACATCAAGCTTAGCCTGTAAGTAAACCTGAAATTGCTTGTTTATGATTTTTTCTTTTAACAGCTCCGGATCAGATAAATAATCTAACACATCATTTTGGTGGCGATAGCGCCCGGTCTCCAAATGACGATGATAAAATTCTCTTTTGTCTGTATACATGAATTCATCTGCCTGATTGATAATAGATTGAATAGAATGACAATCCTGTTCCCATTTATAGCCTATAGCGGCATTACATTTTTCCATAGCTAAATTATTTTTTAATCTATAAAGAATTTCTTTAAATTCCTCTTCTTTTATGCCTAAGCAGATGACGATGAATTCATCCCCGCCGATTCTATAAAAAGAACCTGTGATAACACTTTTTTGAATAATTTCGGCACATTTCTTCAATAAAGCATCGCCCGCATCATGACCAAACTGATCATTGACTTCCTTTAGTCCATTGACATCTAAATAAATCACCCCTACAGATTGCTTGTTTTCATTTAAGCGACCAAGATCCAAAATATAGCGGTTACGATTATAAAAAGAAGTCAACGTATCCACATAGCTTAAATGATAAAGTGCTTTTTCATCTTCTTCCCTACGCATTGCCAGCATAATATAATAGCGTAATGTTTCTAAAAAGTTCACTGCATTTTCAATCGATTCCTGTGATGGATTATCCAAACCAATGCAGCCGCTTAACAATCCATCTCGTTCTAACGGAACCATAATCACACTTTGAATTCCCTGCTGAGCAAGAAATTCATACTCATACGTCATCTCTTTAATATCTTCTAAATCAGAAACAACTATATTCTGCTGATGATCAAACATGTTCATCCATATTTCGAATTCTGATTTCGGCAAATACTGTAAATTATCGATCTGTGGTTCTATATCCTCACGACACCATTCCGCAATATTAGTGAGATGGTCTTCATAAAACTTGAAAATATAAGCACGCTCCGCTAAAAACAGCTCTCCTATTTGTTTTAAAACATGATCCGCAGCATTTAACATATCCTGATTGCGATATAACTCCCTAATACATTCTACTAAAACATTATCTCTTTCTAAACGCTTCTTTAATTCATTTTTTTCATTTTCCGCATCTGTAATATCAAAAGCAATTTCCATTCTTGCTTTACGCCCTTCCCATTCCATCAAACGATCTTTTAATAAATAATGACGCTTTGTAATCAGATTCGTATGTTCCCAAGTATAGGTTTCATCCTTTTTCAATTGTTCACTTGTACAAAAAGGACATGGTGCATCTAATCCCTGCAAAGCCTGATAACACTTTAAATGTGCATCATCCGTAATATGAAATGTCTTTTTTCCCATCTCATTGGCAAATAAAAGTTCATGTGTTTCGATATCGGATACATAAAGCAATTCTGTTATCTCATTCATGGGTGCCAGTAATTCTTGAAAACGCTGATTTAACTGTTCACTCTTTTTTCGGTTTTCATCTTCTGCTTTATTGAGCTCTATACGGCGTTTTTCTTGAAAAAAGGCATAGACTGTACACAAGATAGCTATTAATGTAAAGATTCCACTCATATATAATAATAAAATACGGGCATCATGAACGGCATCTTCCGTATAAATTTCTGCCGCTAGGACTGTCTCATTAGCCAAATCAAAAAAGTCCTCACTTAAATCAAATAACCTGTCCCGTGAAACCTCTTGATTACGGTAAGCAATAATCTCGCTCTTAATTTCCTCCCATTCTATACACATTTGTGAAAGTAAAAACTGATATTCCTCTCCATCAAGTTTAATCAATGCCAATTCTGTACTGCCCTCACAAAGTCCATTTAAAATAGTATCGATGTCTGTAATTAAACGATCATCGGGATTATGATTGAGTTCTTTTTTGATCAGTCTTTGAGTGGCTCCACGAACGATTCCGGTATAATTGATAATACGTGCATTACCTTGAAGATTATTGATAGAACGAATTGAAAATACTCCGGTCAATAATAAAGCCACACATAAAATAACAGGCACAACTGCAACCCGCAGATTTGAAAATTTCTTATTCACCAAAATCACTCTCCTATTGCTGATAATCCCTCGATCTTCTAAAAATGATCCTATTTAAATACATTATAACATTTTTCTTACCTAATTTATGCTTTAGTTTCTAAATAATTGAATTTCTGGAAATCACTATGAATAAAAAGAGAGGCGCTCTGACCTATCTTCAATCCGTTAGACCTTTGGTCTAATTTTTTTTGAGTACTTCATTCAACTGTAAATAATAAAAGATAATAGTTTATAAAAATAAAAAGTTATGCTTTTAATGCACAACTTTTCATCAACCCTTCTATAAATTTATTTAAGATGAGTGGAAATGATCTCCATAATCTTATTTCGTTTCATCACCGAAATTTTATAAATCTCCCCATTAAAGGCAGTTATTTTTATTCCCGTCTTGATAAAGAAATTGATTGAAAATGGCGCCAACGATTCAATATCTCGATATTCTATATCATAGGCAGCAGATTTTTTAAAAGGACCCCATGTACGAAAAGCAATCCTCTGATTAGTAAAATAGAATTTACCGGAGATTTGTTTTTTATAAGGCATCTGTGGTGTTTTCCATGTATCCCCCTTCTTTTCTTCAATAATTGTTTCATTTGTTCTTAAATCTAATTCTTCTGTTTTCATATATTTCTCCTATTTCTTTTATTATGACTGTGCAATAAGTGCTGCTTGATTGATCATAAAGACTTTAAATGCCTCATTTTCATCTTTGAAGTCAACTTCATTTAAAATCTTATCATTTAATTTAAAACCAAGACGTCCACCATCATAAAAATCAATGTAGATGACAGCTTCTTTTTTATCTTTGAGCGTTATATTTTTTATTTTTTCTTTAGCCACAGAAAAGAATTCATCTTCATTAAAATCCATTTTTACTGCGGACTGCGATGCATAGACATAAAAAAAGTAAAGGGTCTGATTATCATATGCAATCAGGTAATTACGGCTGCCGATTTCTGAACCGCGATACGAAGCACGTCCTGTCAGTGTGGTACGTATAACTGCTTTTGCGGCATTCTTTGCTAATGATTTAGCTTTATCCCCTGTCGTTTGACACATGCTGTTGGTGCTGTAGGCATAGGCAAACTTTACTTCCTTATCTTTTAAATAGTAATCCTGAATATACTGAAGCTGTGTCTTTACACTTTGAATGCGTTGATCTACTGCCCCCTTGCGACGTTTTTCTGTTACTTTTAATAGTACAAAAATAAGCACCGCAACAAAGACAAGCCATATGCTAATAAAAAAAATTGCTGGATTCTCCATTTTTTATTTCCTCCCCTATTTATGAGTGTTTTTGTTTAGTTTTTACCTCTTAATCAAGGCATCACTTTACTCCCATGTATATCCATTGTAAACATAAAAAAAATGAAAATATAGGAAAAGAATTTCACTTATACAAGTGAAATTCTTATTAAAGCATAGTTAATTTTTTCATGATCTGAAATAATGCTTCCTCACTGCGATCATTCCAAAGTAGTTCAAGTGAGCTTCTATCTGTTAATAAATGGTTTAAAAAGACATCATAAAAATGACATTTCTCTAAAGAATCCGGGTGGATCCAGCATATGACCAATATCTCTATCACCGTATTCTTCCATTGAAGCGGTCTTTTTATCTTTACTATGCCAAAACACTCTTGTAAGGGCATCTCAACAAAATGAAAATACCCGGTAGTTGAACAAAAGGTTCCATTAAATACCCAATTTTCTCGAGATAGGAAATTTTGATATTCTAATTGAACTTGACTTTTATCTTTATGACCATATAAGGCATTGAAAATATCCAGTATGGAATCCGCCTCTTCCAATTCAATAAAATAAGCCGACTGGAGCGGAGGAAAAAAAGCTTTATTTCTTCCTTCTACTTCCATTAATTTAAAATATAGTTCCTGATAATGACCATTTAGTATAGCCTCACTGTACAGCATCACCCCTTGATTCGTGAAATCTTCGCAATATTCCGGACTGCTGATTAAAAGATCATAATTTCTGACTTCTTTTATCTCCTTAATAAGATAACGTTCTTTTATTTCAATGGAATCAATGCAATGTGCAAAGTCTTGCTTAATCTTATTTACTAATGATAAAGCACTCATATAGCCGGAACTCGGAATAATCAGAATTTTTTGGCGTTTCACAACTGAGCGCTGCTGATTCAGCAATGCTTGAAATGTATAAGAAAACTGAACTACGTCTTCCTGACTGATACAACAGTCATCGCCCTCTCCCCTATTATTTAAAGTCAGATAGCTGAGTTCTAAAGAAACCAAGGATCTTAATATCCCCTTTAGGCGCCATTGCCGAAGCCATTTATTATCTTCATACATAGCATACTGTGATCGCACGACTAACGGATAGAGTGCAAATTGAAGATTATTGATAAAATCTTGAGGAAATGAACAAGTGGGCAGCATTTTTTGTAATTTTCGCAGCTGTTCCTTAGCACAGTTCAGGCTTTGTTTATAAAACCTGGGGGATTGTTTCATCTGCTGTATGGAATGAACATCTATATAGCAAAATAAAACGATGCTTAAATAATAGACTTCCGACTCATCCATCTCAAATATATTTTCTTCATGCAGACGTTTTTTTAATGACTGTACAATCTCGAAGCTTTCCCACGATGTAATCTCATCGATCTGTGACTGATCGAACTCTATTTTATGCCCCAGTTGAAAACGATGATAGGATAACAGCAGCTGATACATAAATTTCTCTAAATGAATATCCTTTATCGTATAAGATCGGCTGCTGATCAGTGTCAGCCATATATTTCTGATCTTACGGCGAGTCGTTTCTTCTATTTTAAAGTAGTTTTGATACATTTTATCTTTACGAATCAACATCGTTATATGATGATAGTAGCCATAGATATCCATGATGCAAAAACGCTGATGAAGCTCACTCCCGGTAATCTTAAAGCCATAATTCGCTTTACTGATGAGTATCAATTGATACCGCTGCAGCAAGTTTCGAATCTGATGAAAGGTTTTATTCAGAGAACGCTTATCGATAAACTGTGATGCTGCGATTTGATCTGCAGTAACATATTCCTGTTCAAAAAGAATAGAAATTGTTTGGTAAATTCGTATTTGTTCATCTGTTGGAATCTCACTGACATCCCCATAACTTCCTAATTGAGGTAAAAGTTCTTTTTGAAACTGCTGATCATCAATGATAAGAAGCTGATACCCTAACCCCCGTTTAGCTTTGATTTCAATTCCCATCTGATCCGCTTTTGACTGTATGATCAATATTTCGCTTTTTATCGTTCGATTGCTGACATGCAGATGACTAGAAAGTTCCTCACTTGTCATGATCCGATCCTGTTTCCACAATAAAAAAATCAACATAAACTGTCGTTGCGTCATTATTATCCCTCCAACATACTTGCTGTTACATTGTCATTATTCTATCATGAATGATATAAAATACAAATAGAAGGAAAGAAATATACCGACTTCAGCACTTCAAAGAGGAAATGGCAAGGTTGCTTTTTACTAAGGAAAATGCTAAAATAATAAAGCAAATAGAGATACAGACAGAAAGTATGCCCCTTGAGCTGCGAAGCTTGGAGGCTTGGCTTTTATTTAAACTCAATATTACTGGCGCATTAGCTCAGCTGGATAGAGCACACGCCTCCTAAGCGTGGGGTCGGGCGTTCGAATCGCCTATGTGCCGCCAATTTAAGATTATTTAGAGGTTTTCTTTGACCTCCTTCGGACATAAATCATATGTCCTTTTTTATTTAACATTATCAACGCTCAAACATCATTAGTGAACGATAACTTGCGTTTATGATATATAGTTGACTTATTCATCATAAAAAATTTAATAATAATTAAATATTGTGTATAAGTAAAATAGGTGTCAGTTCATTACCATTGACCCATTAGCACAAGTCCTGATGCCCATTTTTAATCAAACTTTTTTTACCTGTAAATACAGTCATTTAAGAAGTGCATTTTTATTTGGGACAGCACTTTTTTTAATTTTTCAGAGTCCAAATCGAGTGCTTTTATTCCTTTAGCCACAGACAAGACTTTACAAATTGATGCTTCTTATATTTTACCAAAGATCCTGTATATACTCTATAATTGTCTTTAAATGAGCTGTGAATTTCTTAAAAGTCCGTAAATTATTGGATCGTCGTTCATCCCTTAATTCTTTTGATCCCAATATTCTTCATATATTTTAAGCTTTAATCTCATGATGAATCACTGAAATTTTACTTTCAACACTTAGCTTATTGATGATCATATTTTTGTTTTAGCTATAAACGTATTTTCATTCCAATTTTGTATAATAATAAGCAATTGGTAAACCCTAATATTAAAATAACACACTATATCAACCTATGTTTTGACACCGTTAATGTAAACATGAAGATATTTATTACTGTATTACACTATCATAAGTTAGGAGAATGATTTTGAAAAAACAAATATGGAATTATGCCTGGGTTATTTTATTAGCTGTATCTTTAATAAGAGGGGTTGCAGGTGCCGGAATCAATACCTCCGCCGGGATTTTTTTAGCTCCTGTATCGAGGGATTTAGATGTCGGGGTAGGAAGGTTATCTCTATATCTGAGCATTGCCTCTATCGCAAATTTATTATGGCTCCCAATAGCCGGAGATTTGATAAATAAGATGAAAATAAAAAGAATCATTGTATTGAGCACATTACTGCAAGTAATCCCGTTTCTTTGTTTAGGTTATATGAATTCTGTTTGGGCATGGTATATTTTTGCGGTACCAATGGCAATCGGGGCAACCTTTTTAGTCAATCTGTTAGGTCCTATCCTCATTAATCGCTGGTTTCATAAAAATATAGGATTAGTTATGGGATTAATGATGATGATCAGCAGTCTCATGGGAGCTGTGTTTCAGCCTATGTTAACAGGTTTAATTGCCGCTAATGGGTGGCGCAGTACCTATGTCTTATTTGGTCTATTTGCTTTGATTTTTATTTTAGTTGTGGGTCTGGTATTCATTAAAGAAAATCCAGCATATCAAAAATCACAGCAAGCAAATAGTAAAAAAACAACCAAAACCACAGATAATAATAAAAAAAATAAGAATATCTTATCTAAAGTGATATTAAAATCACCGGCATTTTATTTATTATTATTGTTTATGGTCATTTTGACAGGCTTTGCTTCCTTTCAACAGCACGCGACTAATTTTGGCATAGCAATGGGATTAGACATCACTATTATTGGAAAAGCTCTTTCTTTATCCATGATGGGATCCGCAATAGGATCAGTTCTCATTGGAATTTCCAGTGATAAAATAGGGATTATAAAAACATGTGCAGGCATTATTACGATTGCTTTTATTTCCATTATATTATATAGGTTTGTTAATGGGTCTATCTTAATCTTTGCTTTCGCCTCTTTCTTACATGGTTTAGCGTCTTCATCCATTAGTGTTGTAGGTCCGCTTCTCACCATAGAGTTCTTCGGTCAAAAAGATTATCCAACAATATTCCCATTTGTTATGACTAGTCTCCCATTAGCGACCATCATATTACTACCGGCATATGGGTTCATCTATGATTATTTCGGAAATTATAATCCTGTATTTATATTCCTGCTTGGTGCTGTCATTATATCCGTATTTTGTTTACTGATCGGCTATCGAAGCAGTCGCCGCAGCATGATAAAGAACTAAACTCTCATCCCTGTTATTAAGATATGTTTTATTTATTACTTCCTGAAAACACAATGTAAAAGCTCTCCTTCACTGAGAGCTTTTTTCATTAAATGATTATAGATTCTCCTATTCTTAAAAAGCCACACAGATTTTTATTTGGATGACACCTTTTTATTTCAAGAAGCATTCAATTAAGAAATAACCTGCAAAGGCGGACACTCTAGTTTACTTTAGCACACTGATCTCTAAGTTCTAAGTAGTCTTTCAGCATATCCGCATATAACTGTTTGATTTTTTCTGTATTTTGTTGTACTTGAACCATTATTTCTTCATGATGAAGTACAAATACATGTACGATATCCACATCGATTTTTCCTTCCTCTGCCATCTCTTCTATAATAGAAATAGCTTTTGCAACAGAGAATTTTTCTTTATAGCTTCGTTTCCCTAATAAAGCACTAAGAATATCCGCAATCGCTACGATTCGATCCCCTAAAGTCAGTTCTTTGTTCGTTAAATGATGTGGATACCCGCTCCCATCTAATTTTTCATGATGACGCACTGCCATATTCAGCACATCTGTTTGAATATAGCCTTTTAGAATTTCTTCGGTAATCGAAACATGACGCTGCATTAACTGTGTCTCTTTGTCATCAAGTTTTCCTTGTTTTTCTAAGATGCTGATGGGAATTGCCCCTTTGCCAAGATCATGCAATAAAGCTCCATAATATAATTTATTCATTTCTACTGAATTTAATTGATACTGCTTTCCCAATTCAATCGCAATGGCTGTGGTTGTAATCGTATGCAAAACTGTAAATTCACTTCTAAAATCAATCGAGTAAGCAAGCATTTCAAGATAACCTCTGCGTTCATCCTCACCTAAATAAATTGTTTGATAAAGAGCGTTCATTTTATCTTGATACATCATATTTTCTAAAGCGTGTATGAGGACATGGTCTTTATTTAAAGCTTCAAATGCTTTGACCTGCAAAGGATCAAACTGTCCGCTTTGATGAAGTAATAAGGTCAGTGAGGCTCCTTGTTTAACGGCAACATCGATGCGGTCACACAGATGGATCAAAGAAGCAATCTTTTTATTTGAACATCTTGTTTTCATTAGTTTTTCATAGGACATATGATGATACAAAACACAATCTGAATTCTTTTTCAAAGGAGACAGCCTAGACAAAAATAAATAGCCATAAATAGCATGTTCCCAGACATCTTTACTCTCAAAACTTAGCAAGGCATCCATATCATCTGTTTTATAAGCCCCGATATCATGAAGCAATGCGAGTTTTGCAACATGCAGATATTCTTCCTGAGGAACCTTCAGATAAGACATGATTTCCAGACAAAGAAAAGCAACCCGTTCGCCATGATCCACTAAGCGGTTATCCAGTTTATTCAGCATTGTTTTTAGAATAACGATGACTTCTTGGTCTTTTATGATGTTCATATTTTTTCCTCTCTATCCTTACTATCTGTTTTTTAGTATACACTAGATACCCTTCATTTGAAATAAAATTAGTCTAGAGAAAGAGATAAAAATATGGATTTGTTTCATTTTTATTTCAAGATGCCTATAGATTTAAAAACCTCCGTCTTTAAACGAAGGTTATGTTTATTCGATATCATCGATTTGTTTCTGTTTAGAGGTCTCTGCCTGATAATCCCGCACTTCTAAAATAATCATTCGAATGACAGCAATCAGCGGTACACCTAAGAACATTCCTAAAAAGCCAAATAATCCGCCAAACAGGGTAATCGCAAAGATGATCCAGAAAGGACTGATCCCTACCGAATCGCCTAAGATTGCGGGTCCTAAGATTAAACCATCGAACTGCTGCAAAGCAAAGATAAAGATCGCTACCCAGATCGCTGTGATAGGATTCATGACAATCAAAGTGATAATGACTACCGGGATTCCACCAATGAACGGACCAAAATAAGGAATCATATTGGTTACCATAATAATTAACGCCAGCATAAAGGCAAATTTCAAATTCAATAATGAAAAACCAATATAAGCAATAATCCCGATAATCAAGGAATCGACCGCTTTTCCATAAATAAAATTAGAGAAGATCACATGAACCTTACGAACATAATAATGAATCAAAGAGATCTTCTTTTGATCAATAAACATTCCCATGAACTGATCAAAAATACGCATCAAGTTTCTTCTTTCAAAAAGCACATAGGGACAAATGACAATCCCCATCACCCAAGAAAGGAGTACACCAGCGGTGTTGATTGCCCCCTGAGCATATTTTAAAACATCAAAGTTCAGCAAGCGATCAAAAGGAATTTGAAAATCATTAAATGTAGACTGCAAGAAAGCAACCAGTTTAGGATCACTAAACGTTGACGTTACCAACTGATCAAACTGTTCCACATATTGCCCGGATTTACTGATAAAGTCCATCACATTATTAACTGTAAGTGGAATCAAATATAACAGTAAGATCGCTAAAAGAAGCAAAAAGGCAAAATAAGTGATAAATACGCTCAAAGATAAACGCCTTTCAATCACCCAAGGCTTTTTCGTTTTTTCCAGTATTCTTTCCATCTTCTTACAAAGCGGATATAGGAAATACGCTAATGCCCCACCTACAATAAACGGTGTTAATATCGTTAATATCATTTTAAAGACATCATAAATTATATGTAAACTATCAAAGGTTTTGTAGAATACAATCACAGCTGCGGCTAATAAAAACCACTCTAAATAATGTTTAAATTTCTCTTTAGACAATCTTTCCACCTCTTTGCTAGTAGTCTAGCATTTTCTTAAATACTTTTTCATACATTACAGCTAATAATATACCACCAAATACAGCTCCCGCCAATACATCACTGAAATAATGCACATGCAGATAGATTCGCGTAAATGCAATAATCGGAATCATTGCCCAAGAGGCATAACTGAATACTCTTTTATATTTCAAGTTACTATGAGCAAACATAATCCCTAGCATCCCGTAAAACATGACGGAGCAGGTTGTGTGGGAACTGGGAAAACTAAAACCAGTTTCAACCGCTAGGCGATCCAACGGTCTTGGTCTTTGAACAATATTTTTTAAAGTATAGTTCATTAAAAATCCAAAACTGCTGTTAAGTGTCAAAACTAAACCCAGTCTTCTTTTAAAGACAATGAGAAGAACACAAATGATTCCATAAAATGTCCCAGATCCTAAATTAGTAATATTGATGATAAACTGATTGGTTTTAGGGGACTGTAATAAAGATACATAATCATAGATCTGATTATCCAAAGGTAAAATGATATTTGTCTTTACCAAGATCAATATTACAATTAATACTAGCCATGCCATTATCCACTTCTTCATTTGGATTCTTTCCTCACTCTTTCTCCATCTTTTTTAACAATACACGCCGGTATTCCCACAACGGTACAATTAGGAGGAACATTCCTCAAAACCACCGCCTGTGCGCCTACGATAGAATCATTGCCAATCGTAATATTCCCAATTACTTTAGCGCCCGCACTCACCATTACCCGATCCTCTAAAGTAGGATGACGCTTAAGTGTCAGTGGTCCTGTCCCGACACCGCCGAGCGTTACACCCTGATATAAAGTACAGTCATTTCCAATCACCGTTGTTTCTCCGATTACCACTCCATGTCCGTGATCAATAAATAAACGTTTTCCGATCTCTGCTCCCGGATGAATTTCAATTCCCGTTATAAAACGAGCTAGCTGACTAATAAAGCGTGCCAGTATCTTCAGATGTCCTTTCCATAAAGTATGGGCAATACGATAAAAAAATAACGCATGAACCCCAGGATAATTTAATAAGACATTCCATCTGTTTTTTGCTGCCGGATCGGTCTCTAAGATCTTTTTGACAAGACTCTTTTCCACATAGATCTCTCCTTGTTTGTCATTTAACCATGTTTCATTCACTTTTACAAATGATGTTATAGTTATATATATGAAAAAAGGAGAAAGATGCTCCTATTCTCCCAATACCTCATCCATTTTCTCTTGAATTCTTGATTGTACTAATTTTGCGATATCCACAGTTGACATTTCTTCATATTCTTCTGGATAAATAGGTTTCAAGTAGTGAACCTGAGCGGTAACTTTCGCAATTGTATTTGTATCAAACGGTTTATAGCAGTCAATACATGCTACCGGCACGATTGGTTTTTTTGCTTCTACCGCTGTTTTAAATGTTCCGCCTTTAAATTCCCCCATCTTATTCCCTTCACGTGAACGTGTACCTTCCGGGAAAATAAAGTAAGTACGTCCTTCTTTCAACTCTTTTGTTACCTGTCTGATAATTTTGACTGAACCGCGGATATCATTGCGATCCATTGCCTGTGCCTGATCGATTACTGCAATTTGCTTTACGATTGGAGCTTTTAACAGCTCCTTTTTGATGACTGCTGTTGTTGGTCTTTTATGTGTTACCGCAATAATCACCGGATCAAAAAGTCCCTGATGATTAGGAGCCATCAAATAACCGTCTTCTTTTGGCAACTGCTCTAAACCTGTACAAACAATCTCCACCCGCCCCGCTCTTGCTACATCAGTTAAAAATTTATTGATAAAGCCATATCTTTTTTCTATTGGAAACTTATCTACCTTCTGTAATCGTTTCAATTGAATTAAATAGTACGGTATTTTCCAAAACAACCGCAATACAATGAGTGCTATTCTTTTCATTCTATTTGATCCTCCTATACTTTTTTAAAATGAAAGTCTCTTTTTCTACTTCTTCTATACACTTAAACCGATCCTCTTTAATTACCGGAAAATAGGCATCACCCGTATAATCACCCGGAATATAAGAAACAATCAGCTCGTTAGCTAAATCAAGGGTCTGTTGATAAACAGATGCTCCTCCGCAAATATAAATGTCTTGATCTTTCTCATAATCTTTCAGCAAAGTTTCTAAATCATGACAAACCTCAGCATTGAGATTTTCAAGATCATGTGCCTTGCTTACTATGATCGTTTTTCGTTTTGGCAGCGGTTTGCCAATCAACTCAAACGTTTTTCTTCCCATCAGAATAGTCTGATTCAAGGTTGTTTCTTTAAAATGTTGAAGATCTTCGGCATTATGCCACGGCATCCCCATTCTTCCTTGAGCGCTTCCAATCAAGTTATTTTTATCCATTGCCACGATGATTTTAATCATAGTCTCTACCTCTTTATTGAAATCATTTACCATTATAGCATAACTTATTCAAACTGTGAAACCAAATTCACAGATTCCTAATGCAACTATTTTTTCATAAATTCACCCTATTTCAGCTTTAAAAATGAAAAGAATCGAACAGCGCGTTTCATCCTCTGAAAATAATCAGGTTCACATACAAAATCCTTTTATAATACTAGTAGAAAATAAAAGCAATCACGTTTCCACTCGGTACTCCATACATTCTATAAATTAATTTACACGTCCTAAAATCAATGAGTTCACCGGGTTTAGCCAGAAAAATCAACTGCTGTACAGTGGTTGATTTTTATTATACGCAAAAATTTATCATTATGAGATTGACAACTGTACATGCACAGACTATACTGTATATGTACAGTAAGTACAGTTAGGAGGGAAAATGTGGAGATCATATTAAGCAATAGTTCAAATAAAGCTATTTATGAACAAATCGTTTCACAAATCAAAGCGATGATCATGAATGGAACATTAAAACCGGGTGATTCCTTGCCTTCTATTCGCGGTTTAGCCAAATCTTTGCATATCAGTGTCATTACTTCCCAACATGCTTACGAAGATTTAGTTCGAGACGGCTTCATTGAAACGGTTGCCGGCAAAGGCACTTTTGTTTCTCATCAAAACAAAGATTTTGTACGTGAAGAACAACTGCGAATACTGGAAGCAAAAGCAGAAGAGTTAGTGGAAGACGCAAAAATGAATGGTATTCAACTTTCTCAATTAATTGAAACCATTACATTATTATATAAGGAGGATGAAAATGGACACAATTCTTGAATTAAAGAATATTAATAAAAAATTTGATGATTTTCAATTGAAAGATGTCTCAATCACCGTTCCCAAAGGAATGATCGTCGGTCTGATTGGTGAAAATGGGGCTGGAAAATCAACAATTATCAATATAATAGAAGGATTATTAAAAGAAGACAGCGGGGAAATATATGTCTTTAATCAAAATCTCAGAGAACATGAAAAAACGCTTAAACAAGACATTGGCATTATTTACGACAGCTGTCACTATAATGAAAAATTTAAGTATTCGGATCTTGGCAAAATGATGAGTCTGATCTATCATCAGTGGGATCATGAAAAATATCTTGAATATATCGAACGCTTCTCACTGCCTAAGAGTAAAACAATTTCCCAGTATTCAAAAGGAATGAAAATGAAGCTATGTTTTGCCGTCGAGCTGTCTCATCATCCTAAATTATTAATCTTAGATGAAGCAACCAGCGGGCTGGATCCCATTGTTCGAGATGAGATTCTAGAAATCTTGCAGGAATTTATTATGGATGAAGCCCATAGCATATTGATGTCTTCTCATATCACCAGTGATTTAGATAAAATAGCAGATTATATTACATTTATCCATAATGGTGAAATCTTATTAACCAAAACCTATGATGATATTCAAAGTCATTACGGTCTTATCCGCTGCGGACAAAAGATCTTTGAAACCCTGCCGCAAGATGAAATATTAGCATATAAAAAAGAGGATTTTGAATATAAGGTATTAGTGGAAAACAGACAGGATTTCCAAAAGACCTATCAGGATATTGTCATTGACAAAGCAACAATTGAAGACATTATGCTGATGTATGTAAGGGGGATAAAACTTTGAAAGCATTAATATATAAAGATTTGTTCGTTTTAAAACAAAAAAGTCAGCTTGCAACACTTTTTCTTAATTTAGCAATAATGATTCCTATTGGCTTTTTCTTTCAAAATTTATACGGGTTAGCCCTGATTGTGGTTTTATCTTATCCGATTGGCGGCAGTGCTTTTATACAAGTGGTAATGGAAAAGGAAGAACGGACTAATTTTGACAAGACCATCATCTCTCTGCCTGTCACTAAGGCTGAAATCATTCTAGCTAGATATATTACCTCTTTTATCTTCTTTGGAATTCATATGCTGTTTGGGCTTCTATATACTTTGATTCATATCTATGTCATCCAATCCGTCAGTTTAGAATTAGGTTTGCTTTTATGGGGAGTAGGCATCTTGATTGGAACTCTGATGATCTCTATTAACAATGTCGGCTATATCCTACTAGGGGCAAGAAAAGGAACATTCGTTTATATGATCATTTTAGGTCTTTCCATCTTCGTCTATTTAGTGACTTTTCTTGGTTTTGACATGAAACAGATTCTGACTTTGAGTTCTACCGTATTGATGATAATCGCCTGTATCGCAACGATCCTTAGTCTGATCATCAGTTATCTTGTTTCACTAAAAATATTTACTCGCAAATATTCATAATAAAAGACAAAAAGAGTTGAAAAGAAATCATACTGTATTTCCCTAAACTCTTTTTATTATTGAAGATTTATCTTATTCGTATGATCTAAACTGCAGCTACTCTGTATTGATTTTTAGATAGCTGATGATATCTTGCTCATCAGGCTGCGTCTCCCCATAGTATTCCCCATGGTAATACAAAGCAAAATGACTTCTTCTTTCATCCCTTATATTCACGATACAGCATTTTGGCAGTTCCACAGTTTTGCCTCTAGTATAAATAATTCTTTCCTCATAGGAGATTCCAAAATAATCCAGCGTTTCCAACAGCTTAGAAAAAGAACACTGCCATGCCTTTGCCTGCATAATTTCTGATACCTCCTCAACACTCAGTCCAGTCAGCATCGCAATGCATTGCTGACCGCAGTAGCCGGCTTTAGGATAAGTCAATCTTTTAATATCAGTGATCTTTCGTATGGGATTTTGCAATGTATAAGGACTGTTTCGATTGATTCGAGTTAAATAGCTGATAACGTTAAAAGAAACATTGAATTTAGTGTCACAATTCAACATTTTCAATATCGATTTTTTAATCGGAATATAATAAAAACCGTCTCCTTTAGGAATCAGCCTGCATTCAAAATCACAGCCTTGAATAGTTACTTCTACCGCAATATTGCCTTTTTGACCACAGATTTCCCAAACATTGAAGGGAATATCAATAAAACAGCGATTCCCCTGCTTAAAGACTGTACCAATAAATGTATGTATCATCATGCTGTCTCCTCTTCTTTAATTTATTCTCATCATATCCTAACTTTACCTTATTCATAATTCCATTATAGCAAAATCTCAATTGTCCGTCATGGTGAATATTTCTTCCTTCTTTAAAAATTTCTGAGATTGTAGGACAGGATAGCCTATGCTATAATTAGGATAGTTGAATTAAAGTTAACTTTAAATATTATTTGAGGAGGAAAACCACATGTCCTATACCATTGGAGAAGTTGCAAAGAAAATGAATGTCGCTCCTTCTACACTTCGCTATTATGATAAAGAGGGGCTTCTACCTTTCATTCAGCGCAGTGAAAACGGAATTCGTTATTTCACAGAGAAAGACTTTGAAATTCTTTCTGTCATCCATTGCCTGAAACAAGCCGGAATCTCAATCAAGGATATTAAACGTTATATCGATATGATTGGTGAAGGAGATCAAAGCATTGATGCACGCTTAGAATTATTCAAAAAAGAAAAAGCATCCGTAGAAAACAGAATTCTGGAAATGCAAAGAACACTCGCGATACTAGAATATAAATGCTGGTATTATGAAACTTCTAAAAAAGACGGAACGATGGCTTATGTCGATCACATGACACCTGAAGAAATGCCGGAAAAATATGCGAAGATAAAACGAGATCTGGAAAAACTAGATATTGTCCCTTCTAAATAGAAAAGGATGGTATGATTATCATGAAAAGGTTTGCTTTCTATTGACAAGGAAACAAACCTTTTCATATTGCGAATAGTATTTACTCTTTATCTAATTAAAGGGATCTTGATTTTTTTAGCTTCCAATAAACCATAATAAACGATATGTTCTCTGACAAATTCTAATATATACTTAAAACATTCTGTTAATTCCCAAGTAAATGCTTCTTTTTGCCCCTTCAGCAGGAATTGAAGGGCTTTTTTGCTTTTATCAGCCACAACTATTTCACTCTTGATCCCTTTTTCAAAGAAGGAATAATAATAGCCATAACGGCAGATTTCTCTTAACTGAATAAATATTTCCCGATAAGGCTGTAATGAAAGGTGATCGATCAAACATTGATAGAGGTCATCGATAAAGATATGATCCTGCTTAAAAGACTGTTCGATAAGATACTGTTTCGTTGTTTCTTCGATCGAATCAAAGCACATTCTGCTGGCTTGCGGTAAGACGATAATCAGTAATTGCAGTGCATTTAAATACAGAAGTGTATTTTGACGCAACAAGCGATCCCTCATACATTTATGTGCCGTCTCTTCATCTTGCAGCATGACTCGGGTTCCTTTTCCATTGATCGTTTCGGCATATCCCAGCTTATTTAATAAAGACAATGCTGATCGAACTGTAGATAAACCAACATGATAATATTCTGTGAGTTTTCTTTCAGAGGGCAAAAAGTGATTCAACGGATATTCTCCAAGAGAAATCTTATCAATCAAATCATGAACGATACGCATATAAAAATGATCCTGCCGATAATTTACAGTCCACTCGAATGGCTGCGCTTCTTCTACTCCCTCACTTTGATGATCTTTCGACATCGTCGACAGTCTCTCTTTTACGATTGCAGTTTGTGTATTTAATATTTGCGAAAAGCGATGGATCTGTTCATCTTGATCCTCTAGCAATAAAGTATTCAAGAACTCCTCTGCTCCTTTTTTCGAAGAATCAAAGAGTAAACGGTTAATCTGATCCTCTTGGTTTAAGAAAGAAAGTTTTGCATATACCTCCATATCGCAGATTAAATCATAGAAAAGAGGATTGCCTGAATGACGGAATAGTTCCTCTATACAGGATTGATACCATTTTTTAGGATTCTTCTGTTTTAACCATTTATTAGAAGAATATCGTTTCACCAGTTCACATAATTCTTCCTTTTCATACTGCTCAAGTGAAAAAGACAAAAGCAAGGGGAGTATAACCGCCATCGACTGATACGTCTCAATTACAAAGGACTGCTGATGAAACAGATGGGACATAATCTGTTGATCTTCATCTCCCTGATAGCTCACATACAATCCTTTCCGTTCTTCTCCTATAATGTAGCCCTCAGCTTTTAATTGATGAATGACATTCTTTACCGTTCGCTTACCCACATGATACATTTCCATCATTTGACTTACAGAAGGCAGTTTCTCCCCATTATAAAATCGTTTCGTTAAAATTTGTTCCTTTAAACGCTCATAGACATGATCGAATAATGTTTGCTTATGCTGCATCATTTCCTCCTAAAAATAAGATTATTAATATTATAGCCATATCTCTCCTTTTTACAATCCAGCTATATCTAAATGGGCCCAGATTGATTATTGATGTTCAAAAAATTTGATGATATTATTCATGTGTCAAAGGTGATGAGAACAATGAAACTGCTTTTTACGATTTTTAATGGTATTAAAATAGTTCAATATAATATCTACATTATTTTTCTGATTCTTTTTTTGCTTGCCAGTATTTTTTTGATGAGTGGCTGTTTCGTTCAAAAAAGACGAAAACATTTAAAAATACAGGCTGTTCAAGATCCTATAACAAAAGGCATCAGCATGACAGCATTCGCTCAACAATATGAAAAAATGGTTTTACAGTCTCCGCCGTTCACCTATACCATGGTATTTATGAATATGAAAGGATTTAAATGGATCAACGAGAAGTTCGGTTCAGAAATCGGCGATCAAATCTTATTCGATCTCTATCATATTTTAGAGACTCATGTTTATACCCATGAGTTTCTATGCCGTAATAATTCGGATTGCTTTTTTCTTTGCCTCAAGGAACATGAACCAAATAAGATTCGTCAGCGCTTAACCGATATGATTAAAAACATTAACACCTTTTCTAAAAAAACAGAGAATGACTATTCTTTTTATCTAGGCGCTTATCTCATTGATGATCTCACTATAAATGCCAGAATAGCACAAGACCGTTCACGCATTGCCTGCTATCAAAAAGAAAACGTAAATTACTGCTATTTTTATGAAGAAAAATTGACCGGTCAACTCGATAGAGAGTACGAATTGAATCAAATATTTGAAACCTCTTTGAATAATCATGAATTTATTCTTTACTTTCAGCCAAAAATCAAGTTGAGCGATAATTCTATTGCCGGTTTAGAAGCTCTCGTTCGTTGGCAGCACCCAATAAAAGGAATGATTACTCCCCAAGTGTTTATTCCGTTGTTTGAAAAAAACGATAAAATCTGTCAGCTGGATTTATTTGTCTTTGAACAAGTCTGTCAATACTTAAACGAATGTCAAAAGAAACAAAAAACAATGTATCCGATTTCGGTCAATTTATCCCGCGCTCATTTCAAAAGACCTTATTTCTTAGACGCTTTCTCTCAGATAAAAAGAAAATATGATATTCCTGACAGATGGATTGAATTTGAATTTACTGAATATACCTTTTTTGATAAAGAACAGCGAAAGACAGTAAAAAAAGCAATTGAGGAAATGCATCAGTCTGGTTTCCTATGTTCTCTCGATGATTTTGGCGTTGGCTTTTCAGCGTTAGCTCTTTTAAAAGATTTTGACGTAGACTGTATCAAATTAGACCGTGAATTCTTTATCGATATCGAAAATTCAAAAGCGCAAACGATTATATCCGGCTTTATTTCCATCGCCAAAGAATTAGGAATAAAAGCCGTTGCCGAAGGTATTGAAACAGTAGACCAAATCGCTATACTAAAGCAATGCGGTTGTGAGATCGTTCAAGGCTATTATTTTGCCAGTCCGATGCCTCTTGACCAATTGGAGGTCTGGCTTGAAAATTTTAAACCTCATTCTTTATAAACTCCGGATACGGTTCAGTTATCACCTTAGAGTATCCTATTCAGTAAAAACAGCAGAACGTAATATTCTGTTGTTTTTTAATAATTTATTATTCTGTCGTTTTTACTTAAATTTATATATTATATTTTTATGATATAACATATTATAAATGTTTTTATATGTTATAATTAAAAAAAGGAGGAGATTCGATGAATACAATATTGCTTGTAGGAGCCATCGTTATTATCATCTGTATTTTATGCAGCAAGCTCTCTGATAAATTTGGTATCCCCGTTCTTTTCTTTTTTATTTTACTGGGAACAATCTTTGGAAGCGATGGCATATTTAAGATTCCATTCGAAGATTTCCAATTTGCTGAAGATATATGCAGTGTCGCTTTAATCTTTATTATTTTTTATGGCGGATTCACAACCAATTGGGCACACGCTAAAAAGGTTGCACCCGTTTCCATACTCCTCTCGTCCGTCGGGGTTCTGCTGACGGCTTTACTCACTGGCTTTTTCTGTTACTTTGTTCTTCATTTTGAATGGCTTGAAAGTATGCTGATTGGAGCCGTTCTTTCCTCAACCGATGCCGCCAGTGTTTTTTCTGTTCTTAGAAGTAAGAAGCTGAATTTAAAATATAGAACTGCCTCTTTGCTGGAATTGGAAAGCGGAAGCAACGACCCATGGGCATATACGATTACTATTATTATCCTATCTTTAATGTCGCAGAAGTTAACGTCGTTTGATATTTTTTCAATTGTTTTTTCACAAGTGGTTTTTGGTGTCTTGTTTGGGACAGTTATCGCTATTCTTTCTAAGAAGATTATGTCTTCTGTTCGCTTTGAAGTGTCTCAGTTTGCTCCCCTGATCATGGTTGCGATTGCCATTCTCTCCTATGCCCTTCCTACTTCCTTTAACGGAAATGGCTATATCAGTGCTTATATTGTAGGAATAGTATTGGGAAACTCGGAGATTGGTGATAAAAAAGAACTTGTCAGCTTTTTTGACGGCATTGTCGATCTCTTTCAAATCTTTCTGTTCTTCTTATTGGGACTGCTGGCATTTCCATCACAAATTCCAAACAGTCTGCTTCCTGCTTTAGCGATCGCTGTATTCATCACTTTGATTGCCAGACCGATTGCAGTTGGAATTATCATGAAACTATTCAAGTGTCCGCTCGAGCAAATCGCTTTAGTAAGCTTTTCCGGACTGAGAGGTGCAACATCTATTATCTTTGCGATCATGGTGACAGCTTCTCCTACCTATACCAATAACGATATTTTTCACATCGTTTTCTTCATCGTTCTTTTGTCCATTGCGATTCAAGGGACATTACTGCCCTATCTATCTTCAAAATTAGCGATGATTGATAATCATGAAGATGTATTAAAAACATTTACGGACTATAGCGATGAAAAGAACATTCAATTTCTAACATTAAAAATGCAGGAGAATCATCCTTGGGTCGATGCATATATCAAGGATATTGTGTTACCGCCGCAGACTCGCATTGTAATGATTAACCGTAAAGATATAAAAATAACACCTAAAGGAAATAGAAAAATAGAAAAAGATGATGAATTGGTGATCAGTGCCTTTGAAGCTCAAACAGAAGACGATCTAAAACTATCAGAAATTATCCTTGATGAAGATCATCATTGGCTGAATACTTATCTGCGAGATATAAAAATAGATCACGGACTGATTGTTCTGATCCAACGAGATAATCAAATCATAGTGCCTCATGGTGATGTCCTGCTTTTAAATGGGGATATGATCGTCATTGCCCATAGCAGTAAAGGACACCTGTTAGACAAGATGATTCTTGATATCGAATAGTGTCACCAGTTTCATTTTTGAAGAAATTGTAATTTTTCATTCAGTTATCTTAATACTCCTGTATTTTCCCTTGATACTACTAATAATATAAGATTAACAAAAATAATAGTGTCTTTAGAATAAGCTAATAAAATCAGCTATATAAATGGCTAATCCTTTTAATAAAAAAAAATCAACTGCTTAAACAGTTGATTGCTTTTATATATTTGCTGATGTTAGTTTTAAAATGGGGCGACCGATGGGAATCGAACCCACGAATGTCAGAGCCACAATCTGATGTGTTAACCACTTCACCACGATCGCCATATCGCTCATCAGCAAAAAATATTATAGTATAAAACTTATTACTTGTAAAGCATAAAATGACATTTTTTAAAATTTCTTTGTGATTATATCTTTAAAAAAAGAAGCACAGGAACTGTTCAACGATTGCAGCGAATATGAAATACGTATGCTGGTTAATTTGATGAAAGTAACAAAGACTTCCATGCGAACTGTAAAGCTATTTAAAATCATAATAATTGAGAATGAATAAAACCGAAACGTGTAGCTCACATGAATGATGTGAGGTTGCTTCCCTCTGGGACATTGTTATAGCTCCATATGCTTGCATATAGTTGGTCTTTTGTAAATACCTGCCCTTTGTGGCAAAAGAGAAAATACAACAGGTCAAATTCTTTAGCAGTTAGATATATGTTTTCTCCTTTATCATTAATAAAGGTTCTAGTAAAGAATCAATCTGAAATTCAACCGCTTGTTGTTTAATGAAAGCTGGAGAACTGGAAAGTTTAGAAGATAGCCATTCAACGGTTTGTTGGAAAATATGTTTCTCATTTTCTGTAAATTCTATAATTAATATTTTCCCACAATATCACCTTCTCTCGTTATATTTTTATATCCTTATGAATAATTTAATCTAGCCTTTAACTACTTCTTTAATCAATATCCAAAGTAGAAAAAGCGTACCACAGCTAACTGCAACTAGAATTATTAATTGGATTGTAATAGATGTTTGCGTGATTAGATACCAAACAAATTCACATAAGTTGCCTGCGATATGAACAATAATTGTAGCAGTTAATGATTTAGTAAGACTATAGCAAGCGGCGAAAATGACTCCTCCAATAAATGCAAATAATACAGTTATGAAACTTCCTGTCATAAGATGAACTGAAGCAAATAATGTGGCACTAATAATAATTGCTGATATAGTTGATAAATTCTGCAGCAATTTAGGCAAAATAATTTCACGAAAGCAAAGTTCTTCAGTGATAGGAGCGAAAACATAAATTGCCAAAATATAGACTAACCAGTTACCTTGTACCATTGTGTCCATAACCGGTATGCTTTGTAAAGCCGGAAATGCAGCAAATATACCATTCCACATTAATGAAAAACAAATTATAGAAAACAGTGCCCATTTAAAATATGAACATGATAAGCTGTTAACATCCATTTTGAAATTTATAACTATTTGTTTTTTTCTCTGTATTACAAATATAGTACAGAGAAATAAGAGGTTTCCAAAAATTGATAAAAATAGGGCATTATTAGAAATGATATCCAGTATCGATCTACTTATATCGATCAAATTGTTTTGTAAAGAACACCAAAGCCATATAACACTCATTGCCAATACATTAGCAGCAATTTGGCTTCCAATAAACAAGAGCACATAAAGCGTAGAGACACCTATAGATTCTATTCTTTTAACCATATATAGCACCTCATCTCTCTTTCTTACTAAAGTTTAGCCAAGCATCAAACTTCATTCTTAATCGTGTACTCCATTTGCTGATATATTCATCATTCCTAATAAGTAGTTCATATGCTTCTTTCATTACACTACCATAAAGAAACATATAAATAGAAAACGCTATCAAGAATAAAAATACAGGAATAATGTCATCGTTTAGTGAAAGTTCGTAATATTTTGATACAACTATCATACTTGCTCCTAATATGAATATAATAGGAAGTGGTATCATCATATTTAGGTATTTCTTTCTTAAACCATTGTATCGGATACTTAATTCATCAATATAGTTCCTATCGAATAATAGTGGCTGTTGTTTTAATTTTCTAAATTCATAATCTGAATCAGTTATACATAACCTAAATATGATAATTATTCCAATAAGGATAAAAGAAATAACACTGATTATTCTTATGGCATACTGCTCTTTAAATATAAGAAATGGAATACCAGCGCATATTAAGATTGCTGTACCTAAGCCAAGTTTATTAACAGTATTTCTTTCATGTAGAATCCATGATTCTGCTTTTTCTCTACTTACATAATAGCTTTCATTAGGCTCATCTTTTAATGCTTCATTTTCTTTTAAGAGATAATCAACAGATACATTGAATATATTAGCAATCAACATTAGTTTTTCCGTTTCTGGAAATCCTTGATTATTTTCCCATTTACTTATCGCTTGCCTAGTAGTTCCTATCTGTTCAGCTAATGCTTCTTGAGATAACCCCTTTTCTTTTCTTAACTTATACATTTTTTCTCCAAATACCATCTCAAACTCTCCTTTCTGTATTTTTAGTATAAAGTGATTTTACATACATTACCATCATTCTTGAAATGCAGTTACGTAACTTTGAGTTGCAGTCATGTTACTTTTTCTATATCAAGATATTTTCAGATAAATCTTTTTTACAAATGATAAAAAACTGGGATTCCCTTGCTACTTATGTTAAAGTGTTGAAGAGGTGATGAGGATGTATAAATTAGTTTTTGCGGATTTAGATGAAACGCTGTTAGCCGATCATCATGTTCCGGCAGTAAACCTACAGGCAATTAATAAAGCAAAACAACAAGGCGTTAAAATCATTCCCTGTACCGGACGCGGATACGATATGACAATCGATGTTCTTAAAGAACTGGATCAATACGATCAGACGGGTGAATATCTGGTGGGGTATAATGGTGCTTTGATTATGGAAACAAAGGGTCCTAAAGAATTGATGTTTAATGGTTTAGAATACGAATTAATGAAACAGATCTTTGAATATGGTAAAAATCTGGATGTCTGCTTAATGGTCTTTACAACTGAGGGTTGCTACTTGTTTAATGCCAATGAAGATGAAATTCAAAGAAAGACAAGACAAAAATCAAACTTCAAGGTAATGGAAGGCTATGACATTGATTTTTTAAAGGATCAGCGCATTGCTAAAATAAACTATGAAAATACCGATATGGAATATATGGCAAAAATAAAACAAGAGATTGAGCCTTTAGTAGGCGATAAAGTGAGTGTCACAGCTTCTTCTTCCCGATATATCGAATTTAATAAAAAGGGAGTGAACAAAGGCGTAGGATTAAAGTGGTTAGCTGATTATTTAGATATACCAATCGAAGAAACGATCGGTATTGGCGATAATTACAATGATATCGATATGATCAAAACTGCCGGATTAGGAGCGTGCGTTGCCAGTGCCCACCAAGATATTCAGGATATATCCGATTATGTTGCAAAAAGAGATTATGCCGATGGTTCTGTTGCGGAAGTTATCGAAAAATTTATACTTAAAAATAGTGCCGAATAGCACTATTTTTCATTTAGAATAAATTTCTCAATCAGTTCTGCCAAAACGCCTTGATTATTATCATTTTCACATACATAGTCGCATGCTTCTTTAACGTCAGGAACCGAATTTCCGGCAGCGACACTCAGCCCTGCCGCTAAAAGCATAGGCATATCATTATAATTATCGCCTACCCCAATTGTCTGCTCAATATCACAGCCTAGTAATTTAGCGAGCTGTCTGAGTGTATCGCCTTTATTAACACCTAAACGGTTCAATTCCATATAGCGATTAGAAGAGTAACTGACACTTACAGCATCATCTGTAAGCGAACGCATCTCTTCTTCAAAACTTTTTAAATAAGGAACATCCACATTTTGATAAAGAACCTTAGCGATTGGTTCATCTCTTAAAAACTCAATAGATTCTCCTTCAATTTCAATAAACGTATTTTTTTGATTATAGAAGCGCTGACGTTCATCCTCATTAAGATTATAAACATATACTTCAGTTGAAGTATACACATGAATACAAACATCTTTTGTTTTACCGAATTCAAATAACTCAGCGGCTTTATCAAAATCTAATCCATTGAAAAATATTAAACGATTATTCTTATTTTCCGTTAAAGCACAGCCATTAAATGAGATGGAATATTCATTTTCTTTATCATCCAAATCTAAATCTTTTAATATAGCTTGAATTGCCATATACCCTCTGCCGGTACATGGAACAAATTTTACCCCTCTTTTTGAAGCTTCATGAATTGCTTTCTTATTTGCTTCACAGATTTGGTGATGATCATCTAATAAAGTTTCATCTAAATCACTCGCAATTATTTTATACATATCTATTCCTCCGTTAATTGTATTGTACATGATTTCTCCTTTGAATAGTGAGAATCTCAAAATTTGAAAAGAAATGTATCTGAATTGTACTTACCCGACAAATCCGTTAGAATAAAATAAAGAGGTGATAAGATGTCTAAAACGATCGACGTCATGACGTTAATGAAAATTAATCAGTACTTAAAAGAGGAGAATATAGATTGTATTCTTCATCATGCCAGTGCCTGCGATAGTCGCTCTTTGCGCATTGAGACACATAGCGATATCAATATAGGAGAAGTTTGTGATAAAATCAATGTATTTTTAAATCAAAGCTGGCTTAAAGTAGAGGTAGATCCCTATGATTCATTTCATCTATTAATAAAATGAAGCTCTTATTTCTTTAAGTAATAAGAGTTTTTAATTTTCTTCATCACTTCTTTTAAAACCTGATAGCTCTCTAACTGATTAAATTCATTTTCCATTTGGCTTTTGCGAAAAGGATAGATCATAGATCAAAATTTTTATGATACAAATACCCTTTCTTATCAATAGCTTTAAGAACAAAAGTATGGTTATCTAACGTTTTACCACCACAGCGGCGATGCAGTATTTTCTTGTATAGGACATAAAAATAGAAATATTTATTAGATAATAGCCATTATTATATTTCTCATTTTTTCCTTAAGTGAATACTGTGAATATTCTTTTTTATATAGATACATTTCCTTAATTATTATTTAAAGGATTTTTTTACCCTAAACACGCATTACAGAACTTCTCCCCAATAAAAAGATTTAATTCATTCGCTCTCACTACGCTTAGAACGTAATATATGTGATCCCATTCCACTATTTAGTTATACTTATAAACTTATATTAATTGCATGAATTATTTTCTAAACGTCTATTCTTTTAAATAAATCTATTTAGGCAAAGCACGATCAATGCTATAATGGCAATAGAAAACTAATAAAGAATGGGACAGAATAAAATGAATTATGTAGAAACAATTAGAAAGAAGATCGGACACGATGATTTGATCCTAGCCGGTTCAAATATTATCATTACCGATTCGTCACACCGAATTCTGCTTCAAAAAAGAACCAACGGGACATGGGGTCTGCTTGGCGGATTAATGGAAATCGGTGAATCCTTAGAAGAAACTGCGATTCGTGAAGTCAAAGAAGAGGCTCATGTAGACATTGCCAAATTAAAGCTTTTGAATGTTTTCTCCGGACCTCAATACTATTTCACACTGCCAAATAGAGATCAAATTTATGTCATAACCGCTTTATTTCATGCCCAAATCATAAGCGGTGAATTGCTGGCGGATGGGATTGAAAGCTTAGCTTTAAATTACTTTGATTTAGAAAATCTGCCGGAAAATATGGAAGAAGAATATAAAACTTATATCCAATTTTATAAAAACTATATAAAAGAAAACAAGTCAATCTGATCATGATCAGATTGACTTTTATATTTAAATATTATCACGAATTACACGACAAGGATTACCATAAGCCACTTTATTTGAAGGAATATCCTTCGTCACCACACTGCCGGCACCAATAACAACATTATCACCAATCGTAACTCCCGGCATAATGATTGCTCCGCCGCCTATCCATACATGATCGCCTATGATCACTGGGGCAGTCTGAGTTTTACAGAAAGCAAAGGTACCGTTCTCTTTTCTTTCACCAAAACGTTCTATTGCATTAGTGGGATGAAAAGCCGTATAAATTTGAACATTGGGTGCAATCAAAGCATAATCACCAATAATTATCTTATTATCATCTAAGAAGGTGCAATTCATATTCACTTCGCAATTTTCACCGAAATATATATTTTCGCCATAGTCCACATAGAATGGCGGCGTAATCCAAAGGTTCTGACCAAACCCGCCTAACAGCTGTTTAAGCAGTTCCGTTTTATTCTCACTATCCTTTGAGTCACAAAGATTATACTTGCGTACTAAATCCTTGGCTAAATGCCATTGGGCCAGCAGTTCTTTATCTCCACAGTCGTATAATTCGCCTGCTAACATTTTATCTCGTTCTGTCATGTTCGTCTCCTTTATCTATATATGTGTATCCTCATTCCATTTTAATGGCTGTAATTTCCAATGATCCATGATTGCTTCAAAAGAAGAATCCATTGGACTGCACGCATAGATACCTAATTTTAATCCTTTATCAACAGGCAGATGAAACATTCTCAATTCGCTATATTGTGTTCCATCAATTGAGTATTCAATTAAATAATCATGGTCTTTTTTATGCAGTCGGTAATAAATCTCGGATATACACGGTTTTAATTCAAAGGCGAGCGCCCAATCGGAATAACCGCTGCAAGTAACGACACTGCCTAACATAAGACTGTCATTTAACCCAGTTTCCAAAGAAGCTTTTGCCCAGTTCTCTTCATCAAAATAAAGAAATAAACCGGCTTGATCATAAAGTTCTTTCCCTTTAAAAGAAACTCGGACATCATAAGTAAAATCATCCTTTTCAATCGGCAGTAAATAGGCATGTCCTGTATTCCTTCGATAACCGTAGTTAGTCTTTTGCCAAAAATCCGTTTGCGGCTGGGTCATTAAGTGGATATACTCATCAGAAATATCATACACCTCCGGTGCATTTAACCATTCTCCGTTATAATCTGTGATCTTCATCTTTTTTCTCCCTATCTAAAAAGATTGAATTTATAAAACAGGCAACTCCGTTATGCTGATAATCTAAAGCAATATAGTCCGCATTCTTTTTAGTTTGAGAACTGGCATTTCCCATTGCCACACCAATGCCGGCTTCTTTTATTATTTCCGCATCGTTATCTGCGTCACCAAAAGCGATTATTTGTTTTAAGGAAATACCATTCCACTCGGCAATCTTTTTTAGGGCAAAACTTTTGGAAAGGTCAGGATGCATAAATTCATATTCAATTTTTCCTGCCTGAACACTTTTAAATGCTGCACTTTTCAGTTTTTCTCCATGTGCTTTGATCAAGGGCATATCTTCGGGCTGACTCATCACGATCAATTTGCTCTGCGGTGTACGGTAGATTTCATCAAAATCAATAACTTGATAGTCAATACCGTCACTAAGAGAAAGACGAACAGCAAGATCATCTTCTTTCATCACTCCCAGCGTATCATCTAAATAAACCCCAAAATTAACCGAATAGCCATCAAAGTGATCTATAATCGTTTTTATGTCCTGCCCATCTATCGTGTAATATTTTTCTTCCTTATTTAAACGGTAATCTTTAATATGTCCGCCATTTATCCCCAATATAAAGTCAACAAGATCTTCCGCCTGCCACTGTTTAATCAGTTTTTCTATAGAACATAATGGTCGCCCACTCGCTAAACCAAATAAATATCCGTTTTGTTTTAACCGAACTAGGGCTTGTTTTGTCTTCTCAGTCAGCTCCTCTTGATCATTTAAAAGAGTTCCATCGATATCACTGACAATCATTTTTATATTTTCTTTGGATGAAAAATCGACAAGCTTCAACAGGTCAATTGGCTGATGAAAGGTAAATGTAGGATCAACAATTCCTTCATCTGAGACACTGCCCCATAATGCATAGCCAAAATCTACTCCCGCAGCCTGACAACACAGATAGTCACTCAAAGCATCCCCAATGTAGATAACCTCTTCTCTTTTTATATTTAATCTTTCTAAACATAAAAGAATTGGTGCAGGATCTGGTTTATGCAAAGTCGTATCATCCGCCAAAACAGCGGTTTCCATAAATTGATCTAATCCTTTAGATACTACATCAATCTCATATTGCTTCTTCGTCTTGGCAGAAACGACTGCCTGTCGCATATACTTATGCACTGTTTCAAGCACTTCTCTGATTCCTAAATAAACAGCTGCACCCTCTTCATAATCGTTTACATACTGTACCCATCGAGCATAGGTTTTTTCTTTATCCTTAATATTTAATTCATCCATCACCTTCATTCCCGGATAGGAAGCAAACTTCAACACTTGCTCATAAGAATAATCTATACCTAGTTCTTCTTTGATGATTCTCTGCAAAGGAATCATATTCATTTTTAAAGTATCTAATATCGTTCCATCGATATCATAAATAACTGCCTTATATTTTTTCATTATTTTTCACCTGCTATCTTTTTAATAAGGTTCATCATTCCTAAATATTCCAGACCATCAAACAGACATTGATTAGGATTTTCTTCAAGTTCTAAACAATAATCCTGATGGATCCATGACTTAAGCTGTTGTTTTAATAAAGGCAAGTCCAAAGGAAAAGAAAGTTTGGAGGATATCTTGATTTTTTGAGGATCATTGCTAAGACAAGCAATGACTAATAGATGGGAAATAATCTGATTAAATTCCATTTCATTATGACAAGCTCGTATAGCCTGGTTAATCGTTTTATCGTGATATGGAATCAATCCCAATTCACCGATAATTCCCTTATATCCATTTAAAATTGCTCCATTCACCATCACTGAACCACCCATTCCAAGAGAACTGATATACAAATAAACAAAATTATCTATCGATTCATCATGCTTATAGATTCCTCTCTGCATACATTTAACATCATTCTCAATATAAATCGGAACTGTGATTTGCTGCTGCAGATGTTCGATCCAGTCATTTCTTATATACTGATCCTCATGGTCTGTATAATAAAGCTGCCCATTCACAATTCCTTCTACTGCCATCACAACCGCAGTGGATTTATATTTCTTAATCATCTCTTTTATTTGTTCTGAAAGCTGACCAAAAGAAGAATACTCTATTTTACTCGACTCGATGATCTTATATAATCTCATTATTTTACATTCAGCATAATCTTTATGAACAAATAAGCATATCAAGCTAAACAAATCTGAATTCAAAGAAAATCGCACAGGACATCTTCCTCCCGTGGATTCATCTACACCAATGCTTTCTACGATGTTATTATCTTCAAATTGTCTCAGCATATTACGAACACTGGATTGAGATAATTGTGTGTCTTGAACCAAGTCCAACATGGTTGCATTTTGTTTCACATATAAATGATGAAGCAGTAATTGACTATTGTTTTGTTTCAAAACGGTATGTGCATAGACTTGCATTTTATCGCCTCCATACTTTTATTATATTATAATAAAAGTAAACGTCAATCTATTTTTAAAAGAGATGAAAAAGTTAATTTTTATTTTGAAAAATAAATAATGAAAAAAAGACTTCAGTCCAAAATATAATGATGTTAAAAAAGCATTGACTTAAAGTTAACTTTAAATGATAAAGTTATCTCATCAAAAAGGAAGTAAGGGACTTTTTGATAGAAATAGGAGGTAGAGATAATGAAAAAAAAGATGACAAACACTTTTATTGCATGTGCTATTGTCCTCATTGCTTTTGCGGCAGCCTTTATTACAAACGCAAATGCTTGTAGTGACTGTAAGGTAAATGCGGCTGCATTTACAGGAAATATTGAGGAAAGACTGCCACAAACCATTATTCAAAAAATAGTGGAAGATTTTATAAACAATCCTTTAGTCACAGGAAAAGAAAGGAAAAAAGTACTGATTCTCGGATATGATGGATTTCGTGAAGATGGCTTGAATAATATCTCTGATCTAGAAAACAGTGCTGTTTTATCGATTATGGATTCCGGCGGCTTGTATCATAGTTTTGCCGGCGGCTTGAAAGATTCTCCGCAGGCAGCCAGTACATCTCCCGGATGGGGTTCAATTCTTACAGGCGGATGGCATGATTATCATGGTATTGTTGATAATGGACTTCCCAAAAAGGATGTTCCCACCATTTTTGAGTCTGCAGTTCAAAAAGGATATTCGACAACATTTATTTCTTCATGGGGAGAACATTTTAATACTGTTTATACACAAGACATTCTAAGAGCGCAGTTGTTAAATGAACCTTCACAATACATTTTGGCAAAAAATGATGAGGACAGTAAAAATCAGACAATAGAAGCCATACATCAAGATTTTGACATCATAATGGCTATTGCCGAATATACAGATAATGCAGGACATTCCAGTGGTTTTAGCAATGATAATCCCTTGTACCAAGAAGCTTGTCAGAAAGCCGATCAGTGGGGAAAAGAAATTTTAAATGCCGTAGAAAGTCGTGAAAATTATTCAAAGGAGGATTGGCTTATTATTATCACGACCGATCATGGCGGTTTAGAGCAGCATCATGGTGGTCAAAGTGATGAAGAACGAAATACCTGGTTTGCAGTAAATCAGCCTATAGCCATTAATGAAGAATGGCTGAATTATCATAAATAAGTAAAAACCTTTGCACGCTTAGCTTTAATAAAGCGAAGTATGCGGAGGTTTTTGCATATAATCCAGATGTATTTTACCATTTTCGTACATTAACGATAAAATGAGGCGGAGGTTTATGATGAATATAATGTTAGTCGCAATAATTAAAATTATTTTAAATATTGGTAAAAAGGACTTATCTTGCTTTTTTGTCTTCGCTACAACCGCTTTTTATAAACTAATATATCTAGTTAAGAACCCTAAGAAAGTATATGAATTATTAACAGAATATCCCATTACACAAAAAAACAACGATTTTTAGATAAAGAAAGCATACAAATACGAAGTAGTAATAAACGGCAATGTTTTATTATTTATCCACTAAGAAGATGACGGATACCATTCATAAAAATAGGGAATCTTCTTATTAAGAAAGAAGTATTTTAACTATATATATTTTCCGATTATTTTATTTTTCCCCATTTATATCTAATATCTTGTAATGTTTATACTGTAGCATTATTTTGGGTTATTTTATGGTTTTCAAGCTCCCCCTTTTTCCAAAGGGGAGTTTCTGCAAAGTAAGGTTTTCATCAATACACCGTGTCTGATCACTAGAAAAATTGATAAAAAACAGATAGTAAAGGTAATGAATAATATGCACTCATTATGCAAAAAATAATCCCAATTTAATATTTTTGAATAGTTTCGGTAATTGAAGTACCTAGGTACTTCAAAATAAAAAAGGGTATTTGAATTCACCATTGTGAACCAAATACCCATAAGAATCCATGTTACTATAATTATAGACTTTTTTAGCTATATAATTAAGTATTTTTGAATGTTTTACTCGACGCCGACAATAAATGAATAGATCGGCTGCATACCTAAATGAACTTCTAATTCGGCTTCTGAATTTTCTTCAATGAAATGCGTAATTTCATCTAATTCTTCTTTGCTGACATCATCTCCGGCGATCAGTGTGATAATCTCATCTTCATCACTGAATAATCCATTCAAGGTGTCTTTGCAGGCTTCTACTTTACTAGGAACGCAGGCAACAATGTTTTTTTCTACCATTGCCATATATTGATTCGCTTTAATATCTACTCCATCAATATTCGTATCTTTAATAGCAAAAGTCACCTGTCCGGTTTTAACATTATTTACCGCTTCCATCATATCTTCGATTGTATCCTCTAAATCAGCTTCCGGATTAAACATGATGCACGCTGATAATCCTTGTGGAATTGTCTTTGTCGGAATAACCTTTACATTGACTTTGCCTTCCAATACTACAGCAGCCTGATTAGCTGCCATAATTATATTTGAGTTGTTTGGCAAAACAATCACATTTTTAGCATTAATGCTGGTAATAGCAGCCACTAAATCTTCAGTAGAAGGATTCATAGTTTGTCCTCCACTGACGACATAATCACAATTTAATTCCATGAACATATCTTTGATTCCGGTTCCCGCTGCTACTGAAATCAGTCCAACTTCTTTTTCTTCACGCGGTGCCTCGGTTTTTGAACTCTGAGCCTGTTCTTCAATAATGGTATTATGCTGTTCCTGCATGTTTTCAATTTTCAGTTTAATAAATTCACCAAAACGCTGAGCTAAATTCAATGCTTCCCCTGGCTTTAAAGTATGTACATGGACTTTAACAATATCTTCATCCTGTACTACAACAATACTTTCTCCTGGAATCATTGATAATTCATTTTTCAATTGATCTTCACTGAATTTATGCACCAGTGATTCCTCTAATCTTAAAATAAATTCAGTACAGTATCCAAAGCCTTCTTCCCCAGTATCTACACTGCTGGCAGCTGCCTGAACATCTGCAAAAACATCCACTTTTTCAATTTTATCTCCGGCAATCGCAGACATGAACCCGGTTAAGATTAATACTAATCCGGCTCCGCCACTATCCACAACTCCTACTTCTTTTAAAACCGGCAATAATTCCGGTGTTCTTTCTAATGAATCTTCTGCCTGCTTCACAAAATAAGAAAAGACGTCTTCAATTGATTTATCTTTTTTAGCGTATTTGACAACAGCATCCGATGCTTCTCTAATCACTGTCAAGATCGTACCTTCAACTGGTCTCATAACGGCCTTATATGCCACTTTAGCACCGTTTTTAAAGGCTTTTGCCATATCTACGCAATCAATCTCATCTTTCCCTTCTAAAGCTATAGAAACACCTCTAAAGATCTGTGAGAGAATAACTCCGGAATTTCCGCGAGCTCCCATCAGCAATCCTTTTGATAATTTCTTTGAAATGTCATAGATGCTGCTTGCATCCATATTTTCAATCTCTTTTGCTCCTGAAGAAAAAGTAAGTGACATATTCGTTCCCGTATCTCCATCAGGCACCGGGAAAACATTTAGGGCATCAATTTCATGATGCTGATTATGCAGTAGATAGCAACCTGCCAATACCATTTCTTTAAATAGCTGTCCATTGATTTTTTCCATTTATGTTCCCTCCACGCTTACTCCACTACTTTAATGCCTTGAACATAAACGTTAACAGCTTCGACTCTAACATCTAGTGATTTTTCAAGAACATATTTTACTTTCTTTTGAACTTCATATACGATTTCTGAGATCTTCATGCCATATCCAACGAAGATGTACATATCCACGATTAATCCCGTCAATCCTTCTTTTGCTTCTATGCCGCGAGAAAAATTATCTTTCTTTAGCAATTCATAGAAACCATCTTTTAACATTTTCTGACTGGCCATACCCACTACCCCGTAACATTCGGTAGCTGCACCGCCAGCTGTTTGAGCTACGACTTCTGAAGAAAAATTAATATTGCCAAATTGTGTATTTTTTTCAATCATCAAGTGATCCCTCCATATTGTTTCATTTATGTATAATAAACGCTAATATTATTATACCCTAGATATTTTGATTAAGCAAATAATTCACGACCAATACATTATATTCGTCTATTTCCAATATTTCAACAACTTTCATGAATTAAATTTATATTTTTTGCTTGATTTTTATATTATTAGATGTTATTATTGGTAAGTATGAAAAAGCCACTAAAAAAGGGGGTAAAATGAAATGTCAAGAAAATGTCAATTAACTGGTAAAGGTGCAATGTCAGGAAACGCACGTTCACATTCATTACATGCGACAAGAAGAAAATGGAATGTTAACCTTCAAAAAGCAGTCGTATTGGTGGATGGAAAACCAACAAAAGTTAAAATTTCAGCAAGAGCTCTTAAAACCTTAAGAAAAAGCGCTTAATTTTAGTATTGTAAATTTACCATGGTAAGATGCAAACGCATCTTTTTTTATTAATCAAGCTATTGTATAGGATAACCCTATATGATAGCTTTTTTAATTATCTATAAAGAAACCCCCTCAAGCTGTTTAGTTCAACTTTTGGGGGTTAGCTCGTATGTTTATTAACGTTTAAATGCTTTTTTGAAATTATCGAAGAAAGAATCTTTTTTCTTATCCTTTTCAACGATCTTACGATAAAGTTCTTTTTCTTCTTTAGATAATTTAGTTGGAATCTTAACCTCGATCTTTACTAATTCATCTCCATAGTTATCACTGCGTAAATCTTTGACACCTTTACCTTTTAAGCGCAATGTCGTTCCATGCTGTGTTCCTTCTGGAATTTTTAATGTAACTTCACCATATGGTGTCGGCACATCGACTTCACATCCTAATGTCGCATTAGGTGCGGAAATTGGAATATTAATCAAGATATTACGTCCATCACGAACAAAATGAGGATGTCTCTTTATCACGATTTCAACATATAGATCTCCATTAGATCCCCCATTGCTTCCACGTGCCCCTTTTCCGGCTACACGCAGCTGCTGATGGGAATCAATACCTGCTGGAATCTTTAATTCCACTGTAATATTCTTGTTAGTATATCCGCTGCCATGACATTGATGACATTTTGTTTTAACTGTTTTTCCTGTTCCCTGACAGTCTGGACAAACACTCTGATTCACAAAGGTACCAAAAGCAGTACGCTGCTGTGTTTTAATCTGTCCGGTTCCGTTACAGCGTGAACACGTCGTATAATCATTCGGTGTTTCCGCACCGGTTCCATGACAGTGAGAACATTGCTCATCATAATTGATTTTTAAATCCAATGTTTTTCCATTAATCGCATCCATGAAGTCAATTTCCACTTGCATGTAACGATCTTGTCCACGACGTGGTCCGGTTGAACGCGCACGCGTTGATCCGCCCCCACCGCCAAAGAATGAACTGAAAATATCACCAAGATCCATATCATCAAATCCACTGAATCCGCCTTGGAATCCACCGCCGAAGCCACCTGCGCTTTGATCGAAAGCAGCATGTCCGTAACGGTCATAAGCAGCACGTTTATTATCATCGGATAAGACATCGTAAGCTTCTTGAACTTCTTTGAACTTTTCTTCAGCATCTGCTTCTTTATTAACATCAGGGTGATATGTTTTTGCGAGCTTGCGATACGCTCTTTTTATAGTGGGAGCATCTGCATCCTTGCTGACACCCAGCACTTCATAATAATCTCTTTTTGCCATTTGCTACCATCCTTACGTATTATGATCTTAGCCAAGGGAAAAATCCCTTGGCCAAATCATTAATTCTTTTCTTCAAAATCTGCATCTACCACATCATCAGCCCCACCGCTGTTTGTATCGGTTGGGTTTTGACCCTGTTGTTGTTGGTAAGCATAAGATGCCATTTGCTGAGCCATTTGTTCTAATTCATTCATTCTAGCTTCCAATGTATCTAAATCATTGTTATCCAATGCTGTTTTTAACTCATCTCTTAATTTTGTTGCTTCTTCTTTTTGTTTTTCATCGATCTTATCACCTTGTTCTGCTAGTGATTTATCAATTTCATTGATCATTTGTTCTGCTTTGTTTCTTGTTTCTACTTCTTTACGTTTCTTTTCGTCATCTGCTTTATTAGCTTCTGCTTCTTTTACCATTCTATCAATTTCTTCATCACTCAATCCAGTAGAGTTTTGAATTGTAATAGATTGTTCTTTATTTGATTTCATATCTTTAGCTTTAACGTTTACGATACCGTTAACGTCGATATTGAAAGTTACTTCGATCTGAGGAACTCCTCTTGGAGCTGGTTCAATACCATCTAATTTAAATAAACCTAATTGTTTATTGTCTTTTGCCATACTACGTTCACCTTGTAAGACGTTGATGTCTACAGCTGGCTGATTGTCAGCAGCAGTTGAGAAGATTTGTGATTTTGTAGTTGGAATAGTTGTATTTCTTTCGATTAAGACAGTCATGACACCACCCATTGTTTCAATACCTAATGATAATGGTGTAACGTCTAATAATACGATATCTTTTACATCTCCGGCAATAACTCCACCTTGGATAGCAGCTCCCATAGAAACAACTTCATCAGGGTTTACTGATTTATTAGGCTCTTTTCCTAATTCTCTTTTTACAGTTTCCTGTACAGCAGGGATACGTGTTGATCCACCTACTAACAATACTTGATCGATTTCGTTAGGTGTAACTCCAGCATCGCTTAATGCACGTCTAACTGGTCCTACAGTTCTTTCAACTAAATCTCTTGTTAATTCATCGAATTTAGCACGAGTTAATGTCATTTCTAAATGCACTGGCCCGTTTGCTCCAGCTGAGATGAATGGTAATGAAATTTGTGTCTGCATAACACCTGAAACATCTTTTTTCGCTTTTTCAGCTGCTTCTTTTACACGCTGCATTGCCATTTTATCTGTACTTAAATCAATACCTTCTTGCTTTTTAAATTCAGCGACAACATAGTCCATGATTTTCTTATCGAAGTCATCTCCACCTAACATATTGTCTCCGGCAGTTGATAATACTTCGAAAGTACCGTCTGCTAAGTCTAGGATAGATACGTCAAATGTTCCTCCACCTAAGTCATAAACCAAAACTTTTTGTTCTTTATCTAATTTATCCAACCCAAATGCCAAAGCGGCAGCTGTTGGTTCATTGATAATACGTTCTACTTCTAATCCGGCAATTTTACCTGCATCTTTAGTTGCTTGTCTTTGGGCATCATTGAAATAAGCCGGTACAGTAATAACCGCACTTGTCACTGTTTCCCCTAAATAAGCTTCTGCTGTTGCTTTTAAGTTCTGCAATACCATGGCAGAGATTTCTTGTGGTGTATAATCTTTTCCATTGACATGTTCTTTATAGGCAGTCCCCATATGTCTTTTTACTGAGGCAACTGTATCTTTGTTTGTTACTGCCTGACGTTTAGCAGCTTCCCCAACAATAATTTCACCATTTTTAAATGATACTACTGAAGGTGTTGTTCTGTTTCCTTCTGGGTTAGCAATTACTTTTACTTCTCCGTTTTCCATAATACTAACACAAGAGTTAGTAGTTCCTAAGTCAATACCAATAATTTTTTTGCTCATATTCTTATCCTCCTAAAAATTACTCATTTACTTTTACTAAAGATGCACGAATCACGCGATCTTTCAACTTGTATCCTTTTTGTAATTCTTCCACGATCATATTATGACCATAATTTTCATCATTGACCATCATAACTGCCTGATGGAAATTTGGATCGAATTCTTTTCCTTCCACATCAATCTGTTCAATGCCATGTTTTTTTAATGCATCAATGAATTGAGTGGTAATCATTTCATAACCTTTTAAGAAATTCTTTAATTCTTCACTTGGTTCAGCAACATTCTGTGAACGTTCTAAGTTATCCACAACGGGCAGCAGATCTTCTGCAAAAGACTGAAGCATATATTTTAAAGCATTTGCATGTTCATTCTGCAGACGTCTTTTAAGGTTTTCCATATCGGCAAATACCTTATAATAATCTGTTTTCCATTTTTCTACTTCTTCACCTAATTCAGCGATTTTTTCTTGTTGAAGTTCTTCCACTGACTTTTCTGTGATTGGTTCTTCAACTGTTTCTTCTTGTTCCTGAGCTTGATTTTCTTCAACTTCTTCGTTTACTTCCTGCTCTACTTTATCTTTTTCCATTCTTTCACCTCTTATTCATCATCTTCGTCGTCATCATCAAAGAATAATTCTTCGATATTCTTTGACACGTAATCCACTAAAGAAACAACCTGTTCATAAGGCATTCTTGTTGGACCAATAACGGAAATAGTTCCGGATGAATGACTGCCGGTTTTGAATGATCCGGAAATCACTGAAACATCTTCTAATTCTGTTAAAGGAAGTGGCTGACCAATTTTAACAGTGACGCCTTCTTCTTCACTCAATCCGATGCTTTGCCACATCTGTGAATTTTCAAAGGCACTGACAAGTCTTCTTAATTTATTGACATCATTAAATTCAGGCTGATACAGCATATTCTCTTTACCAGAGAAATAAACATCTTTGCTGGCAAACTTGACGAAAGCTTCCAAGAAAGCTCTGAAAAGCACTTCATGTTCCTGAATACGACTGGAGATGATCGGTTTTACATCCTTTTCTAAACGAATGATGACCTGGTTGATCGGAGTGCCGATCAGCATCTCATTCATGACACCTACACAAGAGATCAAATCTTCATAGCTATAAGTCCCATCTAAGATGAATGTCTTATTTTCCACATGACCCATATCGGTCACAATAATCACAGAGACACGCTCATTGGAGATTGGAACGATCGTAATATTCTGTAAACTTTCATTCCGGGCATCCGGTCCTAATGCAATTGAGGTTAAATGCGTCAACTGACTCAGCATCTCACAGCTTTCCTTTACGACCTCGTTTAAAGTTCTGCCGCGTTCACTAAAGATTGTCTGCATCTGATTTTTAATCGTATCCTCGATTTTAAAATCTGTCAGTGTTTCCACATAATACTTGTACCCCTCCACACTGGGAATACGTCCGGAAGATGTATGTGTTTTTTCTAAATACCCATAATCCTCCAAAGCTGCCATTTCATTACGAATCGTTGCGCTCGAGTACGGCAGTTGATATCTTTCCAATAAATACTTAGAACCTACCGGTTCTGCGGTTTCTACGAACGCATCAACAATGGCTTTAAATATTGTGATTTGTCTTGATGTAAGCATGATGTCACCACCTTTTAGCACTCATCATTTTCATGTGCTAACTATATTATACATAATTATTTAGCACTGTCAACAATTTAGTGCTAAAAACATTAAAAAGTTAATCGACTAATTCAAGCAGAATAAAATCAAGCAGATCCATCCCTTTACTAGTTGGACACAAATGATTTTCTTCGATGATTAAAAGTCCCTGATTGATAAATGGCTGCAGCTTTTCTTGATAATACGTTAGCAAATCGATCTGATAGCGCTGCTTAAATAAAGGAAGTGAAATACCGTTAGCCAAACGCAGTCCCAACATTAAAGCTTCAAATATGCTTTCCTTATGACCAATCGTTTCCTTAGTCTGCAAGAACTCCTCATTTAAATAAGCAGACAACTGCTTTGTATTATTATAGCGTATATTATCAAGATAGCCATGTGCACCTAAACCAAATCCATAATAATGCTGATTTAACCAATAGACACAGTTATGCAAAGATGGATGTCCGTCTTTTTCAAAATTACTGATCTCATAGCGATGAAAACCAAACTGTTCGAGCTTTTCACGAATTATTTCTGTAATCGTATATTCTTCCTGCTCGTCCATCCCTTCAAAATGTTCATTATATAACACAGTATGTTCTTCTAATATTAAAGAGTAATAAGAAAGATGGGTAATCGGCAATGTTTCCACAATCATCAGATCTTTTAAAATATCTTCTTTTGTCTGTAAAGGCAGATTATACATCAAATCGATAGAAATATTTTTTATACCAACTTCCCATGCCTGAGAAATCAACCAAAAAACCTCCTGATTATGATGCAGTCGACCTATCTTTTTTAAGATTGCTTCATTAAATGTCTGAACACCAATACTTAGACGGTTAATCCCATAAGTTTTAAACAGCAATAACTTTTCATATGTCATGGATTCGGGATTGACTTCAATCGTATATTCAAGCGCACTGCCTGCATAGGGCTTTAATATCAGCAAGAGTCTTTCCAGCTGTTCCTCATTTAAGCTGCTGGGAGTGCCGCCGCCAATATAAAGCGTAGTAATCGGGACATTAATATCATACTGTTGAATCTCTTTTTTTAAGGCTTTTAGATAACGGTCCACCCATTCTTTTTTATAATACATTTTAGAAAAATCACAGTATGTGCAGATGCTCGTACAAAAAGGGATATGGACATACAATCCCATCCCTTCATTATTTTCCAACCATTCTATTTTTTTATTCATCTTCTTCACCAAATTCAAAATTACTTGCAAGTCCGCCTAGCGACGTTTCTTTATAAGCAGAATTCAGATCTTTTCCGGTTTCATACATGACTTTTACCACTGCATCAAAAGAAATCTTATTTTTACGGATATACCCGAGCTGTTTTGAGTATACTGCCGCATCCATCGCTCTTAATGCCGCAAAGCCGTTGCGTTCAATACAAGGAATCTGGACATAGCCGCCAACAGGGTCACAAGTTAAGCCTAAATTGTGTTCCATTCCCATCTCTGCTGCATATTCAATCGCACTGTTGTTAAGTTCCAGCAACCATGCGTAAAGTGCTGCCGCCATTGCACATGCTGAACCGATCTCCGCTTGACAGCCTCCGTCAGCTCCGGAAATCGTCGCATTTTTCTTGATGACATTTCCAAACAATCCGCCAACACCTAAAGCTTTGACCAAATCTTTCTTTTCCATATGCAACTGTTTATAGCAGTAATACAGCACTGCCGGAATCACACCGCTGGCCCCGCATGTCGGAGCAGTCACGATCGTATGTCCACACGCATTTTCTTCACTGACTGCATAGGCATAACTACTTACCAGCAGACGTTCGCGTTCACTTTCTTTTTTTGTGTTTAAAGCCTGAGCATGCATCATCTTTGCAACTCTTTTTAATTGCAGACGTCCGGGGATCGTTCCTTGTGTATGCAGTCCGTCTTCAACACATTGGAACATAGCTTCTAAAACGTGGTATAAATAGATTTCAATCTCTTCATCTTCAAATTCTAATATATAATCGTAAAAAGAAATATTATGATCTTCAATATATTGAATGATTTCAGTCATATTTTTTTGCGGATAGACTTCCTGATTGGTTTCATTTTCAACGCCGGGCATCTCAATCTTTCCTCCGCCTACAGAGTATGCAGTGACCTCATCTATCTTTTTTTCTTCCTCATAAACAGCAAACATCATGCCATTAGGATGATAGGGCAAAGCATCGGCTTTAAACTTAAATATACACTCTATCGGCGCTAAAGTCTGTTGAATTATATAATCGGTTAAATGGCCTTTCCCGGTCAATGCCAAAGATCCGTATAATGTCACTACGATCTTTGAAGCATTTGGATAAAGCGACTTGATTCTTTCTGCCGCTAATTTAGGTCCATAGGTATGCGAAGACGAGGGTCCTACGCCAATTTTATATAAGTTTCTTAAAGATTCCATAATTATCTCCTATACTTTCATCAAAAATAATTCCAAGCCCAGTCTCTTATCGACCATTCCTTTTTTAATATTAGTATCTAATAGGGCCAAGTCATTCAATTTGCTCATTAAATCCTGTATATCATACAAAGAAGCATCGGCGCGAATATAGCGCAGTCTAAATGGATTGATGCCCAAAATCTTGGCAATCTCCTGATCATTATACCCTTTTCGATCCAATGTTTTCACTTGCATCAATAAACGCATCTGATTGGCAATCAGCACAATCAGCTTGACAGGTTCTTCATTATTTACCATCAGGTCTTTATAGATATGTACAGCATCTTGCTGATCTTTTTTCATAATCGCACTGACCAGTTCAAAAGCATTCTCTTCTAATGGCTTACTCACAACGGCACGTACATCTTCTAAGGTAATATGCTCTGAATAAAGACACAATTTCTCAACCTCGTTCGAGATCATCATCAGATCATTAGGCAGACGACTGAGCATAAACTCCAAGGCATCATCATCAATAACCGCTTTTCTGCGCTTAACCGCATTGCGAACCGAAGATTTAAGTTGATGATGCCCGATCTTATCCATCAGCATAAAAGTTGTCTCTTTTTTTAATAACTTTACTAATTTTTTACGCTCATCAAAGTTTTTTACATTATGATAAATAACAAATATTGTAGATTCCATCGGTGCTTTAAGGTATTTTTCCAGCAAAGTGCCATCTTGATTAAGACTCGCCGGTCCTTTTTGAGTCGTTAAAAAATAAGGATTTTTCAACAGCACCATTTTATAGTCACTTAAAAAAGGCGGCATATTGCAGTCTTCAATGACTTCCTTCAGTTCTGTTGAAGCAGAATCATAAACTGCAAGATTCATATTTTCTTCACTGATGCCATATTCAGTTTTGATATCTTTTAGTTTTTGTTCCAATAGGAACGTTTCTTCCCCATAAAGCACATAAATCATTTTTATCACCATTCAAATTATACCCTGTCTCAGGTTTTTCTACAATAATTAATTCGGTGAATCCCAAAAAGACTGATAATCTCCACCATTCCCATCGTATCACTGCGATAAACGTCAACATCATAGGCTTCCAGCCGTTTTAAAACCTCCTTATTAGGATGATGATAAAGATTGTTTTCCCCTACACTGATAAGACCATACTGTGGCAGATAAGCAGATAGCAGCAAAGCACCTGTAGACGTATTAGAGCCATGATGTCCCACCTTTAAAACATTGACGTTCAACTGTGGATAACGTGCTGTTAGCTCTTCTTCCTGAGCAATCGGCAGATCACCGGTAAATAAATATCCGAGCTGATTTAAAGACAGATAATAGACTAAACTATTGGCATTTTTATCATCAGCGGCATAAGGTAAAGGCAGATATTTTAATATGCCGATATCTTCTCCTTTAGTCATTACTTTATTGACTTTAAAATGCGTCAGCAGACTGTCACTGGCCCCCATATGATCAAAATCATCATGCGTTATAATGAGCGCTGTCAGTTCTTTAATACCAATCGATTTTAAATAAGGAATGATGCGTTTTTCTGAAAGATCATAGCTTTGATTCCCACCGGTATCAATCAAATAATTACCCTGATGAAAGGGCTGCATAATTAAAAAACAGTCTCCTTGTCCCACATCAATCATCACTACTCGGCTGTATGGCTGAAGATAGGGATAAAAATATAGGATCAATAACAGACTTGCCAGTTTTAAATAATCGTTATATAAAGAGGATTTGATTGGTTCATGGTATAAAGATAATAATAAAAAGCCGTAATAAAATAAGATAAAGATCCATGGCGGCTTCATAAAAATCCATTCTATTGAATAATGATTCAAAAAATAAAGAACCCGTTCAAACTGTGAAATCACAAATCCCGTGACCGTTCCCAAAAGATTAAAACATACCATGTTTAATAATACGATGCCATAAAGATATTCAATCACATGAGCAAACAGCCAAATAAAAAAGAAACTAAACGGGTTCAACGAAAATTGAGTAGATAAAATAATGGGAATCCCTGCTAAGTAGGGATAGACGAATGAAAAACGATGCCCTTTAGCAAGCAAAATAAAAGCATAGATAGTAAAAGAGAAGATATAGGATAAAGAATAAATCACAAAAGGATTGTAAAGACAAAATAAAATACTGATCCCCGAAAGAATCTCTATATCATTCACCTTATCTTTTAATAAATAGCGAAACAAAAGCATTAAATAAGCCCGCCATAAGGAAATCATATCACCTAAAAACAAGACGTAACCCCCTAATAGAAACAAAAGCCATTTTGTTTGATGAATGCCGAGCCTTTCTAATAATTTTTTAAGCATCATTAAATGCATTCCAGAAAGGGCAAAGAGATGAACGATCGATAGATTTTGTCCCGCTTCTAACAGTTCTGCCATCGCTTCATCTTTTATTCCCAATATCAGCTGTTTCGTCATTGAAACCACTTTTTCATTTTTAAAGCTCTCTATCCACCGCTCAGTCTTACATAACCATGATAGATGATTATCATTGGAAAGTATTTGTGTTTCTTTAACCTGGTAAAAAATCTTTTGACTAAAACAATACAGACGATAGTCAAAGGCATTAAAATTGCTTGGTTCGGATATTGTCTCCTGCTTAGCCTCAATAACTAAATGATTGCCTTTTTCAATTTCCTGTCCATGACTGATCACTCTTATCTTTCCATAATCCGTTTTTAAAATATAGTGGTATTCCTCCGCCTCCACCACTTCGCCTTTTAATTCATTTGGCAACTGCTCCTGTGGAACATTAACCATAAAGGAAAACAAAAGAACAGGAAGTTGAAGCAGCAATGTAATTTTAAGTTTATATTTTCGATAACAAAAATACAGCAGCAAGCTATATATCAAACCAATCGCATAAGTGCCATTGATGAATAAAATTGCCATAATCATAAACAAAGCCAAGTAAACTATAAACATAAATAGGGTCTCCATTTTAAATAAGTCTTATAGCCCACACCGCTAATCTCCATAATTTGCTCAATGTGGGTAAATGAACTTTGATTTCGATAGTCAATAATCTTTTCAGCTTTCTTTTGGCCAATCCCACTGATGCTCATCAACTCCTCTAAGCTACCTTGGTTCAAAGAAATTTTTTGCTGTGTCACACTAGGTATAAATACAATATCCTGATCTAGTAAAGTGCGCCCCATATTGATGCAAGAACAGTCCGCATCATCATCAAGCTCCAGTTGTGAAAATAATTGTTCCATAGTAGATTCACTTAATTCAAAGGCTCCTGGGTTACTCAAAGCACCTTCCGCTACGACTGTAATCATCGGCTGATTTTTTTCTTTAGATACGGGTTTCTGTGTTTGAAAGGCAAAAAAATAACTGCTAAACAGCAGTATAATAAATAAAACAATTGATTTCATATAACCTCCTAAATAAAAATAGACCTAACTTCGTTAGATCTACTTCGTATGATAAGGAATATTAAAATGCTGATAAGCCATTTCTGTTACGACACGTCCTCTTGGTGTACGTTTGATCAGCCCTGTCTGCAATAGATAGGGTTCATAAACATCTTCTAATGTCATTGGTTCCTCACCGATTGAAGCAGCAATCGATTCCAATCCCACCGGTCCACCACGGAAGCGTTCAATTATACCTAAAAGATACTTGTGATCGACATCATCCAATCCTAAATGATCGACCTTTAATCGTCCCAATGCTTCTTGTGTACGTTCTAAAGTAATCATTGTATCTCCATTAAACTGCGCAAAATCACGCACACGGCGAAACAGACGGTTGGCAATACGAGGGGTTCCACGAGAACGACGGGCTAATTCCGCCTCTGCTTCCGCTTCCATTTCCATGCCATATACTCCGGCAGTACGGGAAATAATCTTAATTAATTCTTCCGGCTGATAATATTCCAGTTTAGAGATAATCCCGAAACGGTCTCTCAACGGCGCCGATAAATCTCCCGCACGGGTTGTCGCTCCAACTAAGGTGAACGGCGGCAAATCAATACGTACGGAACGCGTTGAGGCATCTTTTCCAATCACCACATCCACACAATAATCTTCCATTGCCGGATACAGGATTTCTTCAACCACTTTTGGAATACGATGAATCTCATCAATAAATAAAACATCACCTGCTTCTAACTGAGTTAAAACAGCTACCAAATCCCCTGTTTTTTCAATGCTTGGTCCTGTTGTCACTTTAATGTTGGTTCCCATCTCATTAGCAATAATCATAGACATCGTAGTTTTTCCCAGCCCCGGAGGACCATACAGCAACACATGATCCAGTGATTCCTCACGCATTTTAGCAGCCCCAACAAACACTTTTAAATTTTGTTTAAGATCTTCCTGTCCGACATATTCCGTAAAGGACTGCGGACGCAATGTGATCTCTTCCACTTCTTGGTAAGTGGCATCCAATATTCCTTCTCTATTCATGTTTTCCCTACTTTACTAATAAACTTAATGCTTGTTTAACGTACCCATTAGTATCTAACGCATCGTCTTCAATTTTTTTCATTATCTTCACAACATCAGCTTCACGATACCCCAATGCCACCAGCACTTCAATGGCTTCATCAAATGCCGGATTGACAGAAGGCTCACTATGCAGAACGATTTTCCCCTGCAGGTCCAATATAATCTGTCCGGCAGCCTTCGGACCAATTCCCGGTATCTTCTTTAAGAAATTGATATTACCACTTTCAATAGCTCCGACAATACGCTCTACTTCCAAGGTCGCTAAAGCCCCTACCGCTGTTTTGGGACCAATCCCTTTTACAGAGATTAATTTTAAAAACAATTCTTTTTCTTCTAAAGATTTAAACCCAAAAAGAAGATGTCCGTCTTCTTTTACCTGCTGATAAATATATACAGTCATATCACTGTTTGTTTTAAAGCTATATGGATTAGGCACATAAATCATATAACCAATTCCCTGATTTTCCAATACGATGTGATCCTTAAAGATCATCGTGACAATTCCTTTTATATAACTGTACATATTTTCCTCCTAAATACGATTAATAAATTCCTTAAAGATCCCCAACATTAACTCATCTTCATAATGTGTCACTTCCGGATGAAACTGCACACCATAAATCTTTTTAGAGACATGCTCAATTCCCTCAATAATACCATCCACTGCTGTGGCTGTCACTTTAAACTGAGGCGCAATCTGATCTACCGCCTGATGGTGATAAGAATTAACATAAGCCCTTTTACCTAACACACTATATAATAAACTGCCCTCTTCGATATCGATAAACTGACAGCCTTTTCCTCGGCTTCCCTGCTGTGTATGCTGAATGACATTTTGATCTTTTAATGTAACATCCTGATACAAAGTCCCGCCGAAATAAACATTAATCATCTGATTTCCACGACAGATTCCCAAGATCGGCATATCTAACATTGTGGCTTTATCCATGACTTTCTTTTCATAAGTGTCACGTTCATCATCCAATTCACCGCATAAGCGATGTACCGGCTGATTGTAATACAGTGGATTGATATCAACTCCCCCGGTCATAATCAATCCGTCACACACACGAAGTGCCGCTTCAATCGCTTCTTCATCCTGCATGATAGGTAAAATAAGAGGCGAATGTCCGCTTGCCACTACCGCATCGATATAATTTTGACTGATATTGGCACGTCTTACACCGTTTTCTCTGCTAATCCCACCAGAAATCGCAATAATTTTCTTACTCATTCTCTTTCCCCCTTTGAATATTATCAGTATAGCACGCTTTTCATGAAAATAAAAGATAACACACTACCATTATATCAGAGAATCACTATCATTATATGCCAATGAAATACCATTGTTGTAACAATAAAAGCGAGTCCTCATGACCCGCTCTTTATATTAAGCTCTAACTAATTTTACTTTATTGCGGCCAATACGCTGATTTTGACATTTATCCAATACTTTTTTAGCATATTTCTTTTCAATTTCAACATCAGTAAATTTCGGTGCCAAACGAATATGTCCAACCGCTCTTTTATTGATATTACTGTTATCTAAGATAAAGAATAATACCTGTTTAGCCTGAATACGTTCTTTCTTTCCAACATTTAAACGAATCACTTCATACTCCGTTGGCTTTTCAACACGCTGTGTTTCATCAAAACCAATTTCTTTTTCATACAGCATTGAAAACAAAGAAGCTGATAAATCCACAAGCATATGATGATCATACGCACTCATCATATCCACAAAACGCTGATGACGACGATCTTCAAAGTACTGACTGGCTTTTGTTAATAAAGCGGCTGCCTTCACCTCTAAGATTTGTTCATTGGTTGGAATCGGCAATTCTTTAATCGTGCAGTTCATTTGCTTTTGAACTTGTTCGATAAAGCTCTTTTCACGGCTCGTAATTAAAGTATAGCTGGTTCCTTCCTTAGAAGCACGTCCGGTACGTCCGATACGGTGTACATACGCTTCCTTTTCCTGTGGCAATTCATAATTAATAACGTGTGTTACATTTTCAATATCAATTCCACGGGCTACGACATCCGTTGCTACTAATAAAGTCGTCGCTCCTTCTTTAAACTGACGCAAAGCCTTCATACGCTGTTCTTGTGACAGATCTCCATGAATCGCTTCTACTAAATAGTTGCGGTTCTTAAGTTCAAAAACAAGATCATCCACGCCTTTTTTAGTTTTACAGAAAATAATCCCACTTTCGATCTGAGCAAAATCAATCAAACGACATAAGGTTTCTAAACGTGCCTTAGGCTTTGTTTCAATATAATATTGTTTAATCGTAGAAGCCGTTTTCGTATGTTGATCGACTTTGATTAATTCCGCATCCTCACGCATATAGTTTTTAGCGATACGCTGAATATCTTCTTTCATAGTGGCAGAGAACAATACCGTTTGACGGTCTGTATTTGTCTGTTCCAAGATTGTTTCAATATCTTCCAAAAATCCCATGTTCAGCATTTCATCTGCTTCATCTAAAACAAATATTTTTACTTGATCCAATTTTACAACTTTACGACGCATCAAATCCATTAAACGTCCCGGAGTCGCCACAATAATGTCTACTCCTCTTTTAATATCACGAATCTGCGGTTCAATTTTACTTCCACCATAGACAGAGATGATCTTGGCTTTTGAAAATTCACCGATACGACGCATTTCATTTTCTATTTGAACGACTAATTCTCTTGTCGGAGATAAAATTACTCCCTTAATTGATTTATCATTATTATATTCTAACAACGAAAGCATCCCGCTGGCAAAAGCCAAAGTTTTTCCTGTTCCAGTTTGAGCTAAACCGATAACATCCTGCCCCTCTAACATTAAAGGAATCGCCTCTGCTTGGATGTTTGTTGGTTTATCATATCCCATATTACGGATACCTTGCAGTACCTCAATACTTAAATTAAATTCTTCAAATCTCTTCATTCATTTCTCCTTTTTCTTGCAATAGATTATTTGTACCACATTTTCTTGCAAAAAGCAAACAAAAAAGGCGATTAATCACCTTCTATTCAACATTTTCTTCTATAAATGCCAATAAGTTGGAAAATGCAAACTGAACCAGCCGATTCCTTGTCTCTACCGCTGCCCAAGCACTATGCGGTGTAATAACCAAGTGCTGTGAATCACAAAGCGGAAGCAAGGGACTATCTTTTGACATCGGTTCTGTTTCTAATACATCTAATCCGGCACCGGCTATCAAATGATGTTTTAAGGCAAAAGCCAATTCAAATTCATCGATAATCGGTCCTCTGCCAACGTTAATCAGATAAGCAGTACGTTTCATATGTGCGAATGCTTTCCCATTGAATAGATGATACGTTTGTTCATTCAAGGGCGCATGGATGCTGACGATATCACTTTGTTCAAGCAAGGTCAAAAACGGTACCTGCTGATAGTGTTCGTGATGATTTTGGCCGCTTGTCGAATAATAAATAACATGACAGCCAAAGGCTTCTGCTATTTTGGCTACCTGACATCCGATCTGCCCTAATCCTATTATACCCCAAGTTTTCCCTGATAATTCGTTAAATGGCATTCCAAAATGAGAAAACGAAGAAGATTTGCAGTAATCTCCAGACTGAACATAGTGATCATAATAAGCCATTTTTTCATAAAGATATAAAAGCAAAGCAAACGTATGCTGTGCCACAATATCGGTAGAATAACCGGACACATTTTTTACCGTAATCTGATGATCCTGGCAATACGCTAAATCAATATTATTTGTCCCGGTGGCAAACAGTCCGATATATTCTAAATGTTCAGCAGTTTTTAATACCTTTTCATCCAGCACCACTTTATTTACCAATACATAATGAGCATCCGCTATTCTTTCGATTGCTTCTTCCTGAGTGGAGGCAGGATAAATCGTCAGCGATCCCAATTTTTTAAATAGTGTAAGATCAATATCATCGCCCAGTGTCTCTCCATCCAAAATCACAATTTTTTTCGTCTGAGTAGAAAAAGGTACAGTTATCTCTTCTAAAGTCAGCTGATTAAACCATTCGCCTAAACGAATCGCTTCATTGAAAGGCAGGATAGAACGGGTTTGTATAACCCCACAAGCTTGCTGATCCACCATTTCAAACGCTAGTATTCGATTAACCACCGCTAACCCTAAGGTACGATTTGTCAGCTGCTTCAATTCTTCCAGCTGATTGCGAATGTCATCAAATAAAGCGGGCTCCTCTTTTATAGTTTCTTCCACACATTCCTTGTAGCCAGAAGCACTCAAAATATGCGAAGTAAAGCTTTCACTAAAAAGCAGCGGCAAAACATAATCATAAATACTTACCGGAACAGGGCGGTTATATCCCAAAGTAAAATTATATAAAAGAACACATCCTAAATCTTCATTTTTCATCTGTTCAATCAATTTCATTTTTCTCACACTCCCTGACTCATTATATATGATTATGCGAAATTTGTCATGCGAAAAAAGCGATGATATTGATTGACTAAATTTGCTCCATTGGGTAATATTAAACAAGGTGATAGAAATGAGAAAAATATTCGCAATTGTGCTGTCTGCCATCTTTATCGGAATTACCGGATTCAGCAGCTGGCAGCTTTATCAATATGAAGGCTTTACAACTGGTTTTCGCTATACATTTATTATTATCTTAGTCGTTCTTTGTGCATTGGTCTTTATTCGCTTTTGGTCAACACAGCTAAGAGCGGTTAAGCGTAAGATGCCGCTTAAAGAAAAAAACAGAATTAAACGCAAGCGATTAAGCTCGATCTGTTTAATGCTGGCATTATGTATCGCATTAACCTACGTCAACCATCTTTATTATAATATCGATAAAACGATGGATTCCATCACGGATGTTGATTTAACCGAGGAAATATTGGTTTGTAATGTATATGCTTTAAAAGAATCCAATATTACCAGTTTAAGTTCAAAAGACATCGATTATTTTGGAACCTTGTCCTGTGAAGATGGCAGTATTAAGATGCCGTTATCCAACATACTCAAAAAAGATTACAACAAAACGTCTTCTACTCATACGATTGTCTCTTATCCAACCGCAGTAGATCTTTACATCGGATTGGCAGAAAAAGATGTCGATGTCATCGTCGTCTCGGAAAAAGAAACGGAAACGATGAAAAAGTATAATGAAGATTTTACGCAAAAGACTACTTTAGTCTGTCAGCTGTCTCTTTCTTCTTCAGCAACCAGTGATCCGGTCAATGTTGCCAGTGAACCTTTCAATGTTCTGATCATGGGGGTTGATATTCGTGAAGAAGAAGGAACAATCAAAACAGACAGCCGTACGGATACATTGATGGTTGCTTCTTTCAATCCTAAAACGATGAAGATTAGTTTAATTTCTATTCCTCGTGATTCTTATGTCAGCATCAACGGCGGACAAAAAGATAAGATTACACATGCCGGGATGTCCGGGATTCCATCTGTCATCAATACAGTCGAAGAACTTTTAGATATTAATATTAATTATTTTGCGAAATTCAACTTTAATGCGTTAGTTAAAATTATTGATGCCATCGGAGGTATTAATATTCATGTTGATTACGGTTTCTGCGAACAGGACAGCAATGATGTGCCTGATGCCATCTGCTTAGAAGAAGGTCAGCAAAACTTAAATGGGGAACAGGCTTTAGCGTATGCCCGTCATCGTAAGACCGTGACTGATCATATCCGCAACAATGCCCAGCAGCAAGTCATTCAAGGAATTACCAATAAGCTGACGAGTTTCTCTGTGGTAACTAACTTCAACTCTATCTTAAAAGTATTATCGTCAAACATGCTGACGAATTTTACTAAAAAAGAATTGTATACGCTTGCCGGACTGGCACCAAACTTTGGCAATTTAAGCTATCAAAATCTAATTATTTCAGGTGAAGATGACATCACTTATCTTCCTCAATATGGAGAAGAGCTCTATGTAACGTATCTGGATGCAACATCCATTACAGAGGCAAAGAACTTAATTGAGCAAATACACAAGGGGCAATGATTTCATTGCTCTTTTATTTTAATCGGCATATAATTAAAATTATAAGAACGGAGGGATATTATGAATGTTGTTGATCGATTTTTAAATTATGTCAAAATAGATACCCAATCCTCTGCTGCTTCCAGCAGTGTGCCAAGCACATTAAAGCAACTGGATTTAGCGCGATTTTTAGAAAAAGAAATGCAGGAAATGGGAATTCAAGAAGTAAAGCTAGATCATTCCGGAATTGTTTACGGATGTCTTCCGAGTAATACAGATGAAGTATTGCCTACAATCGGATTTGTCGCACATATGGATACTTCACCGGATATGAGTGGTGAAAATGTGAATCCGAGAATCATTGAAGATTACGATGGCTCACCAATCGTCTTAAATGAAGCGCTAAATATTGTGATGGATCCTGAAGAATTTCCTAGTTTAAGGGAAAATATTCATCAGGATTTAATTGTGACTGACGGAACGACTCTTCTAGGAGGCGACGATAAAGCCGGAATTGCAGAAATTATGCAGATGGCTGACTACCTTTTAGCCCATCCGGAAATTAAGCACGGTACGATTAAATTAGCTTTTACACCTGATGAAGAAGTAGGACGCGGAACCGAAAACTTTGATGTGAATTATTTTGGCTGTGATTTTGCTTATACCGTTGACGGTGGAGCTATTGATTGTATCGATTATGAAAACTTTAATGCTGCCAGCTGCAAAGTCAGTGTTCAGGGAAAAGGGATTCATCCCGGTAGTGCTAAATATAAAATGATTAATTCATTATTGGCAGCGATGGAATTTCAGAGCTTGCTTCCGGTTTTTGATAATCCTGCCTATACCGACGGCTATGAAGGGTTCAATCATTTAAACAACATGAGTGGAAATGTCGATTTTACACAGATGGATTATATTATCCGTAATCATGATGAACATCTGTTGGAAAAGCAAAAACAGGATTTTATCAATGCCCAAGACTTTATGAATAAAAAATATGGATATCCGATTATATCTTTGGATATCCAAGATACGTATGCCAATATGAGACAGCATATTGAAAAAGATATGCGTGTTATCGAGAAAGCAAAAGCTGCCATGACAGAAATCGGCTTAACACCTAGAAGCAGTGCGATTCGCGGCGGAACTGATGGAGCGATGCTTACTTATGAAGGACTGCCGTGTCCAAACCTAGGGACAGGTGGGTACAATGCGCATGGCAAATACGAATATGTCAGCATTAACGCTATGAAACAATGCGTTGAACTATTAATTGAGATTGCTAAAGCATAAACAAAAAAGCGGAAATTCCGCTTTTTTTAATAAAAAAATCCCGCAAGCGAGATTATTTATACTCAATTTTTAAAATCTTAACTTCATAAGGATCTTCCACTGCGACAGTGACGATTTCATTAATACCATGTCCGATGATTGCCTTTGCCAATGGTGATTCATTTGAAATCTTTCCATTTCCCGGATCTGTTTCAAAAGAACCGACAATTGTATAAGTTCCTTCATCATTATCTGCTAGATCTAATAAAGTGACTGTTGTTCCCGGTTTTACCAAGGCAACATCTGTATCATCTTCATTAATAATCTCAGCATGCTGCAGCATGCTGTCAATTTCTTTGATTCTTGCTTCTAATGCGGCTTGTTTATCTCTGGCTGCATCATAGTCAGCATTTTCAGACAAGTCCCCTTGTGCTCTGGCAGCTTGTAACTCTTCTATGACATGTGGACGTTCAACATTAACTAAATTTTCACGTTCTTTTTTTAATTTTTCGATACCACTTAGGGTTAGTAAAACTTTATTTTCTTCCATGTTTTTTCACCTTCCAGTCCTAAATATAACATAATTTATTGAATAATACTAGCAATTTTAGTAATTAATAGGTCGATCGCCACATCATTTTCTGTGTTTTCCGGAAATATAATATTGGCATATTTTTTAGAAGGTTCAATAAAAGCATCATGCATTGGCTTTACTGTACTTAAATATTGATTGATGACAGATTCCACGGTACGTCCGCGCTCATTCACATCACGAACTAAACGACGGATAAAACGGATATCATCCGGTGTATCACAATAGACTTTGATATCGCATAAGTCACGTACTTCCTTTTGGGCTAAAACAAAGATCCCCTCTAACACGATGACACGGCTGGGAGCGATCATTTCTACGATATCACTGCGGGTATGCAGCTCATAATCATATGTCGGCTTTAAGATCGTCTCCCCTCTTTTTAAGGCAGACAGCTGCTCAACTAAAAATTCTGTATCAAAAGCATCCGGATGATCATAATTATTCTTCACACGTTCTGCCATGGTTTTATGGGTTTGATCTTTATAGTAATCATCTTGGCGAATCACAGTGACATGAGTTTCATCTAAAAAAGATTCCACCAGTCGATTCGCAATGGTTGTCTTTCCCGAAGCTGTTCCCCCGGCAATCCCGATAATAATGGGTTTCACTATTTTCCCACCTTTCTTGCCATATCGTCTTTTTTAACGATCCCCTCTACTTTCACATATAAAACTTCCATCGGGTGATTGGCTACCTCTATTTTTTCCATATCTTCATTATATAATTCCCTCACAACCATTTTGAAATTATCACGATCAGGGCTGAAAAACTCAACTTCATCTCCTAATTTGAAATAGTTGCGCTGTTCGATTTTTGCCAGCTGAGTCAGCGGATTATAATGCAAGACGCGCATACAAAACTCCTGAGTAGGATGTTCATCACGCAAATTGAATAACTGATCTTTTTGACTTGGCTTTTGATTATAGAAACCAAGTGTCAAAGCACGATTCGCAGCTTTATTCAATTCATTCATATATTTGGAATCATATTCAAAATGATCCGGATCAGCACAATAAGCATCAATCAGTTTGCGATATGTTGACACAACTGTCGCAATATAATGCAGAGATTTCATTCTCCCTTCGATCTTGAAGGAATCAACACCTAGTTCAATCAGTTCACCGATATGATCTACTAATGACAGATCCTTGCTGGACATACTAAAAGGGATATCTTCATCTGTATTAATTTTTCTGTTGCCTTTATAAATATCATAATACCAGCGGCAAGATTGAGAGCAGCCGCCACGATTGGCATCACGTCTTGAGTAATAATTTGACAGCATGCATCTTCCAGAATAAGAGATACATAAAGCGCCATGAATAAAATATTCTACTTCAATATCAGTTTCTGCCATAATGGCTTTAAGATCCTGATAATCAACCTCACGTCCTAATACAACTCGTTCCAGTCCCTGCTTCTGCCAGAAACGAATGGCTTCTGCATTTGTCGAAGACAGCTGTGTAGACACATGCACTTGCAGCGATAAATCTAATTGCTTAGCTAAAAGCATAATATATGGATCAGCTACAATGATCGCTGTCACACCAATTTCATCTAACGCCTTTAAATATTCACTAATGCCTTCTAAATTTTCTTCATGAAGAATAATATTGCAGGTCACATGAATCTTCGCCCCGTACTGATTGGCAAATTCTACTGCTTCTTTTATATCCTCCAAAGTAAAGTTAGAAGCTAAAGAACGCAGAGAAAACTCTTTTCCACCGACAAATACAGCGTCAGCACCATACATGATTGCCACTTTTAATTTTTCTAAATTTCCGGCTGGAGCCAATAGCTCAGGCTTTTTGGTAATCACTCTTTTTCCATCTATGATTGTACTAACGTTTCTCATTTTCTTCACGCTTCCTTACATCTTCAATCTTATAAACTGTTCCGTCTTCCAAGAATCCATGATCATAGTCATGGTGAGGATACTTGCTTTTCAATTCTTTTTCTGTTCGGTGCTTCTGATAACAATCAATCACATCCAAGATATAATCATTATCCAAATAAAGTGTTTCTATATAACCGTATTCTCCCGGAATGGACAAGTCCAGTGTACAAAGTTCATTCGTGGTATAAATATGCGTACCGGCTTCATCTTCATAGATATAAGAATACTCTTCTTTATTATTCACTTTGATCTTGATTCTATCTTCATAAGTGCTGGTTTCGGTCTTATTAATCTGCTGGAAATAGTTTGTCAGCAGTTCTCTTCTTGAACATGATATGTACTGTACTCCGTGAACAGGAACGATGCATGGCTTCTGACTATGTGTCACAATAGCTTCCACTTCATCATAATGCAGCTGTCCGGCAAGCATAAAAGCATCAATTCCTAATAATGATAAGCTGTTGATAGTCTGATGATTTGTATTTAAGGTGTCAGGAGCATAGATCATCTTATAGGATGCTTGCAGTTCCCTAACGATATTCAGCACTCCAAAATCCTGAAAAACAATACCGTCAATCTCACTATTCATCAGATCTTTTAAAAATACTTTTAATCTTGTTATTTCATGCTGGTGAAAAAGACGATTTACCAAAACATAGACTTGCATTCGATGATCGATTTTAGCTGTCATCTCTTGAATCTGTTCAATTGTGCAGTTTAAAATGCCACCATTGGAATAATGGTCCGTTCCGATAATTACCCCTGCTATCTGACGTTCAATCAAAGGCCCAATCATCTTCTCATCATTTAAGTGAACAATATATTTCATTCTTTTTCCTTTCTTTTGACCACAACGATTCCGTCTCCTACCGGATAATAATGGGCATCATAAAGTTCATGGTCAAATATCCAATCTCTGAATCTTTTTATTTTTTTAACTAATTGTCTTGTATTACGACTGCGGATCTCTTCTATATGATCGACCATGCCATGAAAATCCAAATTATCAACGATTACAATGCCATCCTCTTTAATATAAGGAATATACTTTTCAAAAAAGCGTTGATATTGTGCCTTGGCCGCATCAATAAACAAGGCATCAAAGCTTTTAAGCACCAGCTGGCTTTCATCAAAGGTTAATGCATTATCATGGTGAAGATAAATCTGATTCTGCAGTTTATATTTTTCAATATTCTCTTTTGCTTCCTGATAGCGCTCATCATCCAGTTCAATAGTTTCCACTTTCATCTGATCGACATTGGTCACTAAACGCATTGCGGAATAGCCAATGGCACTGCCGATTTCCAGTAAAGTCGCTGCTTTTTCTTCATTTAAAAGGCTGATCATAAAATCAAGCCCTTCTTTTTGCATTACCGGTATATTACGTTTTAATGCTTCTAATTCAATTTTATCTAATGTTTTCTGATCTATCATACTAATACCACATATTTTCCTCTACAGCTTTATCATGTTCTTCTAATGTTTTAGAATATATAACATTTCCATCTTTTAATGCAAAGAAGAATAAGTAATCATGCTTTGAAGGATTCAGACAGGCTTCAATCGTTGTTTTATATACACTGCTGATCGGTCCTACCGGCAATCCTTTATACATATATGTATTATAAGGAGAATCGACTTCTAAATCCTCATATGAAATATCTAACCCGGTTCTTTGTAAAGCATATAAAACCGTAATATCACTTTGCAGATTCATATCAATATTCAAACGGTTTTTAAAGACTCCGGCAATCATTGGTTTATCCTGTTCATACAGGGATTCCCTTTCCACGACTGAAGTAAACGTTAAGAATTCATGGACACTCATGCCCGTTGCTTTAATCTGATCTAAGTAAGATCCGAAAACCGTTTCTGACATATCCAGCATCAGTTTGGTATATTCTTCAATGGTTGCATCCACGCCTACCGTACTGTAAGTCTCCGGATATAAATAGCCTTCCAGCGGATAAAGCAGCTGATCATTTAAAATATCTGCCGTTAAAAAATCATACTGATCGCTCAAGCTTTGCAGATAAGCCGAATCTTTCCATTTATTTAACACCTTATCTTTTGAAACATTAAGTTCTTTAGCAATGATCTCCGCAATTTCAGGAATCGTCAGTCCCTCATTTACTGTAAATCCTGCCTGTACTAAATTTTCATAAGATCCGGTTGATAAAATATGAAAGATTGTTTTTAAATCCATATTTTTATTTAACTGGTATGTATTCACTTGAATGATGGGATAAGAATTAAACTTTAAAAATAACTGTGTAAAAAATTTACTCTTAATCAATCCGGATGCTTCTAATTCATTCACAACATCCCCATGGCTCATTCCTTCAACCACCGTAAATTGGACTTTTTCATCATTTTTTGAGACTGCCTTAATAGATTGCTGATAAGTCATAAAAAAACCGGCTCCGGCTATCATCACCACGACCACAACAGCAACAATAATTTTATGTATACGTTTCATTCGTTACCTCCAAATAAGTTTATTATAATCTATTTATCGACGCTTTTCAATTTATTATGCCTATAATAGCGCAGAATATAAAGTTGGAAATCTTAAATGCTGTAAAGACGATTACTGCTGATAGCCATCTTCTTATATTTAAATTCGGTAAGATTAAACGTGATCCGTTCATACAATAAAAAAAGACTGATAAATCAGTCTTAATGGCAACATTCTCCGTCGTCACCGCAACAGCATTCGTGATCTTCACCATCATGGCATCCACATTCACCATCTCCTGAACAATCACATTCTCCGTCACCATGATTGTGACATCCGCATCCACCTTCATCTTGAGCAACAAAGCTTTGGAATACTTCTTCGATCATTTCCCATTCTTCCGGTGATTCTACTTCATATAATTGTCCTTCATCATCGAATGAAGAAGCAAATACAGTTGGCTGTTCTTCTTTCGGATCAAAATATAAAACATATTTCTTTCCTGTTTCATCACTGTTGAATGTGAACAATACTTCTAAAGCATGTTCATTTCCTTGATCATCTGTCACTACGATTTGATTTGTATCCATTGTAATCTCCTTTAATGGCTATCTAAATAAGACTGCAGTATCGTTACAGCTGCCATCTTATCGATAACTTTTTTTCTTTTTTTTCTTGATACATCTGCAAAGATCAATGCATTTTCCGCAACCTTTGTCGTTAAACGCTCATCTGCAAGTATCACTTCAATTCCTTCGATATTCTTTTCAAGCTTTTCTTTATACTTGATTGACACTTCGCCGCGAATACCGACATCGCCATTCATGTGTTTAGGCAAACCCAAAACAATTTTTTTAATGCCTTCCTGAGCACATAATTCTTTTACTCGAGGAATGCTCAAACTGTCCTGATTTTCCGCAAATCGGAATGTCTCAACCCCATGGGCAATCATTCCCAATGCATCAGAAATGGCAATTCCTAACGTTTTTGACCCTAAATCAAGTCCCATTATTTTTTCCATAAATCTACTTACTTTCCAAATAAAATTTCACGAGTTCTTCGATAATTTCATTGCGATCGATTTGCTGGATAATAGCACGTGCTCCCTTGTGACTAGAGATGTAAGCAGGATCATTTGAAATCAAATATCCGGCAATCTGATGTACGGCATTATAACCGCGTTCTTCTAATGCTGAAACAACCGTTTGTAAGTTTGAGCGAATAACCTCTCGCTTAATATCTTCGGCACTGAAAATTCTTGTTGCTGTCATATCTTTCTCCATATCAGTCACTCCCTTCTGCTAATCCTCATAAGCATTGTACACTATTTATCGCAATTTATCTACTATAAAGCTTTTTTAATTTCGCTAATTCCCAACAAAACTTTGTCCAATTCTTTTGTTCCGCCTTGTGCAAAATCAGGCTTTCCGCCACCACGTCCATTGCTTGCTGCACAAGCTGCTTTTACCAGATCTCCGGCTTTGTATCCCTTAGCGACAATGTCTTCACTGACCGCTACATAATAAGTGGCTTTATCCTCGTCAACATTGACTAAAGCAACGATTCCGCTGCCTAATTGACTGCGATATTCAAAAGCAAGCTGTTTTGCTTCATTCGCACTCATTTGTTCTTGATTCACCAATAGAAATGGAATGCCATTGATTGTCTCAGCGCTGCTTAATTTTTCTTTTGCTTCAATACTGTTGAGTTTAGAACGTAATTTTTCATTCTCTTTTTTGCTTTCATTTAATTCCGTCTGCAACGCTTCTACTTTCGTTAAAACTTCTGCCTTGTTTTTAAGCTTCAAAGTATCACTGATGGCATCGACCGTTTGAACCGCATGATTTAATGAAGTATATGCGGCTTTGCCAGTCACCGCTTCAATACGGCGAATCCCTGATCCGATACTTTCCTCCATTTCAATCTTGAAAATACCGATTGCAGATGTATTTGAAACATGGCAGCCACCACATAGCTCTACTGAGTATTCAGAAATATTAACAACACGAACTTCATCCCCATATTTTTCATCAAATAAAGCGATTGCACCTGAAGCAATTGCCTCATCTTTTGACATATGAGAAATATTTACCGGATAAGCTGCAAAGATTTTATCATTTACAATACTTTCAATCTTGTTTAATTCTTCTTTACTTAGTTTTTCATAATGCGTAAAGTCAAAACGTAAACGCTGAGCGTCCACATATGAACCGGCTTGTGCAATATGACTGCCCAGCACTTCTTTTAAAGCTGCCTGCAGCAAATGAGTTGCCGTATGATTATTTTGAGTTTGATTTCTTAATGTCATATCAATTTCAAGCGTAAGTTCATCGCCAACTTTTACCTGTCCATTCTTTATTTCTACATAATGTAAATGCTGACCATTTGGTGCTTTCAATACATTTGTACATACTAAAGCAGTCGTCTCATTTTTAATCGTTCCCTGATCTGCACATTGACCACCCATCTGTGCATAAAAGTTCGTGTGGTCAAAAATAATTTCTCCGCTGTCTTCTAATACGTCAACTTGTTTTCCATCTTTAAATAAACCGATAACTTTTGCCTTCAATGGTATCGGGTTATAAGTAAATGCTGATGGTTCCACAAATTTCATCAAATCCTCTTTTTGAGAGCCCATCGATTCGTTTCCGCCTCTGGCATTGCGGGCACGCTCTTTTTGTTTTCTCATCTCTTCTTTAAAACCGTCTTCATCTACTTTCAGCTGATGTTCAGCTGCAATTTCCAAAGTTAATTCAAAAGGGAATCCATACGTATCATATAGTTTAAACGCTGTTTTACCGTCAATCGTATCCCCTTTCGTGTTAGCAATGATCTCTGAAAGCATCTTTTCTCCGCCACTCAGTGTCGCGTGGAAACGCTCTTCTTCAATCTTTACCAACTTTTTAATATATTCCACTTTCTCAGGTAAATACGTATAAAATTCTTTCATGATATCAGATACCACATCCACAAGATTAAACATGAATGTTCCCTCAATACCAATCTTTTTACCATAGCGTACTGCACGTCGCAGAATTCTTCTTAATACGTAGCCGCGTCCTTCGTTATCAAACTGAGCGCCATCTGCCAAAGCAAATGTCACCGTACGAATATGATCGGCAATGATACGATAAGCCATCTTATCTTGTTCATAAGAGACTTTTGCTAATTTCTCTGCAGCTTTGATCGTTGGTAAAAAGAAATCGGTATCAAAGTTTGTTTCACCTTCTTGGATAATACTCACAATACGTTCTAATCCCATTCCGGTATCTATATTCTTTTTCGGCAATTCCTGATAGTCTCTGCGATCTACACCCTCTTTTGCATTGAATTGAGAGAATACTAGGTTCCATATTTCAACATAGCGATCGTTTTCTAATTCTTCATAGAATAATTTTGTACCAATATGATCAGGATCATATTTTTCTCCGCGATCATAGAAAATCTCTGAATCCGGTCCGCATGGTCCTTCTCCAATTTCCCAGAAGTTTCCTTCTGTTTTGAGCATGTGATCTGGGTGAACACCTTTTACATTTACCCAATACTCATAAGCTTCTTCATCATCTTGATATACTGTAATATAAAGCTTGTCTTTTTCAAATGCCAGCCACTGTTCACCGGTTAAAAATTCCCAAGCAAAATCAATTGCTTCTTTCTTAAAATAATCGCCAATCGAAAAGTTACCCAACATTTCAAAGAATGTATGGTGTCTAGCTGTTACCCCAACATTTTCAATATCGTTGGTACGAATTGATTTTTGAGCATTCGTAATTCTAGGTACGTCCGGTGTAATCGTTCCATCAAAATATTTTTTGAGTGCTGCCACACCGCTGTTAATCCATAATAAGGTAGGATCCCCATTAGGGATCAGCGAGTGACTAGGCTCTACCTTATGTCCCTTGCTTTCAAAAAAGTCTAAGAACAGTTGTCTAACTTGATTTCCGGTTAATTTTTTCATAATGTCCTCCTTTAAAATATAAAAAGCCGCTCCTAAATAGGAACGACTTAAATCGCGGTACCATCCTAATTCATGACTATCTGTCACACACTTAATTATGCGATAACGCTGCAAAGCGAACTTCTCCAAAGTAGCCTTCAATAATATCATTTAAAAACTTTCACCAACCGTTTTCTCTCTATAAAATAGACATTATCTACTCATCTTCTTCACTGAATTACCTAGAATTATATAGTATAATACGATAAATTTCAATACTCATCTACAAATATTATGTTATGTTTTTACGATTATAAACTTAAATCTTACTATTTTAGTGATTTGTTGTTTTTAGCCAAAGTTTTTGATACGCCTCTGCCTCAATCGGTTTCCCCATTAAAAAGCCCTGACCGATATTGCAGCCGATCTTTTTAAGATATTCCCATTCTGCCTGTTCTTCAATCCCCTCGCAGACTACACTCATCCCAATGTCATGGGCTAACTGAATGATCTTCTCGATAATGATCTGCGTTCGAATGTTGGTGTTATACCCCTTCAGCATGCTTTTGTCAATCTTTAAAATGTCTGCCGGAACTACACTCAGTAAGTTTAAAGAAGCATAACCAGTACCAAAGTCATCAATGGCAATTTTATAATGATGTTCATGCAGTTGTTTAGTCAACTTAATCATTTTCTCACTATTTTCCACAAAAGCGGATTCTGTCAATTCAAAAATAATATATTCATGGGGAATCTGATAGCGGTCAATCACCGCACAAAAATCTTTAAAATAATTTTCTTCTTCAATATGCAGTCTTGATTGATTCGTAGAGACAGGATGTACTTCTACTCCTTCATCTATCCACTTTCTCATTTGCCGACAAATCTTATCAAGCATATAATAGTCGAACGAGAAGATGAAGCCCTGCTCTTCAAAAATCGGAATAAATTCACCGGGCATGCGGATTCCCTCTTTAGTGATCCATCTCACTAATGCTTCTCCCGCCACCAAAGCTCCTGAAGTCAAATCAAACTGTGGCTGTATATAAAGCGAAAACTCATTTTCTTCCATTGCCTTTGGTGCTTCTTCCAATAATTTGCTGCGTTGATACTGAGCCGTCATCATCCATTCCTCATAATATGCATAGTGATGACGATGACTAATCGAGCGACTTCCTTTTTTTTGAGCAATCAAAGCCTTATCCAACATATCTTTGATATATTCGGCATGGTTATTTTCAATTTGATAGATTCCTATATTAAAATGAATTTTTGTTTCTAAACGCTGACGGATCTGCGGATCAAGCAAAACTGTTTCAAGCTGTTCCACTCTCTGTTCCAAAGAGGGCTTATCCTCAAAACAATACAGCATAGCAAAAATATCTTTCTCCACACGTCCACAGGCTTCACGCTCTTTCAAGGTCGCAAAAAGATTCTTTGCGATATGCTTCAATACCAGATCTCCCATCTTATAGCCATGACGACGATTCACAAAACGAAAATCTCGAATACCGAATTTGATCATGACGTATTTCTGCTTCGGATACTTTTTTAAAAGTAAAGCCACTTCTTCCTCAAATCCTTGTAAATTATTGATCTGTGTCAATGGATCGATCATTGCTGCCTTTTGGATTACTTCTAACTGCTGCTGTAAAGATAAAGAACCGTTTCGACTTATCAGTCGCTCATCTTTAATAGAAGAATAGAAATGAGTCAGACACCAATTTTTTTCTTCTTGCCATATACCACTGATGCAAATGTCAATTTTTTTAAATTGATCTTCTTCCAGATTCATCTCAATCGTCATGGTTCCTACTGCAAAGCAGATAAGCGGATGAAGAGAAAAAACATGATAATCCTGCTGTTTAATTGCAACCTTTCCATGATAATCATCCCGCAGTTGTCTAAGGTAAGAGAGGATTGCCTGCTTGCCATAACGCTCTTGCTCCTCACTGATCCACAGTAATTTCTCTGATAGATGGGATGCAAATATATCTTCTTCTTTGTGTTCAAAAAAACATGCAACCATTGACTCACTTAAATCTTTAATCTTCTTTTCAATCATGTTGATCCCTTACCCTCGCATTTCTAAAAGCCTTGATTATTCCGGCTATTTTCAACGATTTATTATGAAACGATGTACACAACATAATACGCATTATGTTGT